>NZ_JBIWKX010000041.1:0-8255 GCF_044765885.1 Amycolatopsis sp. NPDC102389
TTTTGTTGCTCTAATGACGTTTTTTCTTTGGGGTGGTGAGTGGCAAGTGGGGTTAGAACCCCACTTGCCACTCACGACCTCCGCGCGAAGATGCGCAAAGTTCCCAAATCAGTCACTTTAAGCTGGGGAAGTGTCCTTTGTGGACATGCAGGACCGCGCTGGCCTTCTTCGGCAAGCTCGCTCCCGCCAGCCAGGCCATCGCCCCACGTCCGACTTACCCCTCAATAACCGTCGTTACCACTCACGAGTGCCGTAGGCTGGAGACATCGGGGTAGAAACGTGCTCGCCGTACTGAGCACGCGCATACGCGAGATCGCATGATCCGTCACTCCTTCACCGTGAAGGAGTACGTGATGCGTGTCCAAAGCCCCTCACTGGCCGCGAAATGGCCCGCCCTGGCCGGGCTCTCGGCCGTGTTCCTGTTCGAGATGCTCGACAATTCGATCCTCAACGTCGCGTTGCCGACCATCGGCCGTGAGCTCTCCGCCTCGACGACCACCCTGCAATGGGTCACCGGCGCGTATTCCGTCGTGTTCGGTGGCCTGATGCTGGCGTTCGGCGCCCTGGCCGACCGGGTGGGCAGGCGCAAGATCATGCTCACCGGTCTCGTCCTGCTCGGCGTCGCGAGCCTGGCCACGGTGTTCGTCACCGCCGCGTGGCAGCTCATCGCCGTCCGGGCGCTCATGGGCGTCGCGGCCGCGATGACGACACCGGGATCGCTCGCGCTCGCGTTCCGCCTCTTCGACGAGGACGTGCTGCGCGTCCGCGCGACCACACTGATCTCGACGGTCGGCCTGATCGGCCTCGCCGTCGGTCCCACCGCGGGCGGGCTCGCGCTCGCCGTCGCGCCGTGGCAGGCGTTGCTGCTGGTGAACGTGCCGGTCGCCGCGCTCGCGTTCGTCGGCATCCGGACCGGTATCCCCGCCGACGATCCCGCCGGCCTGCACCGCGAACCAATCGACGTCGCGGGCGCCGTCCTCGGCACCGCGACGATCGTTCTCGCCCTGCTCGCCCCCACGTTCTTCGTCGAAGCGGGCACCGCCTCGGCTCTGCCCTGGGGTGTCGCCGCGGCCGCGCTCCTCGCCGGAACCTGCTTCGTCGTCCGCGAGAAGACCGCCCGGCACCCTCTGCTCGACCTGGAACTCGTCGCCCGGCCGCTCGTGTCCAGCGGCCTGGCGCTGAAGGCCGCTGCCGCGTTGGCGACCGCCGGGCTGAGCTATCTCGTGACGCTGCACCTCCAGTTCGGCCTGGGCTGGACGCCCGCCGAAGCGGCGCTCGGGATGCTGCCGCAGGTCGTCGTCCTCATCGCAGGCGGCGCCCTCATCACTCCACTGATCACCCGCGTCGGGATGACCAAGGCGGCCTGGCTCAGCGCCGCCGCCGTCGTGTGCGGACTCGCCGTCTACACCGTGTTCGGCGGGCTCGGCTACGTCTGGATCGCCGTCGCGCTCGCGCTCGTCGCGGCGGGGATGCGCGTGGTCGGCGTCGTCGCGGGCACCAACGTCATGCGGGGCCTGCCCTCGACCCGGACCACCATCGGCGTCGCGCTCGTCGACACCGCCGGCGAAGTCACCACCGGGATCGGCATCGCGCTCAGCGGCACCATCCTGGCACTGGTCTTCCCCGGAACGCTGACCGCGGCTCTGCACTCGGCCGACTTCCTGAACGCGACCACCTACGCGGGCCTCGCCCTCACGGTGCTGTCCGCGGCGCTGGTCGGCTTCGGCATCCTGCGCGGCCGCCGCCCCGAATAGCCGTGAAGGCCTCCTTACCTACCCTCAAGGTAGGGAAGGAGGCCTTCACGGACCTACCGGAGGACTACAGCTTCGCGCACTGCCCGGCGGCCGGGCCGCGGACGGTGTTCCGCAGGTCGTAGTCCGTCGGAGCGGGGGAGTTGGCCGCGCACGCCAGAGGTCCGCCGATCGTGCTGGAGGTCAGCACCGGCCCCTGGTTACCCGTCAACGCCACCGGCCCGCCGATCTCGGTCAGCTCGATCGAGACCGGCCCGGTCGTTCCGGTGATCGCCACCGGGCCGCCCACCTTCGTCCGGTCCAGCACGACCTGCGCCGCACCGTTCGCGGTCACCGGCCCGGAGATCGAGCCGCCGCGCACGATCAGGCTCGCGCCCGCCGACACCGACACCGGACCGGACACCGTCGCACCGTCCACACAGGTCACCCCGTTCCGCACGGTCAGCGGGCCCTTGCGGTCACCCGTGATCGTCTGGGTGCACGCCGCGTCGGGCTTGCCCAGCACCTCGAACTCCGACAGCGACGCCTCGCCGCCCGTGGTCGCGGTGACCTCGAGCCGGTAGTAGGCGTAATGCGCCGGGTTCGCGATCTTGAACGCCCTGGTCTGCTGCCGCCACGCGAACTTCTGGTCCGTCCGCTGATCCGCGACCGCCCACGTCTTCCCGTCGTAGGAGCCCTTCAGCACCCAGCTCTTCGCGTCGCCCGCGCCCTTGCCCGAAGTCAGCGTGTAGAACGAACCCGCCTCGTTCGTCGAGGGCACCTGGTACTGGATCGGCGCCTTGACCTTCGCCTCGGTCCGCGAAGTGTTGTCGAAGAACGCGGCGTCCCCACCGGAAACCGGCTTGGTCAGGTCGTGCACCGGCGTCGGCACCGCGTCGCCCTTGGTGATCGACTTCGGCGCGTCGTCCGGGCCGGTGCCCCACGACGACGGGTTCGGGCCCATGTCGAAGTCGAGCGTCCCGCCGTTCGCGATCGCCGAATGCGCCAGCGACGTCGAGGTCTGGGCCTTGCCGTTCACCTTCAGGCCCTGCACGTAGACGTTCTTCGCGCTGTTCTTCGGCGCGTTGACCACGATCTTCTTGCCACCCGGCAGATTCACGGTCGCCTTGGTGAACAGCGGCGAGCCGATCGCGTAGTCCGAGCTGCCGACCTGCAGCGGGTAGAAGCCCAGCATGCCGAACAGCCACCACGCCGACTGCTCGCCGTTGTCCTCGTCACCTCCGTAGCCCTGGCCGAGCTCGCTGCCGACGTACAACCTGGCCAGTGCCTCGCGGACCTTCGCCTGCGTCTTCGACGGCTGACCCGCGTAGTCGTACATGTAGAGCGTGTGGTGCGCGGCCTGGTTCGAATGCGCGTACATGCCCATCCGCACGTCCCGCGCTTCGGTCATCTCGTGGATGACCCCGGGGTAAGTGCCGAATTTGAGGCCCTGCTCGGGTTTGGCGAAGAATTCGTCCAATTTGGACGCCAGCCCCGCCTTGCCGCCGTAGAGGTTCGCCAGGCCCTGCCCGTCCTGCGGAACCGAGAACCGCATGCCGTACGCGTTGGTCTCGGTGTAGTCGATACCCCAGACCTCGGGGTCGAACTGCTCCTTGCTCCGGGTGAACTTGCCCGCCGCGTCACGGCCCTGGAAGAAGCCGACACTCGGGTCGAACACGTTCACGTACTGCGTGGCCCGCTCGGTGAAGTACCCGTAGTTGTCCAGGTACTCCTGCTTGCGCGGGTCGTTCGCCGGAGCCTCGTCGTAGAGCTTCTTCGACATGTTCGCGATGGCGTTGTCGTTGACATAGCCCTCGATCGCCCACGAGAACCCGTGGTCCGCGGTGTTCGGCGCGTACCCGAGGAACGTGCCCTCGTCGATGCCCTTCCGGCCGACCGCACCGTTCGGCGGGGTCACCGTGGCGTTCTTGATCGCCGAGTCGTAGGCCGACTGGACGTCGAAACCCTTGACTCCCTTGAGATAGGCATCCGCGAACGCGGCGTCCGAGCTGGTGCCGGTCATCAGATCCGCGTAACCGGGGGAGGACCACCGCGAGATCCAGCCGCCGTCACGGTACTGCTGCACGAAACCGTCGACCAGCTTGCCGGTGGTCTCCGGGCTGAGCAGCGAATACGCCGACCACACCGTGCGGTATGTGTCCCAGAACCCGTTGTTGACGTAGAACTCGCCGTCGACCAGTTTCGCCCCGGTCTGGGTCGGAGTGTCCTGACCGGCCTTGGGCGACACCGGGCTCGCGTACTTCTTCACCGGCTTCTCGACCGTGCCGACGTTCTCGAAGCCCGAGTTCGGGTACAGGAACAGGCGGTACAGGTTGGAGTACAGCGTGATCAGCTGGTCCTTCGAAGCCCCTTCGACCTCGACGACCTTGAGCTTCTGGTCCCACGCGTTCTGCGCGGCGTCGGCGACGGACTCCAGCGTCGCGTTCGGGGCGAGCTCCTGCTCCATGTTCTTCTTCGCCTGATCGACGCTGATCAGCGAGGTCGCGATCCGCATGTTCACCGTCTTGTCGGCGCCCGCGTCGAACTTCAGGTAGCCGAGGACGTTGTCCCGCTTCTGGTCACCCGAACCGGTGGACAGCTTCGAACCGGCGGTCACCGGCTTGTCGAAGGTGGCGTAGACGAACATCCGGCTCGCCCCGGCCGACAGCCCGCTCTTCACGTCGCTGTAGCCGGTGATCGCCCGGCCCGCCGGGTCGAGGGTGAGCCCGCCGTTGTTGTTGACGTTGTCGAAGATCAGGTTCGAGTCGGCACCGGGGAACTTGAAGCGGTACAGCGCCGCGTGATCGGTCGGCGCGACCTCGGTCTTGATCCCGTTCTCGAAGTCGACGCCGTAGTAGTGCGCCCGAGCCGTCTCGTTGGAGTGCTTGAACGGCAGCTTCCGCGCCTCGCGGTCCGGGTTCGGCACACCGCTCGCGGTCGAGGGCAGGAACTGGAAGGTCTGCCGGTCGGCCATCCACGGGCTCGGCGCGTGGCTCGCGGAGAACGCCTGCAGCGCCGGGAGGTTCTGCTCGTTGTTGCGCGAGTGGTAGGAGTACATCCAGCTCAACGTGCCCGCGTCGGTCGTCGGGATCCAGAAGTTGAACCCGTGCGGAACCGCGGTGGCGGGCATGTTGTTGCCGCGCGAGAACGAGCCGTTCGACAGCGAACCGCGCGTGGTCAGCACGTTGTCGGACGGGCGCAGGCTCGCCGGCGGCGTCGGAGTCGCCGAGACCTTGATGTCGTCCAGCCAGCCCTGCAGCGAACCCGGCCCGTCGGCGTTGTCGTAGCCGACCAGGATCCGGTCGATCGTCTTGCCCTTAGCGACGACGCCGATCTGGGAGCGCACGAGATTCCACTGGTTGGTGTAAAGCACCTTGCTCGCGCCCTGGCCCTGCGGTGAAAGGCCGAACCCGTACTGGTCGACGGCGCCGAGCTGGCTCAGGTAGGTGCCGTCGGTGAACGCCAGGTCCACCGCGACGTTCGTGCTCGGGTACTTGAGGTCACCGCGGATGAACTCCGGCTGCACCTTGTACGACAGCTCCGAGGTCGCCGCGACCGGGATGTCGACGTCGAAGATCTTGTTGTACGACCAGCCGTGCCCCTGCGCCTTGTGGCTGCCGGAGTAGCGGAACGCGCGCAGGCCGGTGAAGCCGACCCGGTTCTTGCTGGTGTAGCCGCTGCCCGGGCCGCTGTCGGTGAAGCTGCGCATGTTCGGCAGCGCCGGCGGGGCCGGGTCCTCGTTCGCGAGCAGCAGCTCCGAGAGCTGCATGATCGAGCCACCGTTGTTCTTGGTGACGTCGAGCCGGAAGTACTTGTACGCGGCGCTCGCGGCGGCGAGGCGGTACTCCTTCGTCTGGAACGGCTCGCTGAACTTCTGCCCGGTCTGCTTGTCCAGGTCGGTCCAGGACTTCCCGTCGGCGGAACCCTGCAGCGTCCAGTCCTGCGGGTTGCGGTTGTCGAAGTCGTTCGCCGAGGACAGCGCGTACCGGGTGATCGACGTCGGCTCGGACAGCGTGACCTGCGCCCAGCCGGTCGGGGTCCAGGCCAGCCACTTGGTGTCGGTCGAACCGTCGACCAGGTTCGACACCCCCTCGTTCGGGGTGTTCTCGCTGTTGGCGGAGACCTCGGTGACCTTGCCGCGGATGTCACCGGGGATGGTGGTGGCGTTCGCGCCATCGACACCGAAGGCCTTCGGCTTGCCCGACGGGTCGACGTCGACGGTGTCGCTCCACGTCGGCTCCGGCTCGCCTTGTTCGAACGAGGAGTAGAAGTCCGCTGGGGCCTCTTCGGCCGCGGCGGTGACAGGGAGGGCTACCAGCCCGGACGCCACGACCGTGGCACTCAGAAGGCTGCAGACCCAAGGTCTGACGCTTCGGGGCATCGTTGCACCAATGCTTTCTCGCAGGGGACCGGTGACGCCAAGAGAGAAAAGCTCGGCTGTGACATCGATGTCAAGACACCCGGACAAACCTGGCCCGAACTGGACAACCCGGATGCCCCCAAACCTGGTGGACAACGGACGGGAGCGGGGCCAGGGTGGATGAGCCAACTCAAGCCGATCCGAAACTGGGGTGGGGAAATGCGGCGGTTGTCCATGCTCGGCGTGGCAGCGCTCATCACGGCAGGCTCGATACTCACGGCTCCGGCGGCCACCGCCGGCGAAACGACCTACCGCCCGGCGCGCACCTGCGCCGAACTCGTGCGGACCTACGACGTTCCCGGCGCGGTCACGCACGTCAAGACCGCGACCGTGGTGCCGGCGACGGCGACCGAACCGGAGAACTGCGACGTCCGCGGCTACGTCGAACCGGCGGTGCAGTTCCAGCTTCGGCTGCCGACCAAGACCTACGCGGGCCGGTACCTGCAATTCGGCTGCGGCGGGTTCTGCGGCGTGGTCAACACGCCGCCGTTCGCCGACTGCGGTCTCCCGCACGGCGGCGATGTCGCGGTCGCGGCCACCGACGACGGTCACGTCGGCAAGACCCCTTCGGTGGTCGACGACGGCAAGTGGGCCGAAAACGACCAGGCCGCCCGCGACGACTTCGCGTTCCGTGCGCCGCACGTGGTCTCGAAGGCTTCCAAGCGGCTGATCACGGCGTTCTACGGCGCTCCGCCGAAGAAGTCCTACTTCAGCGGCTGCTCCGACGGCGGTCGCGAGGCGTTGCTGCTGGCGCAGCGCTATCCGCACGACTTCGACGGCATCGTCGCGGGCGCACCGGCCGGATACTGGGGGCCGCTGCTCGGCGTCTATCAGACCTGGCTCGCCAAGGTGAACACCGGCGCCGACGGCAAGCCGATCCTGACCGCCGACAAACTCCCGGCGTTGCACGCCGCCGCACTGTCCTCGTGCGACAAGTCCGACGGGCTCGGCGACGGCGCCATCGACGATCCGCGCACCTGCCGCTTCGACCCGGCCACGATCGCCTGCCCGGCGGGCACCGACAACGCGGGCTGCCTCACCGCGGCGCAGGTGGAAGCCACGAAGAAGATCTACGCGCCGCCGACCGACGAACGCGGCCGCAAACTGTACCCGGGCGGCCAGACCGTCGGCTCCGAGCTCTCGTGGTACGGCTGGATCATCCCGTCGCCGGAAACCGGCGGAATCCCCTTCGCACAGGCACTCGCCGACAACTACCTGAAGTACATGGCCTACCCGATCGGCACTCCGCATTCGTCGGTCGAGAAGTTCGCGTTCACCTCTCGTGAATTCGACAGGCTGACCCCGGAAGGCGTCCGCTCCAACGCGATGTCGACGGACCTGCGCGAATTCCGTCGTGCGGGCGGGAAACTCGTGATCTGGCACGGCTGGGCGGATCAGGCGATCCCCGCCGCGGGCAGCGTCGACTACTACGAGCGGCTCACCCGCGCCAACGGCGGCCCCGCCGCGACGCGGGACTGGGCCCGGCTGTTCATGGTCCCGGCGCTGTACCACTGCGCGACCGGCGACAAGCTGACCGAGTACGACCCGCTGAAGGAACTCGTCTCCTGGGTCGAGCGCGGCACCGCGCCGGACCGTACGATCGCCACCGGACGCGACGCCAACGGCAAGGTCTTCCGCACGCGACCGGTGTTCCCGTATCCGCTGCAGGCCAAGTACGACGGCACAGGAAGCGTCGACGATGCCGCGAACTTCGCGCCCGTCCCGCCTTCGCGGCCCTCGCAGGATCTTGTGAACTGGGCCGGGAACGGGCTGTACGGAAAGGCAGGCCCGGTCGCTCCGTAGAGGGGGGCACGTCTCGTGAGTGGTAAGGACGGTTAGAAAGGGGTAAGTCAAATATGGCGTGCCGCGCACCCTTTGCGGCCTGGGTCCGCGCTGACCGACGAGGGCCGACCGCGCGGTGAATGTCCACAGAGGACACGCTTCGGGCTGCCAGCGTCCGCTTTGGGTAGTCTGCACGGTTCCGCGAGTGAGTCGTGAGTGGCAAAGAGGGTTCTATTTTGAGGGGTAAGTCAAACGTGGCATGGTCGGTACGGGTGGGTCGTGGGGTGGGGGGGGGGGGGGTGGGGGAGAAAGAGCACACACCC
>NZ_JBIWKX010000041.1:8265-41312 GCF_044765885.1 Amycolatopsis sp. NPDC102389
GCTGTGGTGGGGGGTGGGGGGTTGTGGGTGGTTGGCTATTGTAACCACACCCACCCCCCCCCCCCCCCCCCCGACCCGCGCTTGACCAGGGCCGAAGGCTCCTTTCACCGCATTAGACGCGACGAAGGGAGCCTTCAGCCCACCATCGGCCCGCCCAAGAACACGCCACGTTTGACCTTCGGCTCAAAATAACCCTCATTGCCACTCACGACCCCGGCCAGAATCGTACATATAGACATGAACCGGACACCGCACAGTCAGTAACTGTCCCTTGTGGACACTCAGCGGCGCTTAGGCGTCAGCGAAGAGGGTCCACGCCACGTTTGACTTACCCCTCAAATAGAACCGTCCTTACCACTCACGAGTCAGGAAAGGACGCCGTCCAGCAGTCGCACTCGCCGATCCGCGATCCGGTGTACCTCGTCGTCGTGCGTGGCCACGATGACCGCTGCACCGTCCTCGGCGCAGCGCCGCAACAGCCGAAGCACGCGCGGCGTGCTCCCCGCGTCCAGGTGCGCCGTCGGTTCGTCGGTGAGCAGGACCCGGGGCCGCCCGCTGACCGCCCTGGCGAGCGCGACCCGCTGCTGCTGGCCGAACGAGACCTCGAGCGGGTAGCGGTCGCCGAGGTCGCCGATCCCGAGTTCCTCCAGAAGTTCCGCAACCCGCGCGTGGATGTCCTTCGCGCTGGGCTTCGGGATGTCGGACCGGAGCCGCAGCGGCAACGCCACGTTCTCCGCGATGGTCAGTTCGTTCGCCAGGCCGAGCGCCTGCGGCAGGACGGCGCACGTGTGCCACGGCGGCGCGCCCGCTATCGGGATGCCGTCCAGCAGGACACTGCCGGAATCGGGCGAGTCGAAACCGCACAGCAGGGCCAGCAACGCGCTCTTGCCGGAGCCGGAGCGGCCGGACACGGTGACCAGTTCGCCCGCGGCCACGCGCAGTTCGAGCCCGCGCAGGACTTCCACGTCCCCGCTGGGATGGGGGAACCGGCGGCGCAACCCGACGGCCTCGAGGGCGGGTTCCGCCATCACGGCACGACCTCCCGTTCTTCGACCTTCTCCAGTCTGCCCTTGTGCATCCGTGCCACCCGGCTGCCGAGTTCGATGAGCCGGTCGTCGTGCGAGGCGACGATGACGGCGAAATCCTGACCCGCCAGGTACTTCAGGGTGTCGAGCACCCGGTCGGCCGAGGCTTCGTCCAATTGGGACGTCGGTTCGTCGGCGAGCACGACGGTCGAGCGGCGAGCGAGCGTGCAGCCGAACGCGAGGCGCTGCTGCTGTCCGCCCGACAGCGCGGAGATCCGCCAACTGCCGGTCCCGCCGAGTCCCAGCTGATCGAGGATGTCGTCGGGCAGGCATTCGGTCCCGGCCGATTCCGCCGCCGCGCGGAGATTGTCGGCGACGCTCAGATACGCGAGCAGGTTGTCGGTCGGGTTCTGGAACACCAGGCCGAGGTGGTTCCGCCGCAACGCCCGCCGGTCACGATGCCGAAGCTTCCCGGTTTCGCTGCCCTGGAAGGAGATCGTGCCCCGCACGGGCTGCTCGAACAGGCCGAGCGTCCGCAGCAGGGTGGACTTGCCGGAGCCGGACGGTCCCGCCAGCACGGTGATCCCGCGCGCCGGGATGTCGATGGTGACGTCGTCGACGCCGGTGACGGTGCCCGCGGGCGTCTGGTAGTCGACGCCGATCCCGCGCAGCCGGAAGATCGGTTTCTCAGGCACGGATCAACTCCGCGGTCCGGGCGGTGCGCACCGAGCGCATCGCGATCCAGCCCGCCAGCGCCACGACGAGCACACCGACGGCGAGAACGGTCAGGGCGAGCGGGGTCGGGTCAGGCAGTGCCGACTGCGGTGGCAGGAAGGTCGCCGGGTCGAAACGCGGCACCGAAAGCCCCGCGACCGAGACACCGCAGACGACGCCGATCACCACGGCGAGCCCGCTGAGCGTGCCCAGTTCCATCAGGTGACTCGCCAGCAGGGCACGCGGCCGCATCCCCATCCGCAGCACCAGCGCCCCGGCCAGCGCGTTCTGGCGACGGCGGACTTCGACCGCGACCAGGAGCGACAGCACCGCCACCACTCCGAGCACGGCGCCGAGCAGGGCCATGAAGGAGAACGTCCACGACACCACGTAGAACGGGAGCGCGTCGAGCGCTGACTCCCGGGTGACGCGGTTGACCGCCGTCATCACTCCCACGGAGGCCAGCGCCTCGGTCACCTGCGTCATCGACGAGCTGGACAGCAGGCTCCATTTGGGCACGGAGCGGAGCTGCGCCTCGCTGAGCGAATCCCGTGAGATCACATATCCGGCCTTGGTGCCGATGATCGGGAACATCGGCAGCTCGCCGATCGCCCTGGCGTTCCCGAGACCGGCGGGCAGCGCGGTCTTCTGAGCGCTGTCGTTCCCGATCCGGATCGCCGCGACACCGGTACCGGGGCTGGACAGGCCGTCCAGCAACCGGTCGACGTCGGCTCCGTCGAGCGGGCCGAACGTGGCCGCGTGCCGGAACGTCCGCGGATCCACGACCAGCACGACGTTGCCGGAACCGGTCAGCTCGCCGACGATCGCGGTGGTGTCACCGATCGAGGCGGGCAGCCCGACCTTCCCGGTGCCGACGACGCTTTCGGTGTCGACCCTGGTCTCGGCCCCGACGAAGATGGCGGACTTCGTCTGCAGAGCCTCTTCCTGACCGCGGGCGATGCCGATTCCCGTGGCCAGGGTCCCGATGGCCAGCGTGCCGATCACGAGCACACCGGTGACCGGGGCACGGGCGCTGGCGAGCCGCCGGATGGCCAGCTGCAACGCGGGCCGCGACCACAGCCGGGCCCGATGCGACGCTTGCAGCGCGAGCCACGCCAGCCGTGCGGCGACGAGCCCGACGGTGAGCACGACGAAAACCGGGTACGTGAGCGCGAGCGGGTCGACCTGGGGGAGCGGGTTGCCGATCCGGGATCCCTTGCTGTAGTCGACGAGCCGGTTCCAGCCGAGCAGGGCGACACCGGCCGTGAGCAGCTCCCACGGGAAGAAGGCCAGGAGTTTCACCTTCTTGCGTCGTCCGGAGCGGACCCGGCCGAGTTCGAACTCTCGATGGGTGCGAACCGAGATCACACCGGCGAGCATCGCGAGCGAGACGAGCAGGATCGCGGCAGCGACGAGCGACCCCCACAGCGTCGCCCCGTCGTCCAGTTCCCCCGGTGGTCCGTACACCCCGAGCAGCAGCCGGGCGAGCACCGCGCCCATCGCACCGCCGACGACGATGGGGAGCCCGAGTTCGGCCACCGCGAGCAGCCCGAGCGCCCCCGGACCGCTGCCGCGGGCCGACAGCAACCTCAGCTGCGGATGCCGCCGCTGGTACCACTGCAGGGCGACGGTACCGATCCCGGCGCAGCCCACCAGGATGCTGATGGCCGCGAGCGGCAGGATCGAGATCAGGACATTCGATTCCGCCTGGTTGCTGATCTCCACGGAGCGTTCGAACGGCAGCGACCCGACGATCGCGTCACCGAGGCCGCGGGAACCCAGATCCGCCTTGACCGCGGCGATGAGGGCTTTCCCGCGTTCCTGGAGGTCCTCGGCCTCGCTCACGGTCTTAGGCGGGGCCTCGTAGAACGACATGTGGAGCGTCTTGATCGTCGGGACGCCCAGCGCGCGGATCGTGTCGTCGAACGTCTTCCCGTCGTTGGCGAACATGACCGAGTCGAGCGGGTCGTTGGCGAGCCTGCTGACGACGGCGTTCCGCTGTTGCGAGCACCACCAGCGCGGCGCGGGGTCGGGAAGGTCGCGGTACAGCCCGGTCACCGGAGGTATCGGCGTGCCTTTGATGCTCGGGGTGGCGCCGACCTTGATGTTCTCCGCCCCGGCCACGACGGTGCCGAGCAGAAATCCGGCGCCCGTCGACCCGCTCGCCAGATCGAGATGGCCTTGATGCGCTTGATCCCGATGGGCGAGAACGACCTTGTAGTTGGGGTCGCCGTTGAACTCGGTGCCGAAGAGGTACGGCGTGTAGCGCGAGGTGACCGGCGCGGGGAAACCGTGCGCCGGCGCGTTCCGGCGGACCGAGTCGATGACCTGCGGTGCGACCGCGGCGGGGACGTTGTCCTTGCTGAACACGGGCCCGTAGTAGTCCGGGCACACGATGCCGGACTGGTACGCGACGGCCGCGCCGCCCGCGGCCGAGGACTGCAGGACGGCGGCGGTGCCGAGGAAACAGGCCAGCAAGGCGGTCACCGCGGCGATGATCAACGTCAGGGGACTGGTCAGTGCCGCCCTCGGAGCCGCTCGCCACGGCATTGTCACCCTGGGCCCGCCGGGAGCCCCCCACCTCACCCGCATGGCTACGCACGCTACCGGTCGAGGCGCTCGCGCGACAGAAAGAAATCACCGTTTGTTGCTGACGTGAAGTAAGAGATGGTCCATTGTGGTGATACGGGTGCCCGGCTACTGACTGTCCGTCACCAGCTGATCGATCGGGATGGCCTCACCCGCCTCGCTCTCCGCCGAGAATGCGTTTTCTCCGAGCGCCGCGACCACGACGCCGGTGATCCGGTCGACGTCACCGCGCTCGGCCTTCGGCAGGGGAGCGCCCACCGAACGCCGAGAAGCCGCCGCGGCACCCAGCAGCCGCGCGGCCAGGCGATGGGAGCCCGCCGCCGCTTCCGCCCCGGCCAGACCTTCCAGGCCGAGCGCGATCGCACGGGGATCCTCGCTGTGGCGGGCGATCGCGAGGCCGTCGAGCTGGAGCCGTTTCGCCGTCGCCGCGTCCCCGCGCTGCTCGGCGATGAACCCGAGCTCGGCGAGGACCAGGGTGCTGCCCGCCTCGGACTCCACCCGGCGATGCCAGTCCAGAATGGACAGCAGACGCCGCTCGGCCTCGTCGAACAGCCCCTGGCGCCGTGCGCCGAGCGCCAGCCCTGTTTCGGCGTAGACCTCGCCGGGTTTGAAACCGTGTTCGACGGCCAGCGCCCTGGCCCGCTCGTGAAACTCCCCCGCTTCCTCGAAATTGCCCATGAGCAGCGCCGTCCGGCCCAGCCAGGACAGTTTGTAGGCGACTTCCGGCCATAGCTCGAGTTCCTCGGCGCGGCGAAGGCTCTCCCGATGGACGCGGGCGGCGTGCTCGTAGTCTCCGGCGATCGACGCCAGCATGCCGACGACGAACGATGCCTGCAGCCAGCCCCAGCGTTCACCGAGCCCGTCGAAGATCCCGGCGCTCTGCGCGGCGATCCGGCCGCCGCCGGTGAGGTCGCCGCCGGAGATCAGATGGGACGCCCGATCGCTCAGCGCCGCCGCGACGCTCCAGTCGTCACCGATGTCGCGGGCGGTCTCCCACGCGTCGAGCGTGAGCTTCTCCGCTCGGCACAGGTCGCCGACCGTGGACCACGCGTAGCCGAGGAACCACGACATCCGCGCCCGGACACGGGGATCGGCGATGCCCCGGATGGTCTCTTCCGCGGCGGCGTCCGTGCCGGTGCCGTCGAGCACGGCGATCCCGGTGCGCCAGCCGAGAGCCTGCGCGTACTCGTCGCCGACGCCGGCTTCCGCGCCGAGCACGAGATCCAGCGAGCGCCGGGCCTCGGTGAGCCGCCCGCGGAGGAACCAGAACCAGGTCGTCGCGTTCACCAGCCGCGAAGCGAGCCGTTGTTCTCCTTGTCTCAGCAGCGTTTCCAGCGCTCGCCTGGTGTTGGCGCCCTCGGCGTCCAGCCTGTCGAGCCAGCGGCGCTGCTCCCGGCCGCGCAGCCCCGCGTCACCGCGCTCGGCCAGCTCGACGTGGAAGCTGGCGTGCCGCAAGTACAGGTCGTCGAGTTCGCCCGCTCGCTCGGCGTGGTCCAGGGCGTACGCGGAAACGGACTCCAGCAGCCGGAACCGCGGCTCGCCGGACCTGCCCGGCCTGCTGACCACCAGCGACCTGTCCACGAGCCGGGACACCAGATCCAGGACGTCGACGGCGGCGATCTCGCCCCCCGCGCAGACCGACTCCGCGGCGTCGAGCCCGCATCCCTCGGCGTGGACAGCGAGCCTGCGCAGCACGATCTGCTCGGGCTCGCTCAGGAGGCTCCAGCTCCAGTCGATCATCGCGCGGAGGGTCTGCTGACGGCGCGGGCCGCCTCGCCTGCCCGAGGACAGCAGGCCGAACCGGTCGTCCAGCCGGGCGAGGAGCTCGTGCACACCGAGCGTCCGGACCCGGGTGGCCGCGAGTTCGAGCGCCAGCGGGATCCCGTCGAGGGTGCGGCAGATCCGGGCGACCACCACCGCGTTGTCCGCGTCGAGCGCGAACCCGGGCGCGGCCGCCGCGGCACGAGCGGCGAACAGCCGGACCGCGCTCGATTCCCGCACCGCGGCGAAATCCGGCTGGTCGGGCAGTTCGAGCGGTGGCACCGCCCAGACGTTCTCCCCGGGCAGCCCGAGCGGTTCCTGGCTGGTGGCGAGTACACGCAGCCGGGGCGCCGCCGCGAGCAGCCGTTCCACCAGCGCCGCGACCGGCTCGACGACCTGTTCGCAGTTGTCCAGGACGAGCAGGATCTCCTTGTCCCGTAAGGCATCGGCCATCGAGTTGGTCAGCGACGCGGTGGACGTCGCCTCCTCTCGAAGATCCAGCACGGCCGCGAGGACGACGGCGACGAGATCCTCGGGCGGGCAGGTCGGGCACTCGACGTTGTCCAGGCCCGCCAGCTCGACGAGCCAGGTGCCGTCGGCCATCGCGAGCTTCGACGCGGCCTCGATGGCGAGCCTGGTCTTGCCCACGCCGCCGGGGCCGGTGAGGGTGACCAACCGTGCGTCGGTGACGAGCGCGCCGACCTCCTTGACCGCGGTCGTGCGGCCGATCAGCTCGGTCAGCGCCTCCGGAAGGTTTCCGCGCACGGGCTTGGCGGCGCGAACCGGCTCGAGGTCCGGGCTGCGGGTGAGGATCGCCTGGTGCAGCGCCGCGAGGTCCGGGCCCGGTTCGAGCCCGGACTCGTCACGCAGGCGGGCGCGCAGTTCGGCATAGGTTTCGAGCGCTTCGCTGTGCCGCCCGGCCGCGTACAACGCGCGCATCAGCAGGCCGCGTAGCCGCTCTCGCAGCGGATTCCGCGAGACCAGACCGGCCAGCTCACCGGTGAGGACGGCGTGTTCGCCGAGCGCCAGCCGGGCTTCGGCCCGCTCCTCCTCGGCGAGCAGCCTTTCCTCCTCCAGCCGGTGAGCAGCGACGACGGCGAAGGGTTCGTCCTCGAATCCGGCGTAGGCAGGCCCTCTCCACAACGCCAGCGCGTCCGCTAGCAGCGCGGCCCGCGCGCGTGGGTCGACGGTGTCGCGAGCCCGGGCGGTGAGCGCGCGGAACCGATGGACGTCCAGCTCCCCGGGCTCGACGGTGAGGACGTATCCGGCCGGTTGGTGCGTCACGATCTCCCTGGCGCCCGGCTCGGCCCTCTCCAGAGCGCGGCGCAACTGGGAGACCTTGGTCTGCAGGGTGTTGCCCGGATTTCCCGGCGGGTGCTCGCCCCAGAGATCGTCGGTCAACGACGACACCGACGCCGCCCTGCCGTCGCGGCTCAGCAGCCCGGCGAGCAGGAGGCGGACCTTCGCCTCGGGCACGACGACGGGCTCGCCCGCGGTCGTCCACACGGCGAGTGGCCCCAGCACTCCGAATCGCACGAAACCGACGTTAGCGCGGACCACCGACAAGATCGTGCGTGAACCCGCAGCGATCCGTGCGCGGGCCCCGTCACGGTGGTCCCATGAGCGAACACGGCAAGACCCCGGTGACGGTACTGGGGCTGGGCGCGATGGGAACCGCGCTCGTGGAAGCACTACTGGCCGCGGGCCATCCGGTCACCGCGTGGAACCGGACCGCGAGCCGCGCCGAGGTGGTGGCGGCTAAGGGAGCTTCGGTCACTTCGACCGTTTCGGAGGCTCTCGCGGCGAACGAGATCGTGATCGCCTGCCTGCTCGACTACGACTCGGTGCACAAGGTCCTCGACCCGGTGTCGGCCGGGCTCGAGGGACGGCAGCTGATCAACCTGACCAACGGCACCCCCGGCCAGGCGCGTGAGATGAGTGCTTGGGCCGAGGAACTGGGCGCGGCCTACCTGGACGGCGGGATCATGGCCGTCCCGCCGATGATCGGCACTCCCGCGGCGTTCATCTTCTACAGCGGATCGGGCGCCGTCTTCGGCCGGGCTCGCACCGCGCTCGACACCTTCGGCGGCGTCAACTACCTCGGCGCCGACCCCGGACTGGCGCCACTGCACGACATCGCGCTGCTCAGCGGGATGTACGGGTACTTCGTCGGCGTCATCCAGGCGTACGCGCTGGTCGGCTCGGCGGGAGGGAAAGCGCGGGAATTCGCGCCGTTGCTCCGCGGCTGGCTGGACGCGATGAGCGGTTTCCTGGAGCGCTCGGCCGAACAGATCGACGACGGCGACTACGTGACGGACGTCGTGTCGAACATCGGCATGCAGGCCGGGGCCTACCCGAACCTCGCCAAAGCCGCGGCGGAACAAGGCATCAGCGCGGAACTGCTCACCCCGCTGCAGCCGCTGATGGACAAGCGGGTCGCCGACGGACACGGCGCCGAAGACCTGATCGGCGTCATCGAACTCCTCAAGAAGTAAGGGAAACACAATGATCACACTGATCGGGCTCGGCCCGATGGGACAGGCCATGGTCCACGTACTCCTGGAGAACGGCCACGGAGTGACGGTCTGGAACCGCACCGCCGCCCGCGCGGACGGCGTCGTCGCCGCCGGTGCCGTGCGTGCCGAGACACCGGCGGACGCGGTGTCGGCCTCGGAGCTGGTGCTGCTGAGCCTCACCGATTACGCCGCGATGTACGACATCCTCGGGAAGGCCGAGGACGCGTTGGCGGGCAAGGTGATCGTCAACCTCAGCTCGGACACCCCGGAGAAGACCCGCGAAGCCGCCGAGTGGGTCGAGGCCCGCGGTGGGCGGTTCGTCGCCGGCGGATGCATGGTGTCCGCCGAACTTGTGGGCAAGGACGAGGCGTACGTGTTCTACAGCGGTCCCGCCGACGTGTTCGAGAAGCACCGCGAAACCCTGGCGCTGATCGGGCGGCCGGACTTCCTCGGCGAGGACGTCCGGTTGGCGCAGCTGTTCTACCAGGCGCAGGTGGACATCTTCCTCACCTCGCTTTCGGTGTACATGCACGCGGGCGCGCTGGTGGGGTCGGCCGGGGTGCCGTTGAGGAAGTTCGCCCCGTACGCCAAGGACAACTTCAAGATGCTGGGTTACTACCTGGACGCGGCTGCCGAGCAGCTCGAGAAGGGCGTTCACCCCGGCGACGACGCCAACGTGACCATGATGGGCGCGACGGCCGACCATATCGTCCAGGCGAGCCGGGACGCGGGAATCGACGTGGTCCTGCCGGAGGCGATCAAGTCGCACTACGACCGGGCGATCGCCGCGGGTCATGGACGTAGCTCGTGGACGAGCCTGATCGAGATCATCAAGGCGGACCGCAAGTAGGTGCCCATGATCCCGATTCCGGTCGCGTGAAGGCCGGGTCGTGGTGGGCTGAAGGCTCCCTTCACCGAGTCTGATGCGACGAAGGGAGCCTTCGCCTCCGGGCGGACACGGCGAGGACGGGTCTAACCGTCCTTACCACTCACCACGCCCAGTACCTCCAGAAAGGCCTTCGCCGCCGGAGTGACGGTGAAGCGGTTCCACACGAGGTACTCGATCCGCGCGGGCGCGTCCCGCACCGGCACGGTGACGACGTCGGTCAGGTTCGGTACGTACTTCGACGGCAGCAGCGCCACCCCCAATCCCTGATGGATGAGCCGCGCCATGAAGTCGGCGGCCGTCACCTCGAACGCGACCTCCCTGGTCACTCCCGCCGCGGCGAACGCCTGATCCGTCTGGGCCCGTCCCGCCGATCCCGTCGGGAAGTCCACGAACACTTCGGACGACAGCCGCTTCAAGTCCACTTCGGACTCGGCGGCGAGCGGATGTCCGGGAGCCACCACGGCGATCAGATCGTCGCGGCCGAGTTCGCAGGTGCCCACGCCGTCCGGCCGGTCGGTCACCGGGAGGCCGAGGAACGCCACCTCGATCGCGCCCTCCTTGATCTGCTCGACCAGTTGCCCGCTCGCCCCGACCCGCAGCCCGATCCGGACATGCGGGTATCGGTCGCGGAACGTGTGAAGCGCGGCCGGGACGTCGACCGCCGCGACGGTCGGGATGATGCCGACGGTGAGCCGTCCGCGGATCTCGCCGACGGCCGCCGCGACCTCCGAACCCGCCCGTTCGGCGGCCTCGAGGCATTGCCGGGCCGCGGGCAGGAACGCCTCGCCCGCGGCGGTGAGCCGCACCCGGCGGCTCGTGCGCTCGAACAGCCGCGCGCCGAGCTCCCGTTCCAGCCGGGCGATCTGGTGGCTCAGCGCCGACTGCACGACGAGACACCGTTGCGCGGCGCGCGTGAAGCTGTTCGTCTCCGCCACGGCCACGACGTACCGCATCTGCTGAAGCTCCATGCGTCCATCTTGAATCACGATGGATCAAGTGACAAACATGTGTTGGACTCATTGATCGTCAGCGCCGATGCTGAGAAGCGTGAAAACGCTGACGACCACACCGCTCGCCGCCGGTCTCGCCGGTACCGCGCTGACCGCTTTCGCTCCCATGGTCTGGGGGTCGACCTACGTGGTCACCACCGAACTCCTCCCGCCGGGACATCCGCTGTTCGCGGGGCTCATGCGCGCCCTTCCCGCCGGACTGATCGCGCTCACCATCACCCGTACCCTCCCGCGCGGCACGTGGTGGCTGAAGGCCGCCGCGCTCGGCGTCCTCAACATCGGGATGTTCTTCCCCCTGCTGTTCGTCGCCGCCGAACGACTGCCCGGCGGGGTCGCCGCCACCCTCGGCGCCGCCCAGCCGCTGCTCGTCGCGATCCTCGCCGTGGCCGTGCTGCGGCAGAGCCCGTCCGCGTGGCGGTTCGCCTGGGGGATCGTCGGAATCGTGGGTGTCGGGCTGGTGGTGCTCGGGCCGGCGGCGGGCTTCGACGTCATCGGGGTGATCGCCGGGCTCGGCGGCGCCGGGACGATGGCACTCGGCGTCACGCTCACCAAACGCTGGGGACGTCCGGCGGACGTCGGGCCGACCGCGTTCGCGTCGTGGCAGCTCACCGCGGGCGGGTTGTTCCTGCTGCCAGTGACCTTCCTGTTCGAAGGAGCGCCGCCGGCGATCGACCTGAACGCGGGTCTCGGCTACCTCTGGCTCGGCCTGATCGGCGGATTGCTCGCCTACGTCCTGTGGTTCCGCGGCATCACGTCCCTGCCGGTCACCTCGGTCGCCGTCCTCGGGCTGCTCTCGCCGATGGTCGCCGCGGTACTCGGCGCCGCGCTACTCGGCCAGTCGCTGGGCTTGATCCAGCTCGCCGGGTTCGCGCTCGCGCTGGCCTCGATCGTCGCGGGTCAGATCACCCCGAAGAGTGCCGTCCGATGAGGATCGCCGTGGTCGGGGCATCGGGGATGGCAGGCTCCCGTGTCGTCGCCGAAGCCGCTTCCCGTGGACACCAGGTCACCGCCGTTTTCCGTGGTACGCCAACGGAATCGCCGCATCCGGACGTCGAAGTCGTCCGCGGTGACGCCACCGACGTCGGCCGGATGAGCGCCGTCTTCGCGGGAGTCGACGCCGTCGTGGGTGCGACGAGACCCGAGCCCGGCGCGGAAGACACCGTCGCCGCCACGATCACGGCCCTGCTCGACGCCGCGGCGGGCACCCGCGTCCTCGTCGTCGGAGGCGCCGGGCCGCTGCGCTCGCCGTCGGGTGGGCTCGTGATCGACGATCCGGCGTTCGTGCCGACGGCGTGGCGGACCATCGCCTCGGCCAGCACGAAGCAGCTCCAAGCCTGTGAAGCGCACTCGGGCGACTGGGTGTACCTCAGCCCACCCGCGATCCTCGAGCCCGGCGTCCGGACCGGGGCCTACCGGCGAGGGACGACGGCGATCCTCGTCGCGAAGGACGGATCGTCCCGGATCTCGGCGGAGGATCTCGCCGTCGCCATCGTCGACGAGCTCGAGAATCCGGGCAGGGACCGGCGTTTCACCGTCGGCTACTGAGGCAATCGCCACCTCGGCTCAGGCGGATCGCCAGGGGACGGCGTCTCCGGACTCCGTTCGGCCTCGATCTGGATCTCGATGTTCGTCTTGTGCGCGATCGGGTCCCAGATCTCCTCGATCGGCGCGAGCAAGGATTGGCTGACACCGCAACGCCGGGCACGCGCGGCGTACCACGCGAACCCCGCCAGGAAGAGGGGAAGGCTGAGAAACGCCGCCACGGGTGCCAGGAGGTCCATGCGGCCGACGATACAGTAACGTCGTGTTTCCAGAAACACTCTGTTACTGAATGGGAGACGATGACCAGGCTGACCCGGGCCGAGCAGCAGCGACGCACCCATGACCACTTGCTGGCCGCCGGACGTCAGGTTTTCCTGCGGCGCGGTTTCCTCGCGGCGACGGTCGAGGAGATCGCGGCCGACGCCGGGTACACCCGCGGCGCCGTCTACAAGCATTTCGGCGGCAAAGAAGGACTGTGGCTGGCGATCATCGAAGCCGACGCGGACGGCCATCTGCGCGGACTGCGCGAAGCGCTGGCTAACGCCACTTCGCGCGACGAGGTGATCGCGGCGCTGAACCCCGTCGACGTGGCGGACAAGGACGCGGCGAAGTGGAGTGCGGCGGCCGCGGAAGTGCTCGCCGCGACGGCACAGCAACCGGAAACCGCCGCGCTGGTCGCGGCGATCCAGCGACGCCATGACGACGAGGTGGTCGCCCTGCTGGTCGAACACAGCAGTCGACTGCGTCTCGAACCCGCCATGCCACTGGATCAGGCCGTCGTCATGCTGGGGGCGTTGGGCATCGGCCTCGCGCTGCGCCAGACCGTCGCACCCGCCGCGGATCCCGCCGCCATCCTCACCCACGTACTGGACACGCTTTTCCCGCCCTACACTCAGGACCCGTGATCGATTCCTTCACCACCGCCGACCTCGTCGACGAACACGGCGAGCGGCTGCGCGTCTGCGACACCCAGTTCCGCCAGTTCGGCGGGCACCGGTCCTTCTCGGGCCCGATCCGGACCGTCTCCTGTCACGAGGACAACGGCCTGGTCAAAAAGCTGCTGGCCACTCCGGGTGAAGGCGCGGTGCTGGTGGTCGACGGCGGCGGTTCCCTGCACAGCGCGCTCACCGGCGACATGATCGCGAAGTCCGCGGTCGACAACGGCTGGGCGGGCATCGTCGTCAACGGCGCGGTACGCGACAGCGCTGAGCTCGCCGGGCTCCCGCTCGGGGTGAAGGCACTCGGCACCAACCCGCGCAAGAGCTCCAAGGCGGGCGTCGGCGCTGTCGACGTCCCGGTCGGCTTCGGGGGAGTGACCTTCACTCCCGGAGACACGCTCTACTCCGATGACGACGGCGTCGTGATCCTTCCCGCCGCCTGAACCGGCTCACACGACGATGACCCGGCGGCCGCGGGTGTGCCCGGCATGGCTGTCGGTGTGCGCAGCCGCGGCGTCGGCGAGTGAATAGGACTTCTCGACCGGGATGTGCAGCTTCCCCCGCGAGATGAGGTCGACGGCCTCGGCCAGCGCGTCCGGCACGCTCCCGGCCACGCCGGAGAACCGGACGCCGAACTCGGGCGCGCCGAGATCGGCGATGGAGAGGACCTTCCCCGGATCGCCGGTCAGCTCGACCAGTTCGGCGATCACGCCCGACCCGGCCAGGTCGAGGGCGGCGTCGACCCGGCCGAGCCGCCGCACCCGTTCCACCCAGCCCTCGCCGTAGGTCGTGGCGAGCGCGCCCAGATCGCGCAGATAGTCCTGGTTGGCGGCGCCGGCCGTGCCGATCACCGTGATGCCGCGTTCGCGCGCGATCTGTAGTACCGCCGATCCGACCCCGCCGGACGCGCCGCTGACCAGCAGCGTCTCGCCGGCCCGCACGCCGGCTTCGCGGATGAGCCGCAGCGCGGTCTCGACCACGGACGGATATCCGGCCGCCTCCTCGAACGTCAGACCTTCGGGCATTCCCGCCCACGCCGACAGCACGGCGAACTCGGCATAGGTGCTCGAACCCTCGCCGAACACCGAGTCGCCGACCTCGACCCCGTCCACACCTTCGCCGACCTCGTCCACCACCCCGGCGGCATCCAGGCCGACCCCGGACGGCAGCACGGTCGGATGCGCGCCGAGGACCTGACCTTCGCGGATCCTCCAATCGACGGGGTTCACCCCGGCCGCGCGCACGGCGATGCGTACCTGACCTGGGCCGGCGTGCGGCTCTTCGGCGTCGACGAGTCGCAGGACTTCAGGACCACCGAACTCGGTGAAGATCACTTGCTTCATGCCGATGACCGTAGCACTAACGGTTAGTCTTTTGGAACTGTTGTTGTTTTGGATCTGCTAGCGTCGCCGCATGACCGTGCCGACCGGACGTCGTGAGCGGAAGAAGGCCGCGACGCGTCAGAAGATCGCCGACACCGCCCTGCGGCTTTTCCTGGAACGCGGGTACGACGAAGTGGGCATCCGCGAGGTGGCCGCGGAGGCCGACGTGGCCGTCACGACGCTCTTTTCCCATTTCGCCTCGAAAGAGGCATTGGTGTTCGAGCAGGACACGGCCTTCGAGCAAGGGCTCACGCGGGCGGTCGCCGAAAGGTCGCCGGGGGAGCCGCTCATCCCCGCGCTACGTCGTGAGGTTCACGCGATGGTGCGTCATTGCACGGCGGACGGCGCCGCCCCGATCTGGCGCATGATCGACGAATCGCCCGCCTTGCGGGAGTACGAAGACTCGATGAGGCTGCGTCACGCGGAGTCCTTGGCAGCGGCCATCGCGGCCGATCCGGAGTCGTCCCGGTCCGCGACCGCCTGCCGGACGATCGCCAGGTTCGTGATCGACGCCTACGCGATCGGCCGGGAGGCGGCCGATCCGGAGGCCGCGGTGGACGAGATCTTCCGGATGATCGAAGCGGCCTGGGAGGTCGGCGGCCGTCCATAGTGCTTGCACTATGCCACCAGTCGGCGCTACCGTCTCAGCGAAGTGGTTGCATATCACAAGCGGAGGATCGGCGTGCTGACACAGGTTGCGACGGGTGTGCTGGTCCATCAGAGCGCGTTGCTGAGGAACAACACGGTCGTCGTCGAGGGCGAGGAAGGCGTGCTGCTCGTCGATCCCGGGATCACCGACGACGAAATGGCCTGCCTCGCGAACGACCTGGCCGAGTCCGGCCGGCCGGTGGTGGCGGGTTTCGCGACACATCCCGATTGGGATCACGCGCTCTGGCACACCGCGTTCGGTGACGCGCCCCGCTACGGCACGGACCGCTGCGCCGCCTATCTGCGAGATCTGCGGTCGAAAGCGAACTGGCAGACCGAATTCGCCGAGGGACTGCCGCCGGAAATCGCCGGGGAGGTGTCGTCGGATCTGTTCGGCATCATCGCCGGTCTGCCCGCCGGAAGCGCCCGGATTCCTTGGGACGGCCCTGAACTGCGGATCATCGAGCATCCGGCCCACGCTCCCGGCCATGCCGCGCTGCTGATCGAGGACCGCGGGGTTCTCGTGGCGGGCGACATGCTTTCCGACGTCCTGGTCCCGATGTTCGACCACACCGCCGATCCGCTCGGGGATTACCTGACCGGACTCCGGCTGCTCGAAGAGATCGCGGACGACGTCGATGTCGTCGTACCCGGCCACGGGGCCGTCGGCCGAGCCGGCCAGGCGCGCGCACGGATCGATCTGGACCGGGCGTATGTGCATGCCGTGCGCGACGGCCGTACCCCCGATGACCCGCGGATCGGCTCGTCGGCCGAACCCGGCTGGGAATGGGTGAGCGATCTGCACGCCGGGCAAGTACAGCGTCTCGCCAGTGCCTAGGCTCGCTCAGCCCTTCGGCATGACGCAGAGTTCCCGAGACTGCCCCGACGCGAAGTCGTAGACGACGGGGTTGCCGTACTCGTAGCCGGGCACGGCGTCGCAATCGGAGCCGGATCCGGTCGAAAGCTGCGCGATCACCGTGTAGTTGGCGGAGCTGTCCGAACAGTGGACCCGCACGGCGCTGGCACTGAACGCACCGTTGGTACCGGCGTCTTCGTCGGCCGAGATGCAGTCCCCGGCCTGCGCGGAGAACGGGTCGGGATCGACCTCGGGAGCGCTGCCACCGGTCACGAGCGCCACGGTCACCGCGATCGCTCCGCCGGTGACGACGAGCGCCGCGGCGGCGATCCCGACGATCAGCCCGGTCTTCGGGGTCTTCTTCGGCGGGGCGACGGGGTACTGCTGCCAGATGGACGGCTGCGGCTGAGGGTAGGTCACGTCATCAGGATCGGCCGCGTCGATGAAATTCCGATGACACGCCTCATTTGCGGGCGACGAGCCGTTCCACCAGCCCGAGTTTGAACCGATCCCGTCGTTCGACGGCCAGGCCGAGGTCACCGATCTTGTCGAACGGCCGCCGGAGGAAGTGCTCTCCCGCCATGGGCACGGTGATCCTCTCGGCGATCCATTGCAGACCGCGGATCGCGCGGGACGAACTCGCGATGTGGTCGAGCAGGATGAGCCTGCCGGTCGGCCGGAGGACTCGGGCCATTTCCCGCAACGCCTTGCCGTCGTCGGGGATGGCACAGAGGCCGAGGGTGCAGACCACGGTGTCGAACGACTCGGCGTCGAAAGGCAGGTCGTGCGCGTCGGCTCGCCGCAGCGTCACCGGGTGGCCGAGGCGTTCGGCACGGGCGCGGGCGATGGCGAGCATGCCGTCGCCGAGGTCGATGCCGGTGAGCGTGACCTCGCCGGGATAGAGCGGCAGGTTCAGGCCGGTCCCGACCGCGACTTCGAGGACGTCGCCGGTGGCCTGCCCGCACGCCCACGCCCGAGAATCGCCGAAGAGCTTCCGGTCCATGAACTGCATTTCCCGGTCGTAGTTCCGGGATTTGCCGTCCCAGTACCGGTTCCACCGAGCGGGCGGGTTCATCGCGCTCCTTTCAGCAGCAGTGTTCGCCGCGCCAGGCCTCGCGGCCTTCCTTGATCGCGACGGCGGCGATGACGAGCGCGACCAGGGGATCGGCCCAGTACCAGCCGAAGAGGCCGTTGAGCAGCAACCCGACGAGCAGCACACCGGAAAGGTAGGTGCAGAGCAAGGTCTGCTTCGAGTCGGCGACAGCGCTCGCGGAGCCGAGCTCGCGCCCGGCTCGACGCTGGGCGTAGGAGAGGAAAGGCATCACGAGCAGCGAGACCGCCGCCAGCACGATACCGACGGGGGAGTGCTCGGCGGGTTCGGCGCCGAACAGGGCGCGCACCGACTCGACGGTGACATAGGCGGCCAGCGCGAAGAAGGACACCGCGATGGCCTTGAGCGCGGTGCGTTCGCGGGCTTCCGGGTCCTTGCCGGAGAACTGCCACGCGACGGCCGCGGCAGAGGCGACTTCGATGACCGAGTCCAGGCCGAAGCCGATCAGGGCGGTCGACGAGGCGATGGTGCCCGCCGAGATGGCGACGACCGCCTCCACGACGTTGTAGGTGATCGTCGCGGCGACCAGGAGCCGGACGCGTCGAGACAGCAACGCCCGGCGATCCGGGGCCACTGTGGACTTCGTGGTGCAGCAGCCGTCCGCGCAGGAGCCGCTCTCCACGCTCACTGGAGCACCTCGTCCACACAGGGCTCGGCGGTGTCGACGGCCAGCACAACTTGGGCGAGCTCCCGCAACGCACGGGCCAGATGCGCGTCCGCCAGCGAGTAGCGGACCTGCCTGCCTTCGTAGGTCGCCACGACCAGCCCGCAACCTCGCAGGCAGGCGAGGTGATTCGACACGTTCGAACGGCTCAGGCCGAGTTGATCGGCCAGCCGGCCGGGATAGCTCACTCCGTCGAGCAGAGCGACCAGGATCCGGCACCGGTTCGGGTCGGCGAGGGCTCGTCCGAGCCGGGCAAGTGCGGCACCCTGGGTCTCACATGTCAGCACAGGCCGGACAGTACAGCCTTCGCTGATATGTCAGCAAGGGCTGAACCATGACCCGACGGAGTGTCCGGACGCGACCCTCTGTTTCGTCGCTGTCTGTCAAGCCAATGCCGAACGCGGATGCGGAGGCGACCCGAAAGAGTCCGGTGTGGCCACTCCAACGGCCGCATCGCGGGTACACCGGGGAGTTCCGGCGCGGCGCCGCATGACACCTCAGAACAATCACTGGCCCGATTGCATGGCGGCCATAAGGCGGCGGGTGACGTTAAGAAAAGCTTTCCTGCACAATGGGAAAATCGGCATTCGGGTGGCCTTGTCGCATTACCTGAAAGTGCGCTTGTGTGGGAAAAACCCCTTGCTATGTTGATCCTGCGGGGCCGCAGTTCGGGGCATGACCGGCACGCCGCGAATTGTGGGTCTTGTTTGTTCACACGACTATCGAAGGGTGGACCTTGCTGTGACCGTGACCGAATCGGGCACTGCCGCCGAAGGTGTCCAGGGGCCGGAAAATCCGCAGCTGAGTTTGGGCCGGGCCGCCGCGCGCAACCTGGCGACGACGACCAAATCCGTTCCGCAGATGCAGGGAATTTCGTCCCGCTGGCTGCTGAAGTCCCTCGAATGGGTTCAGGTGAACGGTGGTGCCTACCGGGTCAACCGGCGGCTCAATTACGCGGTCGGCGACGGGCGGGTGACCTTCTCGAAGGCGGGCACCGAGGTCAGTGTGATCCCGGCGGAACTGGGAGAACTGAAGCCGCTCAAGGGATATGACGACGAAGAGGTCCTCGCCGAACTCGCCCGCCGCTTCGACCAGCAGGAAGTGGCGGCCGGCGACGTCCTCGTCGAATTCGGGCACCGGGCCGATCGGGTCTTCCTCATCGCGCACGGCAAGATCACCAAGACCGGCCCCGGTCCTTACGGTGACGAGACCGCGCTCGGCGTGGTCAAGGACGGCGACTACTTCGGCGCGCAAGCCCTTGTCGCCGACGACGTCATCTGGGAGTTCACCGCCAAGGCGGCCACCGCCTGCACCGTGCTCACGCTGACCCGCCAGGATTTCGAGCGCGTGCTGGAACAGTCCGAATCGCTGCAGGCGCAGATCGACCAGGCGTCGCAGGACTCCGGACGCTCCAACGACTTCGGCGAGGCCGAGATCGACATCTCGTCCGGACACGACGGTGAGCCGCTGCTGCCGGGCACGTTCGTCGACTACGAGACCTCGCCGCGCGAATACGAACTGAGCGTCGCCCAGACCGTGCTCCGGGTCCACAGCCGAGTGTCCGATCTCTACAACCAGCCGATGGACCAGACGGAACAGCAGTTGCGCCTGACCATCGAGGCGCTGCGTGAGCGGCAAGAGTATGAAATGATCAACAACACCGACTTCGGCCTGCTCCACAACGCCGACTTCACCCAGCGGATCGCGACGCGCACCGGCCCGCCCACGCCGGACGACTTCGACGACCTGCTCGCCTTGGTGTGGAAGGAACCCGGCTTCTTCCTCGCGCATCCGCGCACGATCGCCGCGTTCAGCCGTGAGTGCAGCAAACGCGGCATCTACCCGACCGGCACCGATCTCGGCGGGCACAAGGTGCCGTCGTGGCGCGGCGTCCCGATCCTGCCGTGCAACAAGATCCCGGTGAGCCAGACCAGCACCAGCTCCGTACTGCTGATCCGCACCGGCGAGAAGAACCAGGGCGTGGTCGGCCTGCGTCAGATCGGCCTGCCGGACGAATACGAGCCCGGGCTGAACGTCCGGTTCATGGGGATCTCGGAGCAGGCGATCATCTCCTACCTGGTCAGCACCTACTACTCCGCCGCCGTGCTCGTGCCGGACGCGCTGGCCGTCCTCGAAGCCGCCGAACTCGGCCGCGAAGGATGACCGCGACGACGCCGGAGGCCGACCGGCGGCTCAGTCTCGGCCCGGCCGCCGCACGGAACCTGGCGACGACCACCAAGACGCGGCCGCAGATGCAGAGCATCACGCCGCGCTGGCTGCTGAAGATGCTTCCCTGGGTCGAGGCGGCCGGTGGCACCTACCGCGTCAACCGGCGGCTGACCTACGCGGTCGGCGACGGGCGGGTGAGCTTCACCAATGTCGGCACCGAGGTCCGGGTCGTCCCGCAGGAACTCGCGGAATTGGCCCTGCTGCGGGGTTTCGACGACGAGGACACGCTCACCGCGCTCGCCGACCGGTTCGTGCAGCACGAGTACCAGCCCGGCGAGACCATCGTCAGCCACGGGTCTCCGCTCGACGAGGTCGTGCTGGTCGCGCACGGCAAGATCGCCAAGGTCGTTCCGGGCGAGTACGGCGCCGATGCCACTGTCGGCAGCATGGCCGACGGTGACCACTTCGGTGACGAGATGCTCGCCGGCATCGACCGGAACTGGCCGTTCACCGCCAAGGCCGTCACCCCGGTCATCGTGCTGACCCTGCGCGCCGACGATTTCGCCGACCTCAACGGCCGGTCCGAGGCGATGCGCCGCCACGTGCAGGACATGCTGGCGAGCAAGGGAAAACCGCAGAACGCCAAGGGCGAGGCCGAGATCGGGATGTCGTCGGGGCACGACGGCGAGCCGCTGCTGCCGGGCACCTTCGTCGACTACGAGATCTCGCCGCGCGAGTACGACCTGGCCGTCGCGCAGACGGCGTTGCGGGTGCACACGCGGGTGACCGATCTCTACAACGGGCCGATGGACCAGTTCGAAGAGCAACTCCGGCTGACCATTTCGGCACTGCGTGAGCGGCAAGAGCACGACCTGATCAACAACCGCGAGTTCGGGCTGCTGCACAACGCCGATCTCAAGTCGCGGTTCCAGACCCGCTCCGGTCCGCCGACGCCCGACGACATGGACGAACTCGTCAGCCGTCGCCGCAAGACGAAGTTCTTCCTCGCCCACCCACGCGCGATCGCCGCGTTCGGCAGGGAATGCACCCGTCGCAGCCTGTATCCGGAAGGGACCACGGTCGACGGGAAGGTGGTCGCCGCGTGGCGCGGGGTGCCGCTCCTGCCCTGCGACAAGATCCCGATCACCGACAACGGCACGTCCTCGATCCTCGCCATGCGGACCGGTGTGGAGGACAACGGCGTGATCGGGCTGCACCAGACCGGACTGCCCGACGAGTACGAGCCGGGCCTGAACGTGCGCTTCGAGGGCATCACCGAACAGGCCGTCGCCACCTACCTGGTCAGTACCTACTACTCGGCCGCCGTGCTCGTGCCCGACGCGCTCGGCGTGCTGGAGAACGTCGAGGTCGCGCGGTGACCCCTCGCCCCGCGACGACAACGAACAACAACGCTCCAGAAAGGACCACACACGTGACGATCGCCCGTACTCCCGCTCCCGCAAAGGTTCTGCGCACCGAGTATCAGAAGTCGGTGGCGTCGTACTGGAACAAGGAGAAGGACCCGGTCAATCTGCGCCTGGGCGATGTGGACGGGCTCTATCACCACCACTACGGGATCGGCGAGGTCGACTGGTCCGTGCTGGAAGGCCCCGAGGACACCCGCGACGAGCGGATCATCGCCGAAATGCACCGCCTGGAGACGGCACAGGCCGACGTCCTGCTCGATCACCTCGGCGACGTCAAACCGGACGACCGGCTTCTCGACGCCGGCTGCGGGCGCGGCGGGTCCAGCATCATGGCCAACGCGCGATTCGGCTGCCACGTCGACGGGATCTCGATCTCGGAGAAGCAGGTCGAGTTCGCCAATCACCAGGCGGATATCCGGGGCGTCGCCGACCGGGTGCGCTACCACTTCCGCAACATGCTCGACACCGGCTTCGAATCCGGCTCGCGCAAGGCGATCTGGAACAACGAAAGCACCATGTACGTGGACCTCCACGAGCTGTTCGCCGAGCACGCGCGGCAGCTGGAGTTCGGCGGCCGCTACGTCACCATCACCGGGTGCTACAACGACGTGACCGGTGGCCGGTCGAAGGCCGTCGCGCAGATCGACCAGCACTACACCTGCAACATCCATCCGCGCAGCGAGTACTTCAAGGCCATGACGGCCAACGACCTGGTGCCGATCTCGGTGGTGGATCTGACGCCGGACACGATCCCGTACTGGGAACTGCGGGCGAAGTCGTCGGTGGCGACCGGGATCGAAGGACCGTTCCTCGACGCCTACCGCGAAGGTAGCTTCCACTACCTCCTCATCGCCGCGGACCGCGTCTGATCCCGCGAGACCATCGGAGTAAGCGATGACCGAACAGGGTGCGCTCGCCACGCTACTGGCCGGTCCGAGCGGTCTGGGCACGTCCGCCGCCCGGCTGGCGGCCAGGCTGACCGCGGTTGCTCCGGCGGCGGAGGCGACTCCGCCGCCGGAACAACCCGCCCTCGACCCGGCTTACGCGTACCGGCCCTGGGGCGACGGGTCGGCGCCGCCGCTGTACTGCCCCGTCACTGAACGGATCAACGACCCGCTCGCCGCCGAGGTCGACCGGCGGCTGGCCCTGTGGGCGGGGGAGTGCGGCTTCGACGACGAGGAATGCGAGCAGATCGGCAAAGCGGGCTTCGGCAGGCTCGTCATGCTCGCCCACCCCGACTGCGAGGATCCCGACCGGCTGCTGATCTCGGCGCGGCTCAACGCCGCCTGGTGGGCGGCCGACGACCTCTACGCCGACGACACCTCGCTCGGCGCCGTACCGGCCGAACTGCCACCGAAGCTCGCGCTGGGGATGGCCGCCATGGACCCGGTGCCGTCGCTGGGCGAGTTCAGCCGCGACCTCGACGAAACGCTGCGCAACGACCGGGTTCTGGTGGCGCTCAACTCGGGGACGGAGTTCCTGCGGCGAGCCGGAACAGCCGCGCAAGTCCAGCGGGTCTGCTATTCGACCTTCTCGATGTTCGTGAGCTGGTCGGCCTACGCGGCATGGCGCCACAGTGGGAAATACCCGCCCGCGTGGGAATATCTCGCCGCCCGGCAGCACGACAGCTTCTACACCTCGATGACGTTGATCGACGTCCTCGGCGGCTACGAACTGACCTCGAACCTCTACTACGACCCTCGGGTCCGCGAGGCGGCGATCCAAGCGGGAACGGCGGCGGTGCTCGTCAACGACGTGCATTCTGTCGCCAAAGACCTGGAGGACGAATCGCCGCCCTGCAACGCGGTACTGCTGATCGCCGCCGACCGGAAGTGCTCGATCGAAGAGGCCACGGCGATCACCGTCGAACTGCACAACGACGTCGTCCGGGACTTCCAGTCGGCGCACGAAAAGCTGAGCGCGGTGCCTTCCCTTGAACTGCAACGGTTTCTGCGCGGGTTGCGGGGCTGGATGGGCGGCGGTTTCGAATGGCACTCGACGAGCCCGCGGTACCGGACGAAACCCAGCGTTTAGTCCTCTGGATGCGGTCGTTCGCGACACGAACTTCCGCATTCAGAGGACTGAACGCGGGAGGAGAGGTTATTGAGGGGTAAGTCAAACGTGGCGTGGGCCCTCTCCGCTGACGTCCAAGCGCCGCTGAGTGTCCACAAGGGACAGTTTCCGACTGCGCGGTGTCCGTTTCATGTCTATATGTACGATCCTGGCCAGGGTCGTGAGTGATAATGAGGGTTAGAACCCTCTTTGCCGCTCACGACTCCCTCGTGGAACCGTGCAGACTACCCAAACCGGACACTGGCAGCCCGAAGAGCGTCCTTTGTGGACACTCAGCGCGCGATCGGCCCTCGTCGGTCGGCGCGGACTCAGGCCGCAAAGGGTGCGCGGCACGCCATATTTGTCTTGCCCTCAATAAACGACGCCCGCCTCGATCAACTGGCTCCAGATCACGCCCTGGTCCACGACCTCGACTTCGAGTTTCTCGGCCTTGGTGAGCTTGCTCGCTCCGACGTCGGCGCCGGTGATGAGGAGGTCCGTGTTCGCCGAGACCGACGACGCGATGGCCGCGCCCGCCCTTTCGCACAACCGCTGGAAGGTCGGGCGCGGTACCTTCTCGCCGGAACGCGGGTCGCTGATCGATCCGGTGACCACGACCGTCTTGCCTTCCAGCGGGGCGCCGGCCGCGACGACCGGCGGCAGGTCTTCTTCGCGGACGTCCAGCGAGACTCCGGCCTCACGCAGCCGCTCGAGCTCGGGACGGAGCCGGGTGAGGTGCTCGATCAGGGACGCGGCGACCTTCGGACCGATGTCCTCCACAGCGACGAGGCCCTCTTCGCCGGCGTCGGCCACGGCTTCCAGCGAACCGAACCCTGCCCGGCACAGCCTCGCGGCGGTGCCTTCGGAGGCCATCGGGATCGCGAGGCCGATCAGCGCCCGGCGCAGACCGACGGCCCGGCTCGCGTCGATCGACTCGATCATGCGGGTGGCGGAGATGTCGCCGATGCGGTCGAACTCCAGCAACTTTTCCTTGGTGAGCCGGTAGAAGTCCGACGGGTGCTCGAGAATCCCGGCCTCGGCGAGCCGCTCGATCCAGACCCCGCCGATCGCGTCGATGTCCGCGGCCGCGCGCGACGCCCAGTGGATCAGCCGCCGGACGGTCTGGGCGGGGCAGGCCACGTTGGTGCAGAACAGTTCCCGGCTGTTGCCCTGTTCCGTCAACGGTTCTTCGCACGACGGGCACACCGACGGCGGCACGATTTCGCGCTCCTCGCCGGTGCGCTTGGCGGCGTCGAGGACACCCGCCACGAACGGGATCACGTCGCCGGCGCGGCGCACCAGCACGGTGTCGCCGATCTTGATGCCGCGGGCCTTGATGACCTCCTGGTTGGCCAACGTCGCCCGCGTGACGGTCGTCCCGCCGACGAAAACCGGCTCCAGCCACGCGACGGGCGCGATCTTGCCGGTCTTGCCGACGTCCCAGACGACATCGGCGAGCACGGTGGTCTTCTCCTCGGCGGCGAACTTGAAGGCCAGCGCGCCGCGCGGCGAACTGGACCGGGTTCCGGCGGCGGCGTAGGCGTCGCGATCCGCCAGGCGCAGCACGGCACCGTCGAGGTCGTAGTCGAGCTCGTTGCGCTGCTGCTCGATGGTCGTGATGACGGCCTGCGCCGACTCGGCGTCTTCGCAGTGCCGCATGTCGGCGGCGGCGAACCCGAGCGTCCGCAGCGCGCCGTCGAGATCGGTTTCCGCGCTGTCGGGCTCCGTGGAGAGGTCGAACGCGAAGAACTGGAGACGCCGCTCGGCGACGGTGGCCGGATCCTTCGCGCGCAGGGTCCCGGCGGCGGCGTTGCGCGGGTTGATCAGCGGCTTGTCCGGGTGGACCTTGTTGTAGGCGGCGAAAGTGGAGCGCAGCATCACGGCCTCGCCGCGGACCTCGACCCGGCCGGGCGCGTCGACCTTGTCCGGGACGCCGTCGGTCAGCGCGCGGACCAGCATGGTCACGTCGTCGCCCGTGGTCCCGTCGCCGCGGGTGACCGCCCTGGCGAGCCGCCCGTTCTCGTAGACGAGGGCGAGTGACAGGCCGTCGAGCTTCGGCATGACGACCACCGGCTGCCCGGGGAAGCGGGCGAAGAACGCCTCGACCTGCTCGGGCTTGGTCGCCTTCTCCAGCGACAACATCGGCCGCGAGTGCCGGATGGGCGCGTGCAGGATGGCGGGCGCGCCGACCTGCTCGAGCGGGTTCGGATCCGGGGCCAGCTCGGGATTCGCCTCGACGAGCCCGCGCAATTCGTCTTCGATCGCGTCGTAGTCGGCGTCGGCCACCTTCGGCGAGCCTCGGTAGTAGGCGTCGCGAAGGACGACGATCTGATCGGCGAGTTCTTGGATGCGGTCCCGAACGTTCACGACGCAGAGATTACCCGGGACCACCGACAGAACACCGTCCGAAGAGGACTCGTGTCACGGGTTGATGGCGAGCACCAGGAACGAGGCCAGCAGGACCAGGTGCACCCCGCCCTGCAGCCGGGTCGCGCGGCCGGGCACGACGGTGAGCACGCTGACCGCGATCGTCAGCGCCAGCAGCACGATATGGGTCGCGCCGAGGCCCAGCAGCAGGGGGCCGTCCAACCAGATCGACGCCAGTGCGATGGTCGGGATGGTGAGCCCGATGCTCGCGATCGCCGAGCCGTAGGCGAGGTTGATGCTGGTCTGCATCCGATCGCGCCGCGCGGCCCGTGTCGCGGCCAGCGTTTCCGGCAGCAGCACCAGCATGGCGATCACGACGCCGACGAACGACTGCGGGAAGCCCGCCGCGCTGACCCCCGCTTCGATCGCGGGGGATTCGACCTTCGCCAGGCCGACGACGGCGACCAGCGCCACGAGCAGCAGCCCGAGGCTGGTGAGCGCGGCCTTGTTGGTCGGCGGCTCGGCGTGTTCCTCTTCCTTGACCGAGCCCTCGCTGTCGACCGGCAGGAAGAAGTCGCGGTGGCGCACGGTCTGGGTGAGCACGAAAAGGCCGTAGAGCAGCAACGAGGCGACAGCGGCGAAGGTGAGCTGCGTGCCATTGAAGGCCGGGCCCGGGGTACTGGTGGTGAACGTCGGCAGCACGAGGCTGACCGTGGCGAGCGTCGCCACGGTGGCGAGCGCGCCGCCGCTGCCTTCGGGGTTGAAGTGCGTCTCGCCGTAACGACGGGCGCCGACCATGAGCGAAATACCGGCGATGCCGTTCATCGTGATCATCACCGCGGCGAACACCGTGTCACGGGCCAGTGTCCCGGCCTCGGGGCCGCCGGAGGACATCATCGTCACGATCAGCGCGACTTCGATGACCGTGACCGCGATCGCCAGCACCAGTGAGCCGAAAGGCTCCCCGACGCGATGCGCCACCACTTCGGCGTGATGGACCGCCGCCAGGACCGTCCCGCCGAGCGCGAGCGCGACGATGATCACCGGCACCGCGCCCAGGTCGCGACCCCAGCTCAGCACCAGCACGACTATCGCGAGGACCGGCATGACGGTGGTCCAGGACAGGGGGAATCGCCTTGGGGAAGCGGCCATGCCGCCACCTTCGCACACTCTGCGTGACGTCGCCGCTCCATGGGGGTCGTGGGGTGACGAAGTTCTTAGCGGGCACCGACCCCGTTCAGGAAGGTCTCGACGAGTAGATCGGCCGCGCGAGGGGCGTCCATGTCCTCTCTTGAGGCGAGGTGGAGGAGCTGGATCAGCAGCCTGCTCGCCCAGCCGTCCGGAAGGTCCGTGCGGAGGAATCCCTCGTCGGTGGCCCGCTGGAGGAACGTGTCCACCTCGGCGGAGAGCCGCTTCCGGCGGTCTTGGATGGAAGGCTCGGCGCGCATCCGCGTCAGTTCGACCGGCCAGACGCGGTTGACTTCGATGATGCCTTCGACGTACCGGTGCAACGCCACGGGCACCGCCCCCTCGGCGAACCGGGCGGCGCGGACGACCTGTTCGACCGCGGTCAGCCGCGAGTCGTAGATGGCGGCCAAGAGCTCTTCGCGGGAGGCGAAGCGCCGATAGACGGTGCGCCTGTCGACACCGGCTTCGGCGGCGATCGCGCTGATGCTGGCCGAGGGGTCGTGAGCGAGCATCCGCGCGCCGGTGGTCAGGACGGCTTCGAGATTCCGTACCGCGTCAGCCCTCATTCCGGGAATGTATCACGCTGCTGTGCTGTTAAGTGCAATAAGTGCTACAGCAGCGTGACAGTTAGGAAGACTATGATCACGAACGACAAGCTCTTCATCGGAGGCGAGTGGACGACGCCGAGCGATCCGACGCGGCTGGCCATCGTGTCCCCGCACGACCAGTCGATTCTGGGACGCGTCGTTCAGGCTCTTCCCGCTGACATCGACCGCGCCGTCGCCGCGGCAAGGGCCGCCTTCGACGAAGGCCCGTGGCCTCGGACCCCGCCGCAGGAACGGATCGCGGTGCTTCGGCGGCTGAACGCGCTGAGGGAGGCTCGCGCGGACGAGATCGCCGAGCTCATTTCGGCCGAGAACGGATCCGCTCTCTGGTTCACGCGGGCCGGGCAGCCCGGGGTGGGTCGCCTCGCCGTTTCGTATCTGAAGGCGGCGGAGGAATTCGGCTGGGAGGAGACGCTCACGCCCTCGGACCCTTCCGCGCCGTTCCGTTCGATCGTGCGCCGCGAACCGATCGGGGTGGTCGCGGCGATCATCCCGTGGAACTCGCCGTTCTCGGCGTCGATGGCCAAGATCGTCCCGGCGCTGCTCGCGGGGAACACCGTCGTCCTCAAGGTCTCGCCGGAGAACTCGCTCAGCATGAGCCTCCTCGCGGACTTGCTGGCGGAGTCCGGGCTGCCGTCCGGGGTGATCAGCGTGCTGCCCGCGGACCGGGAAACCAGCGAACACCTGGTGAAGCACCCCGATGTCGACAAGATCGCGTTCACCGGTTCGACCGCCGCCGGCCGCCGGATCGCGTCGCTGGCGGGGGAGCGGTTGAAGCGGGTCAGCCTGGAGCTGGGCGGGAAATCCGCCGCGGTGATCCTCCCCGACGCCGTCCTCGAAGACGTGATCGCCGGGCTGAAATTCGGGTCCTTGCTCAACAACGGTGAGGCGTGCATCGCGCAGACGCGGATCCTCGCGCCGCGTGGCCGGTACGACGAAATCGTCGCCGGGCTCAGGGAGATGATGGAATCGCTCGTGGTCGGCGATCCGGCCGACGAGAAGACCTTCATCGGCCCGATGGTGCGGCCAGGCCAGCAGCAACGGGTGCGCGATTACATCGAGATCGGTGTCGCCGAAGGCGCGCGCCTGGTCACCGGCGGCTCCGAAATCCCGGCAGGCCTGGACAAGGGCAACTACGTCACGCCGACGTTGTTCGCCGAAGTCGACGGCTCGATGCGCATCGCCCAAGAGGAGATCTTCGGGCCGGTCCTGGTCGTCATCCCCTATGAGGACGAGGACGACGCGGTCCGCATCGCCAACGATTCGGAATACGGGCTCTCCGGCGGCGTCTGGTCGGCCGACGAGGACCGCGCGCTCGCCGTCGCCCGGCGGATGCGCACCGGAACGGTCACCGTCAACGGGGCACCGATCGGCTTCGACGGTCCCTTCGGCGGTTACAAGGCCAGTGGAATCGGTCGTGAGTACGGTGCCGCCGGCCTGGCCCAGTACGTGGAGCTCAAGACCGTCACGAAAGGTGTGCGCCGGGGATCCTGACGGTGATCCGGTCGTCCGTGGCCAGGAATCGCTGAAGCCGGAACCGGCAGAGGGCGTGGAACATCTCGCCCAGTTCTTCGGGGTCGATACGGCCTTCGAGGTCGCGCTTGCTCGCGTTGAGCACCCGGCTGATCACGGCCGCGGGCACCCGGCCGCCGAACTCGCCCGTCAGCCAGACACCGATTTCGCCGATCTCGTCCGTGATCGTGCGCTGCGCGGTCATCAGCCGTACCCCTCTGCGTCGAAGCGTCGCCGGATTAGTCCCGGTGTCACTCCGACGGGCGACCCGAACACCCATGACGGAGAACCCGCGAGATTGCGCCGCTCGGCCTAATCACTTCCGGTTGCATCGAATCGTGCAGCGGGACGGACTCATCTCCGGGAGAACCCCGATGTGATCGACATCGTGCTGTGTCAGCCTCGGTGGTGACCATTGTGGACAGTCAGGGAGGAGGGCACACGACCAGTGGCCCCAGCGAGTGATGAACAAACCGAGCGGTGGATCGCGGAATTGACGGCCCTCAGCGAGCTGTACCGGTCCGCGGAGGCCGCGGGATCGACGGAGCAGGTGTCCCAAGCGGGGTGGCATACCGGGGCCAGGATCGGGACGAGCACCGGGAACGGGCGGATGCTGGCCTACCACGATTCGGGTGTCGAGGCGGAATGCGTCTTCCGTGCGGGAGAACGCACGCTGTTCAACATCATGAGCACCGGATACGGGAGTGACACCGGCGAGCGCGGGTTCGCGGTGTGGAGTTCGAGGCCTGGCGCGCTCGGCGCGATCGACGAGGGCGTGACCAGGATGGAGGTGGCCGACGCGGACGGCGTCGCCGTCGAGGCCGCGATCGTGGCGCACACCTTCGCCGTGGACGTGGACCTGGGGCCGGCGCCCCAGACGGTCGACGAGGTGTTCGCGCCGTGGGAACCGCCGGTGCTGACGGTCCGGGTGTACGGCGAGGGCGACGCGTTGCGCTACGAAGGTCCGTTGCTGACCAGGTGATGTGAAAGGCCCCTTCACTGCGCCAAGCGCGGTGAAGGGGCCTTTCACATACTCGGGAGATCAGCCGTTCGGAGTCGTGATCACCGCGAAGGTGGATCCCTGACTGGCGATCCGCTCGCTGAGATCGGTGGTGATCGTCTCGATCGGCGCGTAGTTGTTGAGTTCACCGGCCTGGCAGGGGCCCGACCGGGACTGCTGGTTGCCGATCAGGATGCCCAGCGCCGCATGGTCGGCCTGGCTGAACAGCGGTCCGCCGCTGTCGCCCGGCCGGGCGCACAGATCGGTGTTGATCCCGACGTCCGTGGACAGGACACGGCCGCAGCGGGTACCGACGAGGTAGCCGGCGCCCGCTCCGCTGTCGACGGAATCCGGGTAGTTCACCTTGCTCGACGCCGTTCCGGAGGCGCAGACGACGTACCCGGCCTTGATCTCGGCGAGCTTGCGCGCGCCGGTGATGTACTCGTCGACCGAGGTGGCCTGCGCACCGCACGGAGTGTCGCCGTCGCTGTCCATGCCTCCGTTGCGGCAGTACTTCAACACCCGGTTGCGGCCCGTCTGGCCTTCGAGCCACTTCGTCGACGCAGCGTCATTGACGTACGGCAGGGCCGCGTAGTCGTACGGGTACGAGCTCTTCTCGATGCCGTGCTGCTGCAGTACGTCATTGCCGTTGTGCTGGGTCGGCGTGTTGTTGGTCTTCGTTCGCATGCAGTGGCCCGCGGTGAGCACCCAGCCCTTGCCGGGGAAACCGCCACCGGTGGACCGCAGGTTGAAACCGCTGGTGCAGCCGCCCCAGGTGCCGTCGTCCCGCTTCATGTCCAACCGGATGCCGCCCCGCATCGGACCGTAGTTCGTGCAGTAGAGCGGATGACAGAACCCGAGATCCACGTTCGGCGTGGACAACGCGTTCGGATTCTTCAGTACCCGGGAGACGACCATGCCGGATTCGTCCGCCGCGGCCCGTCGCGCGGTGTTCGTCTCGGTGGCCGCGGCCGCCTTCGCCTGTGCCACCCAGTCGCGTTCCCAAAGCACCACACGGTTTTCCGACTCGCTCACCGACGGCAGATAGACCGCTTCCGGTCCCGCGCCGACCTTGGCCGCGACGCGTTCCTTCGCGGCCGTGAGCTGCTGCAACGAGTGCTGGACCTGCTGTGTGCGAACAGCGGAACGGGCGGGCATCGCCCTCAGATACGGCTCAACCGCGGCGGGTTCGGTCATCGCGACGACCAGCTGCCCCCTGTCCTGGTCGAACCACATGCCGCCGTACTCGGCGCCGCGGTCGCGTCGCAGCAGTTCGTCCAGCTTGCCGCCGTCGGTCTGCAATTCCAGGCGGCGCAACGCCTCCTGATCGCTCACTCGGTAGTTCTCGACCAGATAGCGCACCGACTCCCGGACCGAAGCGGGGTCGAGCGAGGTGTGGAACGACTGCACGGTGTCCGCTGACGCCGAGCCGCCCAGTGCCGTGGTCACAGCCAGCACCGAAACGGCCAGGGCCCCCAGTCTTCTAGCTCTCCGCACGAGATCTCCTCACATGTCGGGACTTCGCCATCATTCAACCGGAGGACACGGAATGAGCGTGGAGATTTTCCGACATTGCCGCGCCCCGTGCCCGCGATAAGTCGGACACGGGGCGGAATTCGGCTACAAACTCGGCTCTCGCCGATGTCTACCTTGACGGGCCTTGACGATCCAGGCGCCGAAGAGAGTCAGGAGACCGATGCTGGTCCCCGCCGACACACCGACTTTCGGAGTGCTGATCTCGACGACGCCGACGACGATGGCGCCGCCGATCGTCAGCAGAAGGCACATCCGCAAGGTCGGTGCCCAGCCGGCGAGGACCGCCATCGCCAGGCAGAGCCAGCTGTCGCGGCTCTGCACTTTGCGATGGCGCCCCGGCGTCCTCAAGAGCGGACGCGCCGCGCGGATCATCTCCGCGGAGGTCGCGACTCGCCGGGCCGGCTTTTCGACGTGCTCGATGACGACTTTGACCCGTTGGGGCGGACCGTTGTCTGGTGTCTTCGCGTTATCAGGCTGTATGGTCACGACCGTCCTGTCCTTGTTCTAGCGAGCGGGCGAATGGACATCCGCGTGGCCTCCTGTGACAGCAGGGGGCCACGCGTGCGTTACCGGTTCTTGACCGGTGCGGCTGAAGACATCTTCGCGAAAGCGGTCTGTGACCGTTCAGTAGTACAGCGTGTGTCGCGCTGAACGGTATGCACGCGTCGCTCAACGGTCTGGGTGATCCCGGAAACTACTAAAAGTAGCGGGTAGGGCCGAATGGACCAGCGCCGTCAGGAGGGCTCGACAGTCCGGCAACTTGCCTTTCCGGTGTCGGGCCAGGTCAGTGCGAAACGTGCGGCCGCGGTTCTCCCTGCAGGTCGGGGCCACGGTCCTCCCGTTCGTGCGCGCCACTTCCGGGAAATGCGAAATGCTGATCGCAACTGCCGGGTACGGACGAACTTCGGCCAAGCCCGACGAGATTCGAGCATCCGTGCTCACGTTGGGTTCACCCGTTCGGGAGTTTGGTCGCCCGTTGTCGTCTCGCCTGGCTCACCAACAGCGAGTGACTGGGCTGAACGGGTGGGCATGGGACTGCTCAGCCGTTGCGGTTGGTCCCGGTTCGGTGCAGGAAGGCTTCCTTCGTTGCGCTTGACGCGGGGCCTGAGCCAAGTGCCCGATTTGAGTGTTTTGTAACGGCTTAGTGACCGGGTCGCGAGTGGCAAGTGTCGTTCTATTGAGGGGCCAGTCAAATATGGCGTACCGCGCACCCTTTCCGGCCTGGGTTCGCGCTGACCGACGAGGGTCGACCGCGCCATAAGTGTCCATAAGGGACACTTTTCGAGCTGCAAGTGTCCAGTTTGAGCGGTCTGCGCGGTTTCATGAGGGTGTCGTGAGTGGCAATGAGGGTTATTTGAGCCGAAGGTCAAACGTGGCGTGTTCTCGGGCGGCCCGATGGTGGGATGAAGGCTCCCTTCGCCGCGTCTAATGCGGTGAAAGGAGCCTTCGGCCCTGGTCAAGCGCGGGTCGTGGGGGGGGGGGGGGGGGGGGGGGGGCCGCGCCCCCCCCCCCCCCCCCCCCCCCCCCCCCCCCCCCCCCGGGAGAG
>NZ_JBIWKX010000041.1:41322-54218 GCF_044765885.1 Amycolatopsis sp. NPDC102389
TGCCGCCCTGTACCCGCGTTGGGTGTTGTGGGGGTTGGGGTTCACCCCCCCCACCCCCCACCCACGACCCACCCGCACCGACCATGCCACGTTTGCCTTACCCCTCAATAGAACCCTCATTGCCACTCACGATCTCTGTCAGGACAGCGCATATCGATATAAATCGGACACCGCGCAGCCGGAAATTGTCCCTTGTGGACAGTCAGAGCTGTCACTCACTCCTCGAACGAGCCGGATCGCCACTCACGACCGGACAGCCGACGATGTCCGGGCCCCTGCGCCTGATGCACGCAAGGAGGCCTTCATGCCCTTAGGTGAGCGCGAGGTGATCTACGATGCGGAGGTGGACGAACGACCGATCACCACGGCGCAGGTCAATTTCCGCCGGGTCGCCGATGAGCTGGAAAGCATGGGGACCCAGGACCGTTTCACCTATATCTTCCGCTCCCGGCTGTGGAGTTCGTCGTCGGCCTCCGGGCCTGGCTCCGAGTCGGTCCAGACGCGGGAGCTGAGCGACCGGTTGCCCGCTCTCCTCGATCGCTTCGGGGTGCGAACGCTGCTCGACCTGCCATGCGGCGACTACGGCTGGCTCAGCGAGGTGGACCTCGATCTCGATCGGTACATCGGTGCCGACATCGTTCCCGATCTGATCGAACTGAACGCCGAACGGTTCCAGGGCGACCCGGTCCACGAGTTCCGGGTGCTCGATCTGACCGCAGACCCGCTGCCGTCCGCGGATCTCGTGCTGTGCCGGGATTGCTTGGTACATCTGAGTTTCGCCGACATCGAGCAGGCGTTGCGCAACCTCCGGCAGAGCGGTTCCCGGTACCTGCTGACCACGACGTTCACCGAACTGGACACCAACACCGACATCGTGACCGGCGACTGGCGTCCGCTGAACCTGTGCCGGGACCCGTTCGGGTTCCCGGAGCCGCTGGCCGTACTGGTCGAGGGGTGCACCGAAGAGGGCGGCGCCTACGCCGATAAGTCCTTGGGGCTGTGGGAGATCTCTTCGATCGTGGAGTGAGTCAGCGAAGCGGGAATTCGGCTCCGTGTTCCTCCTTCGGACGCGGGCCGAAGATGCGTCGCTCGCTCTCGGAGATGGCGACGTCGTTGATACTCGCCTCGCGACGGCTCATGAGACCGTGCTCGTCGAACTCCCAGAGCTCGTTGCCGTAGCTGCGCCACCACTGTCCGGTCCGGTCGTGCCATTCGTACTGGAACCTGACGGCGATCCGGTTCTCGGTGAACGTCCAGAGGTTCTTGCGCAGCGCGTAGTCCAGTTCCCGCTCCCACTTCCCGGTCAGGAACGTGACGATCTCCTCCCGGCCCCGGACGAAGGTGTCGCGGTTCCGCCAGACGGAGTCCGGCGTGTACGCCGACGCCACCTTCCGGGGATCGCGGGTGTTCCAGCCGTCCTCCGCCGCTTGGACCTTCCGTAGCGCCGTCTCCTGGGTGAACGGCGGATAGGGCGGGCGATCTTCCGTCATCGTGGAGCCTCCTCGTGTTGAGAACGTGCGTTCTCCATGTCTGGCGCCTACGATAGGGAACGACCGTTCTCGACGTCAAGGGAGTACCGATGCCGGCCGCCGTCACCGACGAGCAGAACCGCGTGGACCGCGAAGCCCTGCTCGATGCCGCCGAGAAACTCTTCTACGAGAACGGCATCCAGGTGGTCGGCATGGATCAGGTCCGCGCGGCGTCCGGCCTGTCGCTCAAGCGGATCTACCGGTTCTTCGAAGCCAAGGAAGACCTCGTGGTGGCGATGCTCGAACGGCGTGATCGGCGCTGGAGGGGCAGCCTGGCCGCCCATGTGGAACAGGTCCCGGATCCTCGGGAGCGCGTGCTCGCGATCTTCGACTGGCTTGCCGGGTGGTTCGCCGAACCGGGCTTCCGAGGCTGCGCCTGGATCAACGCCCACGGGGAACTCGGCCCGTCTTCCGCGGCGGTACTGGCCGAGGTGCGGGCGCACAAACGGGCGTTCCACGAGCAGATCGACAACTGGGTGCGGGCCACCGGGCTGCCGGTGGCGGAACCGGTCTACCTGCTCGCCGAAGGGGCGATAGTGACGGCGGGTATCAGCGGCGACCCGGCGCCGGCGCGTCAGGCGCGCGAGGCGGTCGAGGCGTTGCTCGGAAGGTCGTGATCACCAGCCGAGCGCGCTGATCATGCCTCTTTCCAGCACCGGGGAGAGGGTGGTCATGAAGCTGGCGGTGACGTGGTTGTCGTCCATGTACACCAGCACGTTCCCCACGACCGGACGGCAGAGCCCCCGCCCGCAGAAGTAGTCGCTGAAGTCGAGAAAGGAAACGTTCGCGGGGATGTCCTTGAGTTTCGCGTACGGTGCCTCGGCGAGCAGCTTGTCCCGCGGCACGCTGCATTCGGGCGCTTTGACTCCGTGGGCGTCGATGCAGGTGGGAGGGGAGAAACCGGGGCGGGGGCTGTCGCGGATCGCCACGACCGGGATCCCCGCGCGGTCGAGGACCTTCCACTGGTCGACGAAACCCTGCGGTGTCTTCTCGGTGGGGCCGACCCGGACGTCGCGAGTGGACAGTGCCACGACGGCGTCGGGCCGCATCGCCAGGATTTCCTTCTGTGCCGCGGAATTCCACGCGAGACAGCCGGCGTCGCCCGGCATCGCGTCCGACGTCGTGGAGAACGGGCAGGCTCCCTTGAGCATGAAGGTGACCTGGTAGTTGTTCTTCTCCGCCATCGGCTTGATCGCGGCCAGGTATTGCTGCATATGCGAGTCGCCGACGGCGACGATCGTCTTCGCCGGGGTGCCCTCGGGGCGGGAAGTGCAGACTTCGAGGATCTGGTCGAACCGGGACGGTGTGCACTGCGCGTCGGGGATACCGCCCCAGTCGTTCGGAACGGCGATCAACGGCGGTACCGCTTCTTGGCCGGGGACGGTCTTCTTCGGCGCTTCCGGGTCGCGGGCCATCGCGCCGGGATGATGGTCGTCGTCGAGCGCGATGGTGAAATCGGCCTTCTTGGTGCTCACCACCTGCCAGGTTCCGGCGACCAGGAGCACCGGGAGGAGCGCGAGCGCGGCGAACCGATAGGCACCCCAGCGCGTCCGCTCGCCGATCGAGGACCTCCGCACCGGTTCTTCGACGAACCGGTGGGTGGCGGCCGCCAAGACCAGCGAAACGCCGATGATCGCCGCCCCGCCGAGTGGTCCGACGGCCTCGCGCTGCCGGGCGACCAGGTAGAACAGCAGCACCGGCCAATGCCACAGGTACAACGCGTAGCTGAGGTTGCCCAGGTGGACCAGCGGCCGGGACGACAGGAATCGATCCGCGCCCACCCTGCTACCGGTGACACCCGCGACGATCACGAGCGCGGCGGAGCCGGTCGGCCACAGGGCCGCCCAGCCGGGGAACACCTCGCCGACGTCCAGGATCATCCCGCAGGTCACCAGCCCGGCCACGCCGAGCCAGCCCAGCAGGATCCGGGCGAGCCGAGGCAGCACGAAACGGTCGATGGCCAGTGCGAGCAGCCCGCCGAGGGCGAACTCCCAGACCCGGGTGAGGGAGTGGAAGTAGGCGAGCGGCTGGTTCGTCGCGGTCAGCCGGATCGAAAACGCCAGCGACGCGGCGAACAGCACACCGAGCGTGATCGCGACCGTGCCGGTCAGAGAGCGGCGGAGGCGGGTGGCGGCGAAGGCCACAAGCCCGATCAGCAGCGGCCACACGAGATAGAACTGCCCCTGGATGGACAGCGACCAGTAGTGCTGGACGACGCTCGCCGTATTGTGCCGGGCGAAGTAGTCGACCGAATCCGCCGCCAGCCGCCAATTCTCGACGTACAGCGCGGCGGCGAAGACCTCCTTGATCGTCTGGAACCACCGATCCTGCGGCAGTAGCCACATCCCCAGGAAGAGCACCACGAAGAGCACGGTCAGCGCGGCGGGGAACAGCCGTTTGAGCATCCGGCCCCACAGCGGGCGGAACGCGATCCGCCCGCGGCCGGCGGCCCGGACCAGCTGGCCGGTGATCAGGAATCCGGAGATCAGGAAGAAGACGTCGACGCCGCCGGAGATCCGGCCCAGCCACACGTGGTAGACCACGACCAGTAGCGCCGCGAGGGCACGCAACCCCTGCAACTCGGGCCGATAGCGGCGGTGAGTCTCCGCTGCTTCGGCGGTCGACATAGGTGGTTCCTCACTGACGGGCGGACGTGCTGGCAGCCTAGGTGGTCACCCAGGGTGATTTTGTTCCACCGTCAGAGGGACTTTCCCCGCATCCCACGCGAGGAAAGTCCCCTTCACGCCGGTCTAGGTCAAACCGCGCGCGCGATCGCGATCGAGCCGTCCAGCCGCGCACCGGCTTCGTAGAACATGTACTCCTTGCCGTTCATGGTCCCGAACGAAGGAGCCGCGCAGCGCCCGTTGTCCGGTGCGCCCGGCAGCGGGGCGTGGAAGACGCCGAGATGCTTGCGCTTGCCGAAGTCGTTCCCGACCTCGGTGATGAGCATGTTGCCGCCGGCTTCGATGTTCTCGTGGTAGATCACGTATGTCGAGGTGCCGCGTCGGGCGATGGTCGGAGCGCCGATATTGCTCGCGCCGACTTCTTCGGGACGGATCAGCGGGGTCTGCGAGAACGTCCAGTTCCGTCCGTCGGCGGACCAACCCCAGCCGATCGAGCGGTGGTTGCTCTTGTCGTTGATCATGAACACCATCACGTACTTGGCGCCCCGCGACGGCAGGTCGTGCCGGAACACCCGCGCGTAGGAGCTCTCGGTGGTGCCCGCGGGCAGCATCGAGGTGGAGAGCACGACCTTGTCGTAGGTGAAATGGATGCCGTCCTTCGACCGTGCGAGACGGGTCGTGGTGTTCTCGCCGTGGAAGTACAGCCACAGTTCGCGCGCGTCCTCGTTCCACAGCACGTGCGACGACGAAACGTGGGAGACGTCGTAGTGCGGAGCCCAGGTCCTCTTGACGATCGGGTTGTTCGGGTACTCGATGAAGGGGCCTTCGAGGCTGTCGGCGTAGGAAAGGCAGATCCCGCCCGGGGCGTCGTGCGGGGCGTAGTAGAGGTAGTAGCGGCCGAGCGGATTCGCGATCCGGCCCGCGACACCGCGGATGCACGGGAAGATCAGCTCGCCGGTCGGGTTGTACTTCAGTTTGCTCTTGTCGAACGCGGTGCGCAGGAACCGGTACTCCGGGAATCCGGCCGGTGCCGCGGCCGCGGTACCGGCGCCCAGGACGGGTATCGCGGCCAGGCCGAGGCCTACTCCGGCGGCTCCGCGCAGAGCCGCGCGTCGGGACAGCTCGGTCATGCGGACACTCCCTCTCGTCGGCGTTGACGTGCTTCCTCCAACCATTCGGACCGCCGATGCGGACCGTCAAGGAGCTAATACGTATTAGTCCTGCTCAGCGGCGGTACCGGACAGGATGAGCCGGTTTCCTTGATTTCGGCGGACCTCGGACAGATCCTCGGCTAAACCGCATTAGCACGGCCCCGAGGAGACGGAATGGCATCAGGACGGAGGCCGCCGCGGCAGGCGGACATCGCCCGCATCGCCGGGGTCTCGCAGGCGACCGTCTCGGTGGTGCTGGGCGGGAACCGGTCGGTGCGGATGGCCGAGTCGACCCGGCGGCGGGTGATGGAGGTGGCGCAGGATCTCGGCTATGTGCCGCATCCGGTCGCGACCAGGCTCGCGCGGTCACGGTCGAACCTGCTCGGCCTCTACACCTTCCGGAGCGCGTTCCCGACCGACGAGGCGGACACCTATCACCCGATTCTGTCCGGTGTGGAGGAGGAAGCGGCCCACCTCGGCCAGGACCTCATCCTGTTCACCGGCACCAGCGGACCCGGCGCCCGGCAGGAAGCCGCAATCCGCCGGACCCGGCTGGCCGACGGCTGCCTGTTCTTCGGCAGGCACGTGCCCGAAGGGCCGGTGTCGCGGCTCGTCGACGACGGCTTCCCGTTGGTCTACATCGGACGGCGTCCGGAACTCGGTGGCCGGATCCCGTACGTCGGCGCGGATTACGTGACGGCTTCCGGGCTGGTGCTGCGGCGTCTGCTCGATCTCGGGCACCGCGAAATCCGCTACGTGCGCGAGGCCGACGAAGCGCCGTCTTCGGAGGACCGGCAGCGCGGAGTGCTCCGGGCGGCCCCGCAGACCGGCGTCGTCCGCTTGCAGGGCACGGATTTGACCGCGACGACCGTCCGTGGCTGGGTCGCCGACGGGGTGACCGCCGTCGTGGTGGAGGGGACCGACACCGGGACGGCGTACCGGGCGGTCCGGCGGGCCGTCGACGCCGCCGGACTGTCCACTCCGGACGATCTCTCGCTGGCGGTACTCGGTGGTCCGCCCGGAGTGAGCGGTTTCGAGGTTCCCATGCGGGAGATGGGCAGGCGCGCCGTGCGGCTGCTGGTCGACCTCGTGACCGAACGGACGACCGCGCCGCAGCAGCTGTTGCGGTGCCCACAGGTGGACGGCTCCCAGGTCGGCCCACCGCGATCCCGATAGGACGGAACATGGCTGAACTCGGCACCGAGATCCTCGTCGCGGGTGGTGGGGTGGGCGGCGTCGCCGCCGCGCTCGCCGCCGCATCGGCGGGGCATCACGTCGTGCTGACCGAGGAGACCGACTGGCTCGGCGGTCAGTTCACCGCGCAGGCGGTTCCCCCGGACGAGAACCCGTGGATCGAGCGTTTCGGTGGCACGGCGACGTATCGAGCCTTCCGTGAAGGCGTGCGTGACTACTACCGGCGGAACTATCCGCTGCGCGCGGAGGCGGCCGCGTTGACCGACCTGAACCCCGGCGCCGGCCGGGTGAGCAAGCTGTGTCACGAACCGCGTGTGGCGCTCGCCGTGCTGGAGGCGATGCTAGCGCCGCACCGGGCCGCCGGGCGGCTCACCGTGCTGCCGCGTCACCGGCCGGTCGCGGCGGAGGTGAGCGGCGATCGCGTCGACGCCGTCACGTTCGAAGGGCCCGGCGGGGAGCGCACCACGGTGCGCGCGGAGTACGTGCTCGACGCGACCGAGAACGGCGATCTGCTGCCGTTGAGCGGCACCGAGTTCGCGATCGGCGCTGAAGCCCAGTCCGATCACGGCGAACCGCACGCCCCGGAGCAGGCCGATCCCGGCAACCTCCAGGGGATCACCTACTGCTTCGCTCTTTCGCATCACGCGGGCGAGGACCACACGATCGACCGGCCGGAGATGTACGGATTCTGGCGCGAATACCAGCCGGATTTCTGGCCGGGGCCGCTGCTCGGTTTCCTGGCCCCGGATCCGCGTTCGCTGGCCCCGGTCGGGCGCACCTTCGACCCGAACCCGGACACCGATCCGCTGGCGGTGAGCGCGGATCAGAGCGCCGACGCCGGCGACAAGGAGCTGTGGGGTTTCCGCCGGATCCTCGCGCGCAAGCTGCACCGGCCGGGCGCGTTCGACTCGGACATCACGCTGGTGAACTGGCCCCTCAACGACTACTGGCTGCGGCCCGCGGTGGAGATCGACGGCGTGAGCACCGCCGAGGACGTCGCGCTGGCCCATCACGAGGCGAAACAGCTCTCGTTGTCGGTGCTGTACTGGTTGCAGACCGAGGCACCGAGGCTCGACGGCGGCACCGGCTTCCCCGGCCTGAAGCTGCGGCGCGACGTCGTCGACACCGACGACGGTCTGGCCAAATCCGCTTATGTGCGCGAAGCACGGCGGATCCAGGCTGTCACGACGATCGTCGAGCAGGACGTTTCGCTCGACGTGCTCGGGCCGACCGGCCGCAAACGCCGCGAGGACTCCGTCGGCGTCGGCAGCTACCGGATCGATCTGCATCCCTCGACGGCGGGCGACACCTACGTCGACGTCCCGAGTGTGCCGTTCGAGCTGCCGCTCGGCGCGTTGCTGCCCCAGCGGATGCGGAACCTGGTGCCCGCGGGGAAGAACATCGGCACGACCCACATCACGAACGGCTGCCACCGGCTGCACCCCGTGGAGTGGAACGTCGGCGAAGTCGCCGGCCACCTCGCCGGGTTCGCGATCCGCGGCGGCGGCGAGCCGCACGCCGTCCGGGAGGACCCGGCGCGGTTCGAGGAGTTCGCCCGAGTGCTGGACCGGGCAGGCGTCGAACGACGCTGGCCCGAGGTCCGCGGTTACTGACCCCATTCCCCCAGGAGGTGGACGATGACGTCCAAGCCCACTCCGGTCCGCGTCGGCATCGATGTCGGTGGCACGTTCACCGACGCTGTCGCCGTCGACGCGCGCACGTTCGCATTGCTCGGTCAGATCAAGGTCCCGACCAGCCACGACCACGAAGACGGCGTCGCACACGGGATCCTCGAGGCGCTGGAGAAACTCCGTGCCGAGGTCGGCATCGGCGCGGAGGACGTGTCGTTCCTCGCGCACGGCACCACCCAGGCGACCAACGCGCTGCTGGAAGGTGACGTGGCGACGGTCGGGATCGCCGGGGTGGGGACCGGTTTCGACGCCTTCGCCACCCGGCGGCTCGGGGCGTTCGCGAAAATGGAGCTGGCGCCCGGGCGGAAACTCCCGGTGCGGTTCGCGCCGGTGCGTGAGCTCTCCGACGCGGGCGAAGCCGTCGAGGATCTGGTCCGCCAAGGGGCGGAAGTGATCGTCGCCGTCGAACCGTTCAGTGTGGACGATCCGGAAGGGGAGCGAGCGGTGGCGGCCGTCGCTCGGGAGCGGGACGTGCTCGCCACGGCCACGCACGAGATCACCGGCCTGTACGGGCTCACGAAGCGGGCGCGCACCGCGGTGCTGAACGCGGGGATCATGCCGCGCATGGTGTCGACCGCCGACCTGGTCGAGGCGAGTGTGCGCCGGGCGGGGGTGACCGCGCCGTTGATGGTGGTGCGTGGGGACGGCGGCGTCATGTCGTTGCCGGAGATGCGGCGACGACCGCTGCTGACAGCGTTGTCCGGGCCCGCCGCGGGAGTCGCGGGCGCGTTGATGGGGGAGAAGCTCAGCGAAGGCTTGTTCCTCGAGACCGGCGGCACGTCCACCGACATCAGCGTGGTCCGGCGTGGACGCGTGCTGGTGCGTCACGCGCATCTCGGCGGGCACGAGACGTACCTGCCCGCACTCGACGTGCGCACGATCGGCGTCGGCGGCGGCTCCCTGGTCAGATTCTCCGGCCGTTCGGTGACCGACGTCGGGCCTCGCAGCGCGCATATCGCGGGCCTGCCGTACGCGTGTTTCGCGCCCGCGTCGGCATTGGAGGGGGCGAAACTGGTCACCGTTTCCCCTCGCCCGGACGATCCGAGTGACTACGTCGCGCTGGAAGCGGCCGACGGCAAGCGGTACGCGCTCACTCTGACGTGTGCCGCCAACGCGCTCGGCGTCGTGCCCGCTGATTCCTACGCGCGTTCCGAGGCGGAGTCCGCGCGGCTGGCGCTGGTACCGCTCGCGGCGGCGATGGGTACCTCGGTGGAGGAAGCCGCGCGGGCGGTGTCTCGCCAGGCGGTGAAGCCGGTGCGCGCGGTCGTCGACGAGCTGGTCCGGGAATATCGGCTGGATCGGCCGACCCTGGTCGGCGGCGGAGGCGGGGCGGCCGCGGTCACCCCGTTCCTCGGCGAGGATTCCGGGCACGACTGGCGGATCGCCGCGCACGCCGAAGTCATCAGCCCGCTCGGCGCCGCGCTGGCGCTGGTCCGGGAGTCGGTCGAGCGGATCGTGCCCAGTCCCTCCAACGCCGATGTCCTCGCCGTGCGGTCCGAAGCCGAGGCCGCCGTCGTCGCGCAAGGCGCCGATCCGGCCGGTGTCGAAGTCGACGTCACGGTCGACCCGCAGCGCAACCTGGTGCGCGCGGTGGCCACCGGCGCGACCGAACTGCGCACCAAGGACCGAGCGTCCACAGTGGACGATGATGAGGTCGGCGCCGCGGTCGCGCGCAGCATCGGTGTCGGAGCCGATCGGCTGCGGCGCGTCGCGGCCACCGCGCATCACCGCGTCTTCACCGCGTCGGCCCGCAGGCAAGGCGTGTTCGGCCGGTTCACGAAACCGGTCCAGCATGTGCGGGTCGTCGACGGCGAAGGCGTGATCCGGCTGCACGGTGCCGGTGCCGTCGTCGAGACCTCCGACGCCGGTGCCGCCCCGACGCGGCTGGCCGCGCTCGCCGACCAGCACACTCGCTACGGCGACGGCGGTTCTCGCGCGCCTGCCGTCTGGTTGCTGGTGGGACCCAAGATCGCGGATCTGTCCGGTGTGCTCGACCGGGACCAGCTGCTCGCGCTGGCCGGGGCCGAGCTGAAGACCCGCGCGAGTGACGAGCCGGTCGTCGTGATCCTCCAGGACCGCCGATGAGCGACGTCGATCTGGCCGTCGGCCTGCTGCGGGCGACGCCCACTCACGAGAACCGTTCCGAGCGGCAACTGCGCACCTGGGCGGAGATCGCCTTGGCTTACGGCGACGAACTGGCGGCCGGAAGCGATTCCGGCGACATCGAGGTCGTGGAGCGCGAAGGCGGCGTCAGCGACAGCGAGCTGCTGCTCGCCGAGCATCAGCGCGGCACTGTCGTCGTGTACACCGAGGCGCTGCGCCGGGTCGAGAAGCTGGCACGAGCACGCGGATGGCCGGTCACCCGCGAAGCGCTGCGCCGGGCCGCGGTGGCACACGAACTCGCGCACCACCGGCTCGACGTGCGCGAACTCAACCGTCGGCTCGGGCATACCGCGTTCCGGCTCGGGCCACTGCGTCTCCGAGGCCACGTCGCCGGCGCGGAGGAGATCGCCGCGCACCGCTTCGCTCACCTCCGCAGCGGTCTGGGCGTCAGCCCGCTGCTCATCACCACCGCGCTCGCGGGAGGGAACTGACCATGGGAATCGCGATTCTCGTCCTGATGGCGGTGGGCGTCGTGCTGATGCTCACCCGCGTGCTGCCCACGGCGTTCGCGCTGGTACTGCTCGCGCTCGGCATCGCCGTCCTCGCCGGAGCGCCCATGACGGGCGCGAAAGACAGCATCCTGACCGGCGTACTCCAGACCGGCTCCGCGACACTGGCTTCCACGATGATCGCCGTCCTGCTCGGCTCGTGGCTCGGCACGCTGATGGACGAGACCGGTATCGCCGGCACCCTCGTGCGCAAGATCGTCGAGTTCGGCGGGGAACGGCCGTCGGTCGTCGCGCTCGGCGTGTTCGCCGTGTCGATCCTGTGCGGCAGCATCACCGGCTCGGCCCCGGCGGCCATGCTCGCCGGTGTCGTCGGCATCCCGGCGATGATCGCCGTCGGCGTCAGCCCGGTCGCGGCGGGCGGCACCGTGCTGATGGGCATTTCGGCGGGCTCGCCGCTGGAACTGGCCGTCTGGCAGTTCCTGTCCGACGCACTGGGCGCGCCCGTCTCCGACGTCAAGTCGATCATGATCAAACTGTTCCCGATGGCGCTCGTCGTGGGCATCGCCTACGTCCTCATCCAGACGCGGCGCGGTGCCCGGCACACGTGGGCGGTGAAGCTGGACCGGCCGAAGGCACGCGTCCGTCGTGGCGACGCACCTTGGTACGCGCTGCTTTCGCCGCTGCTGCCGATCGTCCTGGCCCTCGGGTTCGCGGTGCCGATCGTGCCGTCCCTGCTGGCCGGCGTCGTCTACGCGCTCGTGACGACGACGAAATGGGGCGAGCTCAGCGGACGTGGCCTGCGCTCGCTGTACAAGGCGTTCGACGTCGCGGCGCCGCCGATCGCGCTGTTCGTGGCCATCGGGATGCTGCTGGCCGCGGTGAAACTCCCCGGCGCGAAGGGCGCACTGACGCCGATCGTGGCGGCGATCAGCCCGTCGGGGGCGGTGTGGTTCGTCGTGGTCTTCGCCGCACTGGTCCCGCTATGCCTGTTCCGCGGCCCGCTCAACGTGTTCGGGCTCGGCGCCGGTGTCGCGGGGGTACTGGTCACCGGCGGCATCTACCCGCTTCCGGCCGTCGTCGGGCTGATGGCCTCGTACAACCAGGTGTTCAGCGTCTCCGACCCGACCAGCACGCAGACGGTGTGGGCGTCGCAGTACGCCGGGGTGCGCCCGGAACGGGCGATGGTCTCGACGTTGCCGTACACCTGGCTGGTCGGTATGGGCGGCATGGTGCTCACCGCGGTGCTGTACCTGTGATCACGACGTCCGACGGGCTCCGGCTCGACAGCGTGCGGCACGAGGGCGGCCCGGAAACGGTCGTGCTCGTCCACGGCATCACCGCGGATCTCGACGAGAACGGGCTCTTCACCGCGCTCGCGCTGCGTCTCACCGCGGCGGGTTTCACGGTGCTGCGGTTCTCTTTTCGCGGGCACGGCCGGAGTGAGGGGCGGCCGAGGGACATGACCATCGCGGGTGAACTCCTCGACCTGCGCGCCGCGGTGGAATCGGTGGGCGGCCCCGTCTCGGTGGTGGCCTCGAGTTTCGGCGCGGTGAGCACGACCCTGTCACTGGCGACGTTGCCCGTGCGGCGGGTCGTGCTGTGGCAGCCGGTGCTCGACCTGCGGCGGACCTTCCTCGAACCGGAGCTGCCGAGGGGGAACGCCCTGTATTCGGACCGGACTTCGTTGGCGGATAAGGGATTTCTGGACATCGAAGGCCGGTTCGAACTGGGCGCGACACTGTTCGAGGAGTTCGCTCACTTCGATCCTGGAGGCGCTTTTCTGGCGTCGCGGATGCCGGCGCTCGTCGTTCACGGTTCGGGGGATGAGCACGTTTCTCACGCCGTCGCGCGGGACGTGGCTCTCGCCCGGCCTGAGACGGATTGGCACTCTCTCGCAGGCGCGGGGCACGGGTTCGGGGACTCGGCGGACGGGGCGCTGGAGGTCACCGTGCGGTGGCTTTCGGGCGTCAGGTGGTGGGGGGGGGGGGGGGGGGGGGGGGGGGGGGGGGGGGGGGGGGCCGCGCCCCCCCCCCCGCCGCCGCGGCGCGGCGGCGCGCGGGCGAGGGCCGCGCCGCGGGCCCGCGGGGGGGCGGCC
>NZ_JBIWKX010000041.1:54228-76319 GCF_044765885.1 Amycolatopsis sp. NPDC102389
GGGGTGGGGGTGGTGGTCTGCGGGTGGGTGTGGGTTGGGGGCTTTGTTGTGGGTTGTTGTGTTTTTTTTTTACCAACCCAACACCCAAACCCACCACCAACCCGACCCACGAACACGAGACGCACGACCTTCTCCTCACTGAATCCTCGTGGGAAGTCCCCAAGCGGCCGCCACGCGTTCCGGGGTCAGCACCGAAGCGGGCGCGCCGTCGCCGACGAGCAGGCCGTCCTGGAGCAGCAGGCAGTGATCGGCCCGGCCCGCCACCTCGAGGTCGTGGGTGACGCGAAGGACCGTCGTACCCTCGGCGAGCGCGGCTCGCAGTGCCACGTCGATCAAGTGGCGGGCATGCAGGTCGAGTCCGGCCGACGGCTCGTCGAGCAGCAGCAGTCCGGCTCGCTGGGCGAGTCCCTGCGCGACCAGCGCCCGCTGCCGCTGTCCGCCGGACAGCGTGCCGATCAGCCGGTCCGCGATCGACGTGATCTCCAGCAACTCCAGGCATTCCCCGACGATCTTCCGGTCCGATTTGGACAGTCGTCGCCAGTGACCCCGGTGCGCCCAGCGGCCCATCGTGACGGTGGCGCGCACGGTGATCGGCAGCGATCGTGACACCTCGCTCAGCTGGGTCACGTAGGCGACGCGCCCCGGATCCCGGTGAGTCACCGAACCGGTGGTCGGCGGGAGCACACCCGCGACGAGGTTGAGCAGCGACGACTTGCCCGCGCCGTTCGCGCCGGCGATGGCCGTCAGCCGCCCGGACGGGAGCCGGGCGGTGATCCCGCGTAGCACCTCGCGGGAGCCGTAGTGGGCGTGCGCACGGTCGATCGTGAGCGCCGTTGTGTCCTGGGTCATCCCACCTCTTTCAGATAATGACAATCATTACCACTATAGTGTGACGCGTGGAGTGGTTGCTGATCCCGTTCGAGGTGTCGTTCGTGCAGCGTGCGCTGGTGGCGGGAGTGCTCGTTTCGGCGGTGTGCGCCGTTGTGGGCACCTGGGTGGTGTTGCGGGGCATGGCGTTCATCGGCGACGCGATGTCGCACGGCATGTTGCCCGGGGTGGCGATCGCGTCGCTGACCGGCGCGAACCTGCTGATCGGCGCGGCGATCAGTGCCGGGGTGATGGCGCTCGGGGTGACGGCGCTGGGGCGTTCGCGGCGGCTGTCCGAGGACACCACGATCGGGCTGCTGTTCGTCGGCATGCTCGCGAGCGGCGTGATCATCGTGTCCCACTCGCGGTCGTTCGCGGTCGATCTCACCGGATTCCTGTTCGGTGACGTGCTCGCCGTCGGTTCCGGCGACCTGGTGGGCCTCGCGATCACCCTGCTCGTCGTAGGGCTGGTGGCACTGGCGGGACATCGCTCGTTCACCGCGCTCACCTTCGACGTCCGAAAAGCGCAAACCCTGGGGCTTCGGCCACGTCTCGCGAACGCGGTGCTGCTGGGGCTGGTCACGTTGACGATCGTCGCGTCGTTCCGCGTCGTGGGGACGCTCCTGGTGTTCGGCCTGCTCATCGCCCCCGCCGCGGCGGCGCTCTTCTGGTCTCGGCGGATCACCATGATCATGCTCATCGCGGCGTTGCTCGGCATCGCCGCCACGGTCGGCGGCCTGCTCGTGTCCTGGCATTGGGGCACGGCGGCGGGCGCGACCATCGCCGCCGGCGCGGTCCTCCTGTTCTTCCTTTCCGCGTTCCTGTCCTTCGTACGACAGCGATTCCGTTCCCTGACACCGGAGATCGAATGAAATTGAAAGCAGTGACGGCGGTCGTCGCGGCGCTGACCTTGGCGGCGTGCGGCGGGGAGCAGCCGAAGGAGGTGACCGCGGAGGTTCCGCATGGCTACGTCGAAGGCGCAGAAGAGGCGGCCGAGGCGCAGTCGCGGCTGATCGTCGCCGACCCGGACACGGGCGCGGTGCGGGTCGTGGACCTCATCACCGAGGAGGTGCACGAAGTCGGGCGCGTCGATGGTGTACGGGCCGTGACCGGCGACGGCCGCTTCGGCTACCTGACCGCCGGCGACGGCACGATCCGGGTGATCGACAGCGGCTCCTGGATGGTCGACCACGGTGACCACGTCCATTATTACCGGGCGAAGGTCCGTGATGTCGGTGTGGCGCCGGGCAAACAGCTATCGGCGGCCTACAGCGATCCCGCCGTCACGGCACTGTCCTATTCGGACGGAACGACGACGCTGCTCGACCGTGCCGCACTGGACAAAGGATCCGTCGCCGAACTGGGGAAGATCACGCGCGAGCCGCATGCGGGCGTCGCGATCCCCTACGGCGAGCACATCATCGCCACGGTGGCGGATGCCGGAAAGCCCTTCGCTCGCGGGGTGCGTGTCCACGACCGCCAAGGTAAGGCCGTGGCCGAGATCGACCAGCCGTGTCCGGAACTGCGGGGCCAGGCGGTGACCCGGCGTGGTGTCGTCTTCGGTTGCGCGGACGGCGCTCTGCTGGTGACCGAAAAGGACGGTGCGTTCGCCGGGGTGAAGATCCCGTACCCGCGCGCTGTTTCCGCACAAGAACGCGCCACCGCGTTCTTCCATCGGCCGGGTGGCGCCACGCTGGCCGCCCGGTCGGGAGAGTCCGCCGCGTGGTCGCTGGACGTCGGTCGCCGCAGCTGGGAGTACGTCGAGACCGGGCCGGTCGCCGCGGTGAACGCCGTCGGTGAGGGCGGCCCACTGCTGGTCCTCACCCGGGACGGGAAGCTGCGCTCCTTCGACGGCGCCGGAAAGGAACAGACGACGATCCCGCTCCTGGCTCCGGAAGCTACCGCCGCCTCGATCCAGGTCGATTCGACCCGCGCCTACGTCAACAACCCGCTGTCCGCTGAGGTGTACGAGATCGACTACAACGACAACCTCCGGCGTGCCCGGACCCTGAAGGTCGGCGGCAAGGCGGGCCATATCGTGGAGACCGGCCGATGACGCGTCGAGTGCTCGCGCTGCTGATGGTGGCGTTGCTTGCGGCGGCGGGGTGCTCCGGAAGCGGTGGAGGTGGCAAGTCGGTCGTCGTCACGACGAACATCCTCGGCGACATCACCCGCGCCGTCGTCGGCGATCAGGCCGAAGTGACCGTCTTGATGAAGCCGAACGCCGACCCACACTCCTTCGGTATCTCCGCACAGCAGGCCGCGCAGGTCGAGCGTGCCGGGCTGATCGTCTACAACGGACTCGGGCTCGAAGAGGGCATGCTGCGCACTGTCCGCACAGCCGAGGAAAACGGCGTGCCGGCGCTGCCTGCCGGGGAGCGCGTCAACCCGATCAGCTACGCCGACAACAAGCCGGACCCTCACTTCTGGACGGATCCGGCACGGGTGCGCGACGCGGTGAAGGTGATCGCGGACGAGGTCGTCGCCCATGTCGGCGGAGTCGACGAAGCGGTCGTCCGCGCCAACGCCGAACGCTATCGCGGCGAGATCGAAGCGCTCGACGGCATGATGACCGAGAAGTTCGGCGGGATTCCGCGCGAGCGCCGGAAGCTGGTCACGAATCACCATGTGTTCGGCTACCTGGCCCAGCGGTTCGGGTTCGAGGTCGTCGGCGCGGTCATCCCCGGCGGTACGACGCTCGCCTCGCCCAGTTCCTCGGATCTGAAAGCACTCGCCGACACCGTTCGCGCGGCCGGCGTGCCCGTGATCTTCGCGGATTCCTCGCAGCCGGACCGGCTCGCGCGAGTGCTGGCGGAGCAGGCGGGCCTGCACGTCCAAGTGGCCTCGTTGTTCTCCGAGTCGCTCAGCGAACCAGGCCAGGGCGCGGCCACTTACCTGGAAATGATGCGCGCCAACACCGAATCGATCACCACCGGTTTGACCCGTTCCTGATCGGAACAGACGAAAGGCACAGTGAAATGGCACGGAAGACCCGATATCTCGCGCTGATGGCAACGACGGTGAGCACCCTCGCGCTCGCCGCCTGCGCGACCGAACAGCCAGCGGCGGAGCCCGGAAAGGCTGCGGCTCCGGCACCGGTCGTCGCCAATCCGGTGGCCGTCACCTACGACGGCGGGATCGTCCTGCTCGACGGGAAGACCTTGCAGGTGGCCAAGAACCTTCCGCTGGAGGGCTTCAACCGGCTCAACCCGGCCGGGAACGACCGGCACCTCATGGTCTCGACCTCCACCGGGTTCCGGGTCCTCGACGCCGTCGGCGCCGTGCTGACGGACAACGAGGTGAAGGCGGCCAAGCCTGGACACGTCGTCCGGCACGCAGGCAAGACGGTGCTGTTCGCCGACGGGACCGGCGAAGTGACCGTCTTCGACCCGAAGACGATCGGCACGGCCGCCTTCCCCGCGCCGAAGCACAAGACGCCTGAAGCGCATCACGGCGTGGCCGTCGAACTCGAGAACGGCGAACTGGTGACCACCGTCGGGAACAAGGACAAGCGATCCGGGATCGTGGTGCTGGACAAGGACAAGAAGGAGATCGCGCGCAACGAGCAGTGCCCCGGTGTGCACGGCGAAGCCGCCGCCCGCGGAGAGGCGATCGTGGTCGGCTGCCAGACCGGTGCGCTGATCTACCGGAACGGTGCCATCACCAAGGTGACCAGCCCGGACGCCTACGGGCGCATCGGCAACCAGGCGGGTTCGGACGTCTCGCCGATCACCTTGGGCGACTACAAGGTCGACGAAGCGGCCGAGCTCGAACGCCCGACCCGCGTTTCGCTGATCGACACCGAGAAGGCCACGCTCAAGCACGTCGACATCGGGACCAGCTACACCTTCCGCTCGCTGGCCCGCGGTCCTCAGGGCGAGGCCCTGGTGCTGGGCACCGACGGTCAGATCCACGTGATCGACCCGGTGACCGGTGCGGTGACGAAGAAGATCGCCGTCCTCGGTTCCTGGCAGGAGCCGATCGAGTGGCAGCAGCCGCGCCCCGCGATCTTCGTCCGGGGTGGAACCGCGTACGTCACCGATCCGGGTAAGAAGGAGATCCACTCGGTCGACCTCGCCTCCGGCGCGAAGACCGCGACCGGGACGATTCCGGGGACGCCGAACGAGGTCAGCGGCGTGCTCGGGGGCTGAGCAGCTCAGTGCCGGTGCCCGAGTCGGGTTCCGGCAAAGTCGAAAGAGTGCAGAGCTGACTGGGGGCGTCGACCGGGGCTTCAGCGTCCACAAGGGACACCTCTCACCGATTTGTTGTCCGATTGATGCCTCTATGCGCGGTTCTGCGTGGGGTCGTGAGTGATGTTGAGGGTGATTGACGAGTAAGCCAAATATGGCGTGCAGCGCACCGTTTGTGGCCCGGGTCCGCGCCGACCGACGAGGGCTGAGCGGGCTGCGAGTGTCCACATGGGACACTTTTCGAGCTGAAAGCGTCCGGTTTGGGAACTTTGCGCATCTTCGCGCGGGGGTGGGGGGGGGGGGGGGGGGGGGGGGGGGGGGGGGGGGGCGCCGCGCCCCCCCCCCCCCCCCCCCCCCCCGACCACCTGTGCCGACCGTTAAGGTGGGGCGTTCGCGTGGCATCAAGGGCTGGGGGGTCCGCCATGATCAACAAACGTGCCTATCACCACGGGGATCTTCGTCGTGCGCTCGTCCTCGCCGCACGAGAGCTCCTCGTCGAGCGAGGACCGGAGGGGGTGAGCCTGCGCGCCGCTGTCGCCAAGGCGGGTGCGTCCACCGCGGCGCCGTACCGGCATTTCCGTGACAAGGACGCGCTGCTGGTGGCGGTCGCGCTGGAAGGGCATGCCGAGTTGCAAGAGTGCCTGCGGGGTCACGGCACCGGGACGGTGACCGCGGTCGGGCGGTCCTACCTCGGCTTCGCGCTGGAGAATCCCGCGTTGTACCGCTTGATGGCGGGCGCCGGGATCGGTGACCGTGCCGCGTATCCGGAACTGGCGGAGGCACACCGGGCGACCTGTGCGGTGCTGGCCGATCGGGTGGGGGAGCGGAGTGATCCGGGCGGCTTCGTCGTCACGCTCTGGTGCCTGCTCCACGGGCTCGCCACGCTCGTCATCGACGGTCACGTCGAGCGCGATTCGGCCGTCGCCGAGGCCGAGCGCAGCCTCGGGCTCCTGGTCCATTAGACCGCGCACTGTGTGGATTTTGGGGCGTTGGATGACCAGAAATCCACACAGTCCCCGCGTGACCGGCCCGATCACGGCGGGGTGTGTGGATATAGAGACATTGAGCGTCCCTATATCCACACACCCCTCACCCGCGGTAAAACTCACGCGCCCACGCCATGTCGAGTGGCCACAGGAGCGAAGGTGTGGTCTCAGCGACTTGCCCTATCCCCTCGTCAAAGACGCCGGCTCAGCCGATCGACGGGATGTAGGTCGGCAGTCTCCGGACCTTCGTGTCCTGCTCGAAGGCGTAGGCGATGGCCAGCAGCGACGGTTCGCTGAACCGCCCGCCCATGATCGACAGTCCCAGCGGCAACGGTCCGGCGTACGCCATCGGAACGGTCATGTTGGCGTAGCCCGAAACGGCCGCTGGACCGGACGAGTCGATGAGCAGCGCGCCGTCGCCGACACCGAGCTGCGTCTTCCACGCGGCGTTGTTCGTCGGCGCGACGATCGCGTCCAGTTTCCCGCCGCGCAGCGTTTCGTCGAGGCCCCGCCGGGCGGCGCTCGTCGCGGCTTCCCGCATCGCGCGGTACGCCGGATCGTTCAGATCTCCGGCGGTGGCCTGCGATCGGTCCCACAGGTTGTGGGTCCAGTACGGCATTTCGACCGCCGCGTGGTCCAGGTTGTACTGGATCAGCCCCGCCAGATCGGCGGGATGCCTGCCGCCCGTGGAGGCGAGGTAGGCGTTGATGTCGTGCTTGAATTCGGTCCTGATCGCGGGGAACTCGTTGGCCGCGATGACGTCCAGATAAGGGATCGTGATCTCGACCGTGGTCGCGCCGAGCTTCCGAAGCCTGCTCAGCGCCTGCTCGAACGCCGCCTTCGTGGTGTCGTCCGGGGTGTAGACCTCGCGCCAGACACCGATCCGCTTCCCGCGCAAAGCGTTGGGACGCAGGAACTTCGTGTAATCGTCGAGAGATTGCTTCGAGGCGTCGACGGTGATCGGGTCACGACGGTCGGCGCCGTTCAGGGCCGCGAGCAGGATCGCGGCGTCGACCACGTTGCGTGCCATCGGGCCCGCCGTGTCCTGCTGCTTCGACACCGGCACGATCCCGCTACGGCTGACGAGCCCGAGGCTCGGCTTGACGCCCACGATGCCGTTGGCGCCGGACGGGCAGCTGATCGAACCGTCCGTTTCGGTCCCGACGGCGACGGTCGCCAGGTGTGCCGCGACGGCGACCCCCGGGCCGGACGACGAGCCGCACGGGTTGCGGTCGAGCACATAGGGGTTGGCGGTCTGGCCGGCGAGCGGGCTCCAGCCGTTCGACGAGCTGGTGGAGCGGTAACTCGACCACTCCGACAGGTTGGCCTTGCCGAGGATGACCGCCCCGGCCTCGCGCAGGTTCTCGACCACGCCGGCGTCGCGGTAGGGACGCGACTCCAGCAGCGCGGTCGAGCCGGCGGTGGTCGGCTGCCGGTCCGCGGTGTCGATGTTGTCCTTGAGCAGCACCGGGATGCCGTCCATCGGGCCCTTCGACCGGTGCCGGAGCCGTCGCGCGTCGCTGTCCGCGGCGAGCCGCAGCGCGTCCGGGTTCGTGGTGAGCACCGCGTGCAGCGTCGGGTTCAGCTTGCGGATCCGGTGCAGGTAGAAGGCGGTCAGCTCGACCGAGGACAGCCGTCCGGCGCGCATCGCCCGCTGCAGATCGGGGATCGTCGCGCCCTCCAGGTCGATCCCGGCCACGACGGGACGGCCGGAACGTTCCGTGGCCCACGCCGGGACGGCCGTGGCGGCGGACGCCACGGACACCATGACGAGGAACGCGGCAAAGGTCGCGCCTCGTCTTTTCAGGGAATGTCTTGTCAAGGAATGCCCTCCTTGGTCGAAAGAATTCCTGGACAATACGTGCGCTGCTCCGTTTCGGAAGTGCCGGAGAAAACGGGAGACGGTGATTTAATCGCCGCGCGAACGGCTCGCCCGGTAGGCGCTCGGTCACGCAAACAGCCTGTGGGTGAAGGGTTTCCTTGATTTCGGTACTGGGTGACATCGGTCGCGGACGCACGGTGAGGCGATTTACGGGATTTCGTCGGAAATATTCCGCCCGCTTTCGGCGGTCGCCCGATGCTCGCGTTGGTCGGGGATTGTTCGGGGTTCGCCGATCATCCGGCCCGGTTCTGTCGTGAGTATTCGGCGAGCGCCGGGTGATGGGCGGCGAGGAGCCGTCCGGCGGCGGTCCCGGGCGGCAGCGCGCTGCCCGGCCACACGGGGACGTCGTCGGCGGGGAGGACGGTTCCGCTGAACGGCCCCTTCGCCGACGTGACCGACACCGCGCCGCGAACCACCCTGCCGGGTCCTGCGTCCCGGCGCGTTCCTGGCATGCTGGCAAGGTTCGCGCGAACACCACAGCTCCAGGGGGACGTCGATAATGGAGGAGATCCGCCGCCTCGCCGATCGGTTCGATCTCATCGAGCCCGTCGGCGGTGGCTCCATGGGCACCGTGTGGCGGGCGCGCGACGAGAACCTGGAGCGCACGGTCGCGGTCAAGGAACTCCTTCTGCCGCACGGCGCAGGGGAGGAGAAGGCCGACGAGGCCAAGAACCGCGCGCTGCGCGAGGCCAGGATCGCCGCGCGGCTGGTGCATCCGCACGCCATCACCGTCTTCGGGGTGATCGACGAGCAGGACCGCCCGTGGATCATCATGGAATACCTGCCCTCGACCAGCCTCGCGGAGAAGCTGCGCGAGGGGCCGATGGCGGTCGACGACGTCATCCGCCTCGGCATCCAGCTCTGCTCGGCGCTGGCGGCCGCGCACCGGGCGGGCATCGTCCACCGTGACATCAAGCCCGGCAACGTCCTGCTGGGCGACGACGACACCGTCAAGATCACCGATTTCGGGATCTCGCGGGCGATGGGCGACGTCCAGCTCACCGCGACCGGCGAGATCTCCGGGACACCGGCGTTCCTGGCGCCCGAGGTGGCCCGCGGCGAGGACGCCACGTCCGCTTCCGACGTGTTCTCACTCGGCGCGACGCTGTACACCGCGCTCGAAGGCGGCACGCCCTACGGCACGGCGGAGAACCCGATCGCGTTGCTGTACCGCGCGTCGAGCGGCGAGATCACCCCGCCGACCAAGTCGGGGATCTTGACGCCGCTGCTGAACCGTCTCCTCGACGTCCGTCCGGACAGCAGGCCGACGATGGCCGAGACCGAGCGGGAGTTGCGGGCACTGGCGGCGGGGGAGCCGACGACGCTCGTCGCCGAGGAGCCGCCGCCGAAGTCGCGCAAGGGAATGCTGATCGGTGTGATCGCGGTGTTCCTCGTGCTCGCGGCCGCCGCCGCGGCGGCCGTGGTCGTGGTGCTCAACCGCGATGACGACGCTCCTTCGGGCCAGGCCCCGCCGCCTGCTTCTCAGTCGCAGTCCGCGACCCCGACCAGTTCGGAGCCGGTGGCGCCACCGCCTTCGCCGTCCTCCGTGCCGCCTTCGACGCCGCCCCCGTCCTCGTCGTCCTCGGCCGCGCCGCCTCCCGCGCAGACGCCGGGGCAGGCGCTCGCGTCCTACTACTCGCTCATCCCGGGGAACCTGCAGGCCGGGTTCGCGACGCTGACCGAGAACTTCAAGCAGAACAGGAAGCAGAGCTTCGAGCGGTATTCGAACTACTGGAAGCAGTTCAGCGCGGTGACCGTGTCGAACGTGACCGAATCCGGCAACACGGTGACGGCGACGCTCACCTACGTCAAGGCTTCGGGCGGGACCACGACGGGCAGGGAGACCTTCACCCTGGTCCAGCAGGACGGCCGGTACCTCATCGACTCGCAGCGGGCAGGCTGAGCTTCCCGGCGAGGCGCTGAAGCCAGGCCTCGACCTCCTCGGGGGAGCGGTCCGGGAGACCGAAGATCGTCTCGGTGACCCCGGCCGCTTCCAGTTCGGCCAGCTTCTCCGGATCCGGTCGGACGCCGAGCGCCGAGATCTCCGGCTCACCGGCGCGGCCCTCTTCGTGCCAGATCTCGCACAGCCGTCGCGCTTTGTCCGCGATGTCCGTGTCGCCGGGGGTGGTGAGCCACCCGTCGGCCGACTTCGCGATCCAGCGGAACGTCTTCTCCGTCCCGCCCGCGCCGACGATCACCGGGATATGCGCTTGAGCCGGTTTCGGCCACGCCCAGCTGGCGCCGAACGAGACGAACTCGCCCGCGTACGAGGCTTCGTCCTGCGTCCAGAGCGCGCGCATCGCTTCCAGGTATTCGCGCAGCACCGTCCGGCGTTTGCCACCCGGGACGCCGTGATCGGCCAGTTCGTCGACGTTCCAGCCGAAGCCGACGCCGAGGGTGACCCGCCCGGCCGAGAGATGGTCGAGGCTGGCGATCGTCTTCGCCAGCGTGATCGGATCGCTCTCGACCGGGAGGGCCACCGCCGTCGCGAGCCGGATCCGCGTGGTCACCGAGGCCGCCGTGGCCAGCGCGACCCAGGGGTCCAGCGTGCGCAGGTAGCGGTCGTCGGGCAGCGACGAGTCGCCGGTGCGTGGATGCGGAGCCTCCCGTTTGACCGGGATATGCGTGTGTTCGGGCACGTGAAAGGTGTCGAAGCCCGCGGTTTCCGCCGCCCGCGCGGCCGCCGCCGGGCTGATACCCCGGTCACTGGTGAACAGTACGATCCCGTGTCTCACAGCCGGTCACATTATTAGAACGTGTTTCAGTTTGCAACCGTGGCATGCAGCGTGACCGGCAGGGAGTTCAGCCGCCAGGTGCCCGGGTCCGGGATCCGCAGGAGGCCGTCGGCGAGGGCGAGATCGGGGAATCTGCGCAGCAGGGCGGTGAGCGCGACCTCGACCTGAACCCTGGCCAGGGAAGCGCCGAGGCAGAAGTGCGGGCCGTGGGCGAACGCCAGATGCCACGCCGGGCCCGCCGCGCGCCGGATGTCGAAGACGTCCGGGTCGTGGAATGCCCTGGGGTCCCGGTTCGCCGCGGCGATCGCGACGGTAACAGGTTCTCCTTCGGGGATGAGGACGTCGCCGATGCGGACGTCCGTGGTCGTGAACCGGGGGATCGTCAGCAGCTGCGGGCTCTGCCAGCGCATCACCTCCTCGACCGCGCCGCGCATGAGCGACGGGTCCTCGCGAAGGTCGGCCAGCTGTCCGGGGTGGGAGAGCAGGATTTCGACGGCGTTGGCGATGAGGTTGCCGGGTACCTGGCCGCCCAGCACGAGTTGCCAGACCAGGGCGACCAGTTCGGTTTCGCTGAGCCTGTCGCCGTCGTCGGCCTGGATCCGGAGCAGTTGCGAGACGACGTCCTCGGCTGGTTCGCCCTTCCGGTCCGCGATGGCCGCGAGCGCGCCCTCGACAATCCCCGGCACCGCTTTCGCGAGCCCCGCCCCGTCGCCGGCCGAGACCAAGGCGCCGTATTCACGCCATCGCGGCCGGTCGGCTTCGGGGATGCCGACCAGTGCGCATATCACGTCGACCGGCAGTGGGCGCGCGAACGCGGTGACCAGGTCGATCCGGTCTTCGCCGGCGAGTTCGTCGAGGAGATCGTCCACGAGCCGCTCGATCCCCGGACGGAGCGCGGCGGCCTTGCGCGGGGTGAACGCGGGGGCGACCAGCCGCCGGAGCCGGAGGTGTTCCGGGCCCTCGACCTCCTGCATCGTCCGCATGTACGGGCGGCAGTGGTCGGGGATGTCCATTCGCTGATAGCTGTTCGCGCTCAGGGCGAAACGCGGGTCGCTCAGCATCTTCCGCGCCTCTTCGTGGCGTAGGACCGCCCACTTCGAGAATCCCGGCGCGGCGAGCTTGGCGATCGGGGAGCGTTCGCGGACGGGTCCGTAGGCGGTGAACGGGTCGCGCAGAACCTCGGGGTCGGTCAGGAGGATCTCGGGAACGTCGGACAAGGTGGCTCTCCCAGTTCGAATGTTCAAATCAGATGTTCTCATCATCTGAATGGTCAAGGTATCTTGATCCCGGTCCGAGGGCAACGTGCTGGCTGACGGGAGGCCGATGGTCCGGCTGAGCAGGGCGGAGACGCAGGAGCGCAATCGCGCGAAGGTGCTGGCCGCCGCGCGCGACGAGTTCGCGGAACAGGGCTTCCGGGACGCCAAGATCGACGTGATCGCCGAGCGGGCGGAACTCACCCGCGGGGCGGTCTACTCGAACTTCCCGGGGAAACGCGCGCTGTACTTCGCCGTTCTCGCCGAGCTGGCCGAACGGTCCGCCGGAGCGCCGCACGCCGTGCCCGGCGCGACGCTCCAGGATGCGCTGGGTGCGCTGGCCAGGGCCCGGGTGGCGGCGCTTCCCCTGGACGACGACCAGGCGGGTCTCGCCCGCGACCTGATGCCGGAAGTGCTCGCGGACGAGCGCGTCCGGCGTCCGTTCGCCCAGCTGGTGAAGCTCAATGGGCTGCTGCTCGGGCTCGCGCTGGAGCGGCTCGACCCGCCGGAGCGGCCGTCGGGATCGCCGATCCCGCGTCGTGTCCGGCTCGCGGAGACCGTGCTGACCACCCTGCACGGCGCCGGCCAGCTGGCGGCCACCGCGCCGGGGCTCGTCGAACCCTTCGACGTCGTGAGCGCCTGCGAACGACTGGCGGGGCTGGAGTTCAACGACTGGTGGGCGCCGCCGGTGATCGCGCCCACGGCGCGGGCCGCCGACCGGCCGTGGTCACCGCCCGAGGCCGTCGACCTCGTACGCGCCGAATCCTTCGTACCCGGCGACGGCGTGGTCGTCGTACTGGGCACTCACCGCCTGGCCGCCGCGGAAGAGGCCGTCCGGGCTTCGGGCCGCGATGTCACCGTCGTCGCCGTGACCAGTGATCCCGACGAGCTGGTGCCACTGACCCGGCTGATCGTCGCGGAACTGTGCGGCGGCCTGCGGCAGGCCTTCCCGGAATCGTCCTGGCCGGGAGTGCGTGTGGTGTGCGACGTGAACGGCACACTGGCGGCCGCCGCGGGGGTGCTCGCGGTCAGCGACGAGACCGAGGCCGCGATCCGGGTCGAGCGGGGCCGGATCGTCGCCACGGCGGACGGGCGCGGCGCCGGGCACGCCGTCTCGGGCGAAGCGTCCCGTGTGGACAGTGCCTAGAGCAGGTCCGTGTGCCGGATCCGGTACACCTGCAGGCGAAGCCCGTAGTACTTGTCGGTTTCCCCGACCCAGGCCATGCCGAGCCGTTTCGCGGTCGCGATGGCACGCGTGTTGTTCGGCCGGGCGACGGCGAAGAGTTCGTCCGCGTCCTGGGTGAACGCCCAGCCCATCAGCGCGCGGGCTGCCTCGGAGGCGTAGCCCTCGCCCCAGGCGTCCGGATGCAGCTGCCAGCTGATCTCCAGGTCTTCTTCGTACGGTGGCAGCAAATGGATGCCCAGCCCGCCGACGACCACGCCGTCCTCTTTGCGCTGCACCGCCCATCTTCCGCGCGGCGGCACGAGATTCGGCTGCGCCTGTTGCCAGGCCTGCAGAACCGAACGCATGGCCGCCGCGTCGGTCACCCGGTCCATCGCCGGGGTGAGCCAACGGGTCACGTCGGTGGTGCCGTAGATCGCCAGCGCGGCTTCGGCGTCGTCCTCGGACCAATCACGGACGACAAGCCTTTCGGTGGTCAAGTCCATAACAGAACGTTACGCGCACAGGTGGGGCCATGGGGTGTCCGGATCATGACAACTCGGCAACCCGCGTACCTTGGTTTCATGCGCGCCGACGCCTCGACCACTCCCGACCAGGCCTGCCCGATCGCCCCGGTGGTCGACCTCGTCTTCAGCCGCTGGACCACGCCGATCCTGTGGGCGCTCAACGAGTTCGGCAGGCAGCGGTTCGTCGAACTCGAGCGCCGCATCGGCTCCATCACGCCGAAGGTGCTGACGCAACGGCTGCGGCAACTGGAACGCGACGGTCTGCTCACCCGGACCTATCACGCCGAGGTGCCGCCCCGGGTCGAGTACGAGATCAGCGACCTCGGCCGGAGCCTGGCGCCGCTCTTCGCGACCCTCGCGGACTGGTCGACGGAGAACCTGCCGAAGGTGGAAGAGGCCCGGTCGGCCTACGACTCCGCTTCCTGAGCCTGTTCTCGAGGCCGGGACAGGCTCGAAACGGACGACACGCGTGACTGGAGAGACGACACGGCGAGATCCTGGCCTTTTCTTGACCGATCGGTCCAGATGCGGTTAAGCTCCTGGTGTGTCCCGGGTGAAGGAATTCGACGTCGACGCGGCCTGCGAGGCCGCGCTGGAACTGTTCTGGCGGCAGGGGTACGAGGCCACCTCGGTCAGTGACCTGGTCGCCGAGCTCGGCATCGGCAAGGCGAGTCTCTACGCGACCTTCGGCACCAAGCACGAGTTGTACCTGACGGCTTTGAATCGCTACATCGCCCGGGGCAACGAGCGGTTCGTCGAGGACTTCGCCGGACCGGGGCCCGCTCTCGCGGGAGTGCGGCGCCTCATCGACCGCTATCTCGCCGAAATACTGGGCGAATCGGGGCGCAAAGGCTGTTTCGTGGTCAACGCCGCCATGGAGATGATGCCGAGGGATCCCGAGGTGGCGCGGGTGGTCGAGCGCAGCTGGGACGCGCTCGAGCTGGCCGTGCGGATGGCGTTGAGCCGGGCGAAGGCGCAGGGTGAACTCGACGACGACGCCGACCCGGAGGAGCTGGCCGGCTTCCTGCTCACAGTCCTGCAGGGGATGCGGGTGCTGAGCAAGGGGCCGGATCCCGCGGCGCGAGCCAAGGCGACGGCGCGGCGGGCCATCGCGGTACTCGAAGGCGCTCGCAAGCGCTCATAATGGAACGATCGGACCAGAAAGTGGACAAAACTGTGGGGAAGCGATTCAGCGGCAAGGTCGTCCTGGTCACCGGAGGAGGTTCCGGGATCGGCCGCGCCACGGCGGCGGCGTTCGCGCGCGAAGGCGCGCAGGTCGTCGTTTCCGGGCGGGACGGCGAGAAACTGCGTCAGACCGTGAAGGAGATCGAGGCGGACGGCGGAACGGCCGACGCGGTGATCGCGGATGTGAGTGCCGGCCCCGAAGTCGAGCGTCTCGTCGCCGAGACCGTGCGACGGCACGGCAAACTCGACATCGCCTTCAACAACGCCGGTGTGCTCGGCAGCCCCGCGCCGGCGGCGGATCTGGACGAAGAGGGCTTCGACGCCGTCGTGCGGACGAACCTCAAGGGCACCTGGCTGTCGATGAAGCACGAGATCGCTCAGATGCGGGCGAACGGCGGGGGAGTCATCGTCAACATGTCCTCCAACATCGGCTCGCACCACCGCTTGCCGGGATTGGCCGCCTACGCCGCATCGAAGGCCGCCGTGGACGTGCTGACCCGCACCGCCGCCCGCGACCACATCGCCGAGGGCATCCGGATCAACGCGGTCAGCCCCGGCGCCACCGATACCGGCATGTCGTTCCGGCCCGGCGAGTCCGAGGCCGACCGCGCCGCCAGGCTCGGCGCGGTCATCCCGCTCGGCCGGATCGGCGCGGTCGAGGAGATCGCCGCGGCGGTCCTCTGGCTGGCTTCGGACGAGTCCGCGTACGTCGTGGGGCACGACATCGTCCTCGACGGCGGTGCCAGCGCCTGACCTCTCTCAGCGGTGCGAGGGCAGCAGTTCCTGCATCTTCGTCTTGATCCCTTGCGTCACCAGGTGCCAGGCGTCGGGTTCGCCCTTGAGGACGGCCTCGGTCATGGCCTTCACCTGCTCGAAGGTGGCGTGCGGAGGAATCGGTGGCACCTCGGGATCGCAGCGGACGTCGAGCACGGTCGGCACGTCGGCCGACAGCGCGATGTCCCAGGCTTCACCGAGCTGGGCGGGGTCGTCGACGGCGATCCCGCCCAGGCCGATCTCCAGCGCGAAGTCCGAATAGGACACTTCCGGCAACGTCTGCGACGGTTCGAACTTCGGCGAGCCGCCCATGGCACGCAGCTCCCAGGTGACCTGGTTCAGATCGCCGTTGTGGAAGACGCAGACGACGCATCGCTGATCGGCCCACAGTTCGCGGTACCGGGCGATGGTCAGCAGTTCCGCCATCCCGTTCATCTGCATCGCGCCGTCACCGACCAGCGCGATCACCGGCCGGTCGGGATGGGCGAACTTCGCGCCGATCGCATAGGGGACACCGGAGCCCATCGTCGCCAGCGTGCCGGAGAGCGTGCCCCGCATACGGCCGCGCATCCGGAGGTTCCTGGCGTACCAGTTGGTCGCCGAACCGGAGTCGGCGGTGACGATGGCGTCCTCGGGGATCCGTTCGGAAAGTTCGTGCACGATCCGCATCGGGTTGACCGGATCCGCGTCCAGCATCGCCTGGCGGGTCAGCGTCTCCTGCCACTCGCCGACGTTCTTCTCGATCCGCTCCCGCCAGCCGCGGTCGGTTTTGCGCTCCAGCGACGGGATCAGCTGCTGCAAGGTGCTTTTCGCGTCGCCGAGCAGATTGACCTCGGTCGGATACCGCAGGCCGAGGAACCGGGGATCGATGTCGATCTGGACCGCGCGGGCCTGGCCGAATTCCGGCAGGAACTGCGCGTACGGCATGTTCGAGCCGACGATCAGGAACGTGTCGCAGTCCCGCATCATCTCGTACGTCGGCCGGGTGCCGAGCAGGCCGATGGAGCCGGTGACGTACGGCAGGTCGTCGGGCAGGACGTCCTTGCCCAGCAATGCTTTCGCCACCCCGGCGCCGGTGAGCTCGGCGACCTCGCGCAGCTCGGTGACGGCGTTGCGCGCGCCCTGCCCGGCCAGGATCGCGACCTTTTCACCCGCGTTCAGCACCTCCGCGGCGCGGGTGACCTCTTCCGAGGGCGGGACGACACTGGCCCGCGGGTGATCGGGCGGGGAAGACGGCACGTGCTTGAACTCGTGCTGCGGCGGCTGGTAGGGCTCCTCCTGCAGATCCGCCGGGATGATCAGCGCCGTGGGCGCGCGCTGCGCGATGGCCGTGCGGAGGGCACGGTCGAGGGCGTTCGGCAGCTGCTCGGGGACGTTCACCTCGACGAGGTATTCGCTCGCGACGTCCTTGAACAACGCCTGCAGGTCCACCTCCTGCTGGTAACTGCCGCCCATCGCGCTGCGCGCCGTCTGCCCGACGATCGCCACCACCGGCACATGGTCGAGTTTGGCGTCGTAGAGGCCGTTGAGCAGGTGGATCGCCCCCGGGCCGGACGTCGCCATGCAGACACCGGGCCGCCCGCTCAGCTTCGCGTACCCGACGGCCGCGAACGCCGCCATCTCCTCATGACGCGTCTGCACGAAACGCGGCTTGTTCTCCGCCGCGCCGAACGCGCTCACCAGCCCGTTGATCCCGTCGCCGGGATAGGCGAAGACCTGCTCCACGTCCCATTCGCGCAGCCTGGTCAGAACATGGTCCGCAACGGTTTCGCTCATGGTCGCCGGATACCGCCGCCCTCCGGCGGCTAAACGTCCTCGAGGACCTTGGTGATCCCCGCGACGACGTCCGGATGTCCGAGCGGCAGCGGCGGCGGCACCCGGTTATACGGCTCGCCGACACTGTGGGGGAGCACGTCCACCGCGGTCCCGGCGGAGCGCACCCGTTCGGCCAGTTCGGAGGACTCGTCCGGAACCGGGTCGATCAGCAGGACATGCGACGCGGCGCCGGGATGGCGTTCGGCCAGCCGCAGCGCATCCGCGGCCGAGTCGCCTGCGGCCACCAGGTCGATCGGCGGGCCACCGGGTTCCGCGTCGCCGAGGACGTCTTCGGCCTGGCTGAGGGCGCCGTCCACCGGCAGCCTGCACCAGATGATCTGGCGCTGGGCCGCGAGCGGCCGCCAGGTCGCGGGGAGTTCGCCGTGATTTCCCTCGCCGGCCGGGTCGAGGACCAGCAGTTTCGCCCCTTCGTTGCCGCCGTCGGTGACGACCGAGGGGCCTTCGGCGCGGATGGGATCGGGTTCGGCGGTCATGGGCGTCTCTCCTCTAGCAGTTCGTGCGGGGGAGTTCGGGGGAATCCGTGTCCAGCGGCACCGAACCCGAGCGTACGAGTCCTAATTGGACAGTCTGCCGCTTCGTCACCGCTTCCAGCGCCCAATCGGTGGCGGTGCGCAGCCGGTTGCCCGGCATGGCCAGCAGGTGGTAGCCGCGGGTGACCGCCTTGGCGGCGAACCCGGAAAGCGGGATGTGCAAGGGATTCGCCGCGGCCTCGTGGGCGCCGAGGTCGACGACGAAGCCGAGGTCGTGGTGCCGGTAGGTGCCGTGCGACCCGTGCCCGAGGGACGCCGCCACGTTGCGCCCGGCGAGTTTGCCCTGCCGTTCGGCGTGCTGGGCCGTCATCGGCGTGTACTCGCCCGGCCTGGTCAGATCCGGGACGGCCGCCGCGTCCCCGCACGCGTAGACGTCGCGCCGTCCGGGGACGTTCAGCTGCGCCGTCACGACGAGCCTGCCCTTGGCCGTCTTCAGCCCCAGGTCTTCGATCAGCGGATCCGGCCGGACGCCGACGCACCACACCAGGGTGTGGGTCGGCACGGATTCACCGGAGGTCAGCGTGACGCCCTTTTCGCCGGCGTCGTCGATCGACGTCTTCATCAGCACCTCGACGCCGCGTTCGCGCAGCACCTGGTCCGCCGTCGCGCCGAGCCGCCGGTCGAGTTCCGGCAGGACCCGCTCGGCCACGTCCAGCAGCAGCCACCGGATCTTCTGGTCCTTCAGCTCGGGATGCCGGGCGGCGAGCGCGGCGGTGAACGCCGGTCCCTGCGCGGCGACCTCCGTGCCGGTGTAACCGGCGCCGACCACGACGAACGTACAGCGCGCGTCGCGTTCGGCCGGATCCGTCGCGGAGGCGGCGAGCTCGATCTGCCGGGTGACGTGGTCGCGCAGGTACAGGGCTTCGGGCAGGCCACGGAAGCCGTGGGCGTATTCCGGCACGCCGGGGATCGGCAGCAGCTTGTTGACGCTGCCCGCGGCGAGCACCAGGCGGTCGTAGCCCAGGTGGTGCTCGCGGTCCTCGGGGTCGGTGTAGGTCACGGTGTGGCCGTCGAAGTCGACCGAGGTCGCGGTGCCGAGCACGAGGCGCACACCGCGCAGCGTGCCGGGGATGGACACCGAAATCCGCCGCGGTTCGAGGATCCCGGCGGCGACTTCGGGCAGCAGGGGAAGATAGAGGAAGTAGTCGGTCGGGTTCAGCACCACGATCTCGGTGTCGTCGCCGACCGATTTGAGCAGGGTCTTCGCCGCGTTGTACCCGGCGAAGCCGCCTCCGATGATCACCACGCGCATCGTCAGTCCTCCGTGGGCCAGTCGCCGGTCGCCTTGCGGTAGCCGACCGCGCCCGCTCGTTCCGTGGCCGCCTTCACCGCGCCGAAGATCGCGCCCTGCGCGGCCGCCGCGACGATCACCTGGGTCCAGGTGAAGTCCCGGTCGGTGGCGTTCGGCGCGTCTTCCTCGCCGCTCACGCGTTTCCAGATCTGCTTGAACGCGATCCCGGCGAGCACCCCGCCCGCGGCGCTCACGACCATGTTGAGCGGTTTGTAGAGAATCTTGTTCACGACGAAGACCTCTTTCGCAGGATCAGCCGGATGGTGACGAGCAACGCGAGCACGCCGGCGAAGATCGGCAGGGGATTCGCACGGACGACTTCGGTGCCCTGACGGAACTTCTCCGCCGCGGGCTCGGAGACCTTTTCGGAGATCTTGGCGCTCGCCTCGTCGACCTTGGTGTCGAGGTTGTCGTTGACCCTCGTCTTGACGTCCATTTTCTTGCCCAGCGCGTCGAGGGTCTCGGTGAGCTCCTCTCGAGTCACGTCACGATCGGCGCGGGCTTCTTCGGCGTTCTTGGGGAAATCGCTCATGAGCGCACTCCTTGCTTGACGGTGTCGACGTCCTCACGGACACCTTCGACGGCTTCTTCCGGCACCGGCGGGGTCGCGCTCTCGACCTCCTTCTTGCCGACGACGGCGGAAATCCCGCCGATCAGCAGCAGCGCCGCACCCGTCACCACGGCCGCCAGCCACGCGGGCATGACCAAGGCGAGGGCCAGCACCACGGCGGCGATCAGGGTCGCCAGGCCGAAAAGCGCGAAAACGCCCGCGGCACCGAACAATCCGGCGCCGAAGCCCATTTTCTTCCCTTTGCCCCGCAACTCGAACACGGCCAGCCGCATCTCGTCACGGACCAGGTGTTTGACCTCGTCGCCGAGGTCGGAAACCAGTTCACCGACCGACTTTTCGCCGGCCGGCTTACGGTGGGTCTCTTCGATCATGGAGCACCTCCTCGGAGTGTCGTGCCCGCCGGGTACCCGGCGTTCCGGCCGGCCAATCACAGCGTGTTTCGCCCTGCTGGGCGCCGGGTAGCCGGGGAGTGCCGGCTCGAAAAGCACCCAACCGACAGGAGGATGCATGAGCACGATCACCGAAATGGTGGACGTCGAAGTCCCGGTGAAGACCGCGTACAACCAGTGGACTCAATTCGAAAGCTTCCCGCAGTTCATGGAAGGGGTCGAGGAGATCCGTCAGGTCGACGCGACCCATACCCACTGGGTGACCAAATTCGGTGGGGTGAGCCGGGAATTCGACGCGACGATCACCGAACAACATCCCGACGAGCGGGTGGCGTGGACGTCGGACTCCGGTCCCGACCACGCCGGCGTCATCACCTTCCATCGCCTGGGAGACAACAAGACCCGGGTCACGGCGCAGATGGAGATCGACCCGGAAGGCTTCGCCGAGAACGTCGCCGACAAACTCGGCGTCCTCGACCGCCGGGTGAAGGGCGACATGAAGCGGTTCAAGGAGTTCATCGAGAGCCGCGGCCGCGAGTCCGGCGCGTGGCGCGGCGACGTGGACCGCCCCGGCAGCTGACCACCACCCGGGACCTCCCCTGGAAGACGGCGTTTTCCTGGGGGAGGTCCCGGGTATCTCATGGGGTGAGGTCCATTACGAAGGGAGCGTTCCGGCATGACTACCAACGCATATGTGACCTTCCTCGTCATCGGGGTGGCACTGGTCATGCTCGACGGTCTGATCATCTACCAGAGCGGTAAGCGCTACCTGCAGGGTTCCCACGGCGATCCGGCCGCGGGCGCTTCCATGACGTGGCTCGTCACGGTGCTGTTCCATCTCGCGACGCTGGGCGTCTTGGCGCTGCTGTCGACCGTCGACATCGGGGGCAGCGATCTTCCCGGTGTGGTGGGCAGGCTGGGTGTGCTGCTGCTGGTTCTGGCCATCGCCCACGCGATCACGCTCAGCGTGCTTTCGCGGATCCGGGGTGAGCAGGAGGCCGAAGCGGTCATCAACCGTCCGAGGCAGCGCGTCGAGCCCGAACAGCAGGGCACGACGGTGACGCCGGTGCCCGGGCAGGAAGGCCGCTACCCGGCCGCGAGCCCGTCCATCGAACACCAGGCGCCGTACACGACGCCGTAGAAATCGAGTGCTGGCAGGAGGTTTCGCCGTGCACGAGATCGATGACGAACTGTGGGAAGAATTCCATCGCGTGGTCAACATGACCTCGCGGGAGCTGGCCGACTGGCTGCGCACGCGGTCGGCCGACGACGAGGACGAAGCGCTGCCGGACCAGGCGGGTACGCCCACCGGGCGGCATGTGCTGGGCATCCTCGGCAAACGCCGGACCGACCTCACCGCCGAGGACGAGCGGGTGATGCGCTCGGTCGTCCGGCGGGTCGAGGACCAGCGGCGTGACGACCTCGAACCGGTCGCGGGTGAGGCGCACTGGCGGCACAAGCTGATGTCGATGGGGCACGATCCGCTGAAACCCGCGTGATCCCGGTCCGTGAAGGCCCCTTTCACCGCGTCTAACGCGGTGAAGGGGGCCTTCACGTTCTTCACGGCGCCATTTGTCGTCAAGGGATGAGGCAAATGTGTCGTGGTCGAGCGGGCTGCCCAAGAGACTCAGCTCGCTCTTGACTGTCCATAAGGGACACTTTGCGAGACCATGGTGCCCGTTTCGGGTGCTATGCGCGGTTTGGCGAGCGTCTAAGCGCCGCCGAGTGTCCACAAGGGACAGGTTCCGACTGTGCGGTGTCCGGTTCATGTCTATATGTACGATTCTGGCCGGGGTCGTGAGTGGCAATGAGGGTTAGAACCCTCTGTGCTGTTTCAGGACCTCACGGACAGATGTGTTTCAGGACTTGTCGGACAGTTTGGTGTTGAGTGGTTGGTAGCGTACTGCTCGGTT
>NZ_JBIWKX010000042.1:0-33128 GCF_044765885.1 Amycolatopsis sp. NPDC102389
CGCCAGAACCAGCCAGACCGCGTGAAAGCCTTTTTCGGCAAGGAAGAAGTCCGCTACGCCGCAGACTAGCCTGCCACATTTGCCTTACGGATCAATAGAACCCGAAACGCCACTCACGACCACCGGTACCCACCACGTTCCGGCGCCCTTGGTCGCGTGCACCGACGTCAGGCGGCGAAGTGCTCCAGCAGGAGGACCTGCGCCTCACCGACGGCGAAGCCGAGGACGGCGCCGGTCGCGATCAGGATCCATTCGTCCTGCTGGAAGGCGGGCCGCAGCAGTCCCTCGAACTCGCGCGGCGACAGCTCCTTCATCTTCGTCACCAGCACGTTCCGGATGTCCATCGCGTCGGTCGCGTAGTCCTCGATGTACCGCATGGTCTCCGGCAGCTTGTCCATGATCTTCTCGGCGATGTTCAGCTTCATGTCCTGATACCGCCTGCTGCCGACGGCGAACACCACCAGCGGTTTCCCGACGCCGACGCGGCGTCCGAGCTGTTCGTCGAGCTGACGCTGGATGAGCCCGAGCACCCGGTCCGACAGCGGGCCGCGCAGCACCGCCTCGATCACGTTGTGCGGGGTGATGATCTCCTTCGCGATCAGCGCGCCGTACGCCTCCGCGACCTCGCCGCGGCGCTTCAGGAACAGGCCCTGCCAGCGCACGCCGAAATACCGGCGTTCCTCGAGCGGGTAGAAGATCATCCGCAGGGCGAGCCAGTCGGTGAACCAGCCGGTGAAGAGGCCGAACAGCGGCATGATCAGCGGGAACTTGAACAGCACCCACGCGACCATCTGGATGACGCCGATGAGCCCGCCGAAGAAGATGCCGGAGCGGGCGATGAACTTGAACTCCTTGTCGCCCGCTTCCTGGAAGATCCGGTTCAGCAGCCGTTTGTCCTTGACCAGTGCGGTGACCACCATGCCCTTGAGGTCGAACACACTGTCCACATCGGACTTGATCAGCTCCAGCACGGCCGCGACCATCCGCGGCGTCTCGGCCTGGACGCGCTGGATCACCAGCCGCTGCATCCCCACCGGCAGCGATTCCCACAGCCCTGGCTGATAGTGGGCGGCCACGTCGCGCACGATGTCCTCGACGGCGGCCTGGAGCGGTTTTTCGATCTCCTTGGCGATTCTCTGCGGATCGAGCCGGGCGACGACCTCCGCCGGTTTGATCAGCTGCTCGGTCATCGTGTCGCAGGCGATGCTCGCCATCCGCGCGGCGCGTTTGGGCACGATGCCCTGCCAGCCGAGGAAGGGTTTGATCCCGATGAACTCGACCGGCTGGAACATCATCCGGATCGCGACGAGTTTGGTGGTGTAGCCGATCAGGGCGGCGACGATCGGGATGGAGACGTAGATCGGCCAGTGCGCGCCGAAATCGGCGAGGATCCCGTCGAGGAACGCACCCATGGCGAGGTCAACCGGCGCTCGGGTCGCAGGCCTGCCAGAACTGGGCGCCGAGCCGGGAAATATGGACCGTGCGTTTGACGAACTTGGCCCGTTTGACCGATTTTTCCGCCTCGCGGACCGTCTCGTCGGTCAGCAGGATCTCGTACTGCGTCTCCAGCGCGGGCACCTCTTCGTCCAGCTCGACCAGGCCGAGCCCGATCAGCCTGGTGAGGTAACCGGGCACCTGGTCCGGCAGCGACACCCCGGCCGCCTTGCCGACGGTGGAGGCGTTGCGGAGCACGAAGCGCCCGGCGGCACCGAGGCTCGTCCGCTCGGCGACGTCGACCGCCGGGAACGGCGAGCCGTCGGAGAGCGCGGAAAGAATGCGGGCCTCGTCCGGCGTGAGCTGCCGCAGGATGATCGCGTAGAGGTATTCGCGGGCCCGCTCGCGGCCGAAGCCGATCGAGTGGTTGAGCAGTTCGGCCATCGCGGCTCGGAGCGGTTCGAGCCGGTCGCGGGTGTGCACGAGGGTGATGGTGGCCTCGACCGGTCGCGAGCCGTTGGTGTCGGGCCGGTTCATCGCGGACGCGGCGGTGAGCGCGGCGTGGTACGGGTCGTCGACCTCGTCGAGACGCCGGCGCAGCTCCGAGAGCAGCTGCCGCTCGCCTTGTTTGATGACGCTCTCCGCGATTTCGACGCCGGGGAGCTTGCGGGTGAACTCGAAACCCGTGCGCGCGGCCCAGCCGGCCAGCTGTCCCGCGCGTTTGGCGAAAGCGGCCAGGTCTTCACCGGCGGGTCGGTCGTTGCTCACGGGCACTCCCCTCACGTTCGCGCTGATGCTACCTGCGAGTAGGCCGAATGGCCGAAATTGTGATCGACGTGGGTGTTTGGATGGTCGGCATGAGCTTCACGCGCTGGGGTCCGCCGATCGACGTCCTCCCGCTGTTCGCGCGGGAGGAGCAGGCTCTGCTCGACGTGCTGACCGGGCTGGACGCCGAACAGTGGGCCGCGCCGACGGTCTGCACGGGCTGGACGGTGCACGATCTCGCGGCCCACGTCCTCGGCGACAAACTCGGCAGGCTGTCGCGCGACCGCGACGAGTACCGGACGACGGCACCGCGCGAGGGTGAGCGGTTCGGTGACTTCATCGACCGGATCAACGACGAATGGGTGGTCGCGTGCCGTCGGCTGTCCCCCGAAGTGCTGTTCGCGATGCTGGTGGACAGCACCTCGCAGATCGCGGAGATGTTCGGCCGCTCCGACCTCGACGCCGTCGGCGATCCGGTGAGCTGGGCCGGGGACGAGCCCGCGCCGGTGTGGCTCGACGTCGCCCGCGAGTACACCGAGTTCTGGGTGCACCAGCAGCAGATCCGCGAAGCCGTCGGCGCGCGGATGCTCGACGAGGCGGAGTTCCGCGGGCCGGTGGTCGACACCTTCATGCGGGCGCTGCCGCACACCCTGCGTGACGTCGACGCCCGCGCAGGCAGGCAGGTCGGCTACACCGTCACCGGCCAAGGCGGCGGGAAGTGGACGGCACGACGAGCGGCCGATGGCTGGGAACTCGACCGCGTCGCGCCGACGTCACGCTCGCCGCTGGCCTCGGTGACGACGGACGCGGACACCTTCTGGCGGCTGTGCACCCGGAACCCGGCGGACCGCGACCGCGTCACCGTCGAGGGCGACGAAAACGTTTGCGCCACCCTCCTCGGGATGACGTCGATCATCACATCAGGTAACGGCCGACCTTCTCCGGCCGGATGACGAGCCGCACGAGATCGAGGGTCTGGATCCCGGCGAGTTCGCCGGCGTGGGCCGGGTCTTCGAGGTCCCAGTAGCGCTCGGCGAGCCGGGCGGCCAGCTCGTGCGCCCCGTCGGGTTCCACCGTGGCGCGGCCGGAGACCGACACCCAGCGCTCTCGCTCGCCGACCGGCGCGGCCACGATGATCGACGCGCGGGCATCGTCGTCCAGCCGACGGACCTTGGGCGACTCGCGGGGTGTGAACAGCTGGATCACGCCTTCGCCGGTGGCCTCGAACCACACCGGCCGGACCGGGCCGCCTGCCACGGTCAGGAACCCGTGCAGGGGTCGGCGAAGGAATTCGAGGTCGTCAGTGGTCAGCATGAGCTCGATTCAACCTGGCGAGCTTGGACGTGCCCATAGGTGAAAGGCCGGATCGCCTGTGTATTCGTCTAACCTCGCCCGCGTGGACGTCTTCAGTGACCTGATCCGCGGGGTGCGCTCCCACGGCTCGTTGTTCGGCAGTACGACGCTGTCCCCGCCGTGGGCGCTGCACTTCGTGGACGGCGCGCCGCTGACCCTGTGCGCCGTGCTCACCGGGGCGGGTTGGATCGTGCCGGAGGACGGTCCGCCCGAGCCGCTTCGCGCCGGCGAGACGGTCATCGTGCGCGGACCCGCGACGTTCACCTTCGTCGACGAAGTCGGCACGTCGGCCGAGCCGATCGCGTGCGGCGAGCACTGCGCGACACCGGAACAAGGCGGGACCCGGCACCGGCTCGGCTGGGTCGACGACCCCGGGGGCGAGACGAGCTTGATCGTCGGCGCGTACCCGGTGCGCGGCGAGATCGGCCGCCCGCTGCTGGACGCGCTGCCCGTCGTGCTGCGGGTGGACTCCGGGGGCGCGGGCGACCCGGTCCTGGCGCATCTCGCCGCCGAAGCCGCCGTCGACGCGCCGGGGCAGCAGGTGGTCCTCGACCGGCTGCTCGACTGGATGCTCGTCTGTTCCCTGCGAGAGTGGTTCGACCGACCGGGCGGCGAGCCTCCGGCGTGGTGGGCGGCGCAGCGGGATCCGGTGGTCGGCGACGCGCTGCGCCTGCTCCACACCGAACCGGCGGCGCCGTGGACGGTCGGCTCGCTGGCCGCACGGGCCGGGGTTTCGCGGTCGACGCTGGCCAAACGGTTCGCCGACCTGGTCGGCGAACCACCGCTGACCTATCTCACCCGCTGGCGGATGACGCTCGCGGCGGATCTGCTGACCGGCGAGGAGTCCGCGACCATCTCGGATATCGCCCGCACCGTCGGCTACTCCGACGCCTTCGGGTTCAGCGCGGCGTTCAAACGCGTGCGGGGCGTCAACCCGAGCGAGTTCCGTCAGCGCAGCTGATGCCGGGACTTCTTGGCCTGCTTGCGCAACTGCAGGATCCGGGCGCCGCCGACGAGCGCGACCAGCGCGCCGCCGGCGATCACGGAGAACAGCATCGCGACCGCCAGCGGCATGCTGCCGGACATGCCGAGGAAGTGGACGGTGGCCGTGTCCTGGTTCTGCAAGATGAACACGAGCAGGAACACCAGCACGATCAGCGCCACGATGACGGCGATCCAGGTGCCGCTCACCCGCGTCCGTTTGAGCTTCGGGCCGGCGTCGAACTTACCGCTGTGGCGTGCGCCGCCCGCGGTTTCGGACGGTTTGACGGGAACCTCGGCGGTGCCCTCCTCCGGCTGCGTCATGCAGGACAGTGTCCGCCGAAGCGGGCTTGATCGCGCTCTCAAGCGTCCGAACGGGTGACCTCGTCCGCCGCGCGCAGCACTCGCAAGGTGTTCTTCCCGGCCAGCTTCGCGCAGTCCTCTTCGCTCCAGCCGCGTTCCAGGAGCGCGGCGAACAGCACCGGATACTTCGAAACGTCTTCGAGTCCTTCGGGCAGCGTCGCGACTCCGTCGTAGTCCCCGCCGAGTCCGATGTGGTCGACACCGGCCACTTCGCGCGCGTGCTCGATGTGCGCGACGACGTCGTCGATGCCCGCCGTCGGCTTCTCGGGGCCGCCTCGTTCTTCGGTGAACTTCGCGCGCTCGTCGACGTTCCGGTAGTCCTTGCCCGCGGCTTCCATGTCCCGGTGCAGCTGGTCGCCCCATTCGGAGACCTTCGGCGAGATGAAGCCCGGCACGAACGTCACCATCGCGACGCCGTCCTTGGCCGCCAGCGTTTCCAGCACGTCGTCGGGGATGTTGCGGGGGTGGTCGTTGACCGCGGCGCAGGAGGAGTGGCTGAAGATCACCGGCGCGGAGCTGACCTCCAGCGCGTCGCGCATGGTGCTCGGCGCGACGTGCGAGAGGTCGACCAGCATGCCGATCTTGTTCATCTCGCGGACGACGTCGCGGCCGAAGCCGGTGAGCCCGCCGTGCGCCGGTTCGTCGGTGCCGGAATCGGCCCAGGTGGTGTTGTAGTTGTGCGTCAGCGTCATGTAGCGGACGCCGAGGCGGCGCAGGATCCTCAGCACACCAAGGGATTCGGCGATGCTGTGGCCGCCCTCGGCGCCGAGCAGCGACGCGATCTTTCCGTCGCGGAACGCGGCTTCGGCCTGGTCTGCGGTGTCCACGAGGGCGAGACGATCGGGGTATCGCTCGGCCATCTGGTGCACGATCTCGATCTGTTCGAGCACCGCCGTGACCGCGCTGTGCCCCTCGAACTGGCAAGGCACGTAGACGGACCAGAACTGCATCCCGAGCCTGCCTTCGGCGAGCTTCGGGAAGTCGGTGTGCAGATGCGGCTGACGGACCGTGAGATCCGTGCCCGCCACGGCCTCGACCGGATCCGGCCCGGTCGTGACCCGCAGTTCCCATGGCAGATCGTTGTGCCCGTCCGCGAGGAGGACCCTGTCGAGCAGGGCCTGGGCGCGGACGAGGTCCCCGTTAGTCATCGGACGATGCTACGTTCGCGTGCTTTGCTCTTCCCGCTCCGGGTTGAGCCACCCCGCGGCCGCTACCAAACCGTTGTCGGTCACCTGGTGCCCGCCGGGATGCCGGTGCGCGACGACGTCCGCGCCGCGTTCACGCAGGTCACGGACGAGCGTCTCCGCCGAGACCAGCGGCGCCATCGGATCCTGCTCGCCGTTCGACAGGAAGACGCGGGTACCGGACAGATCGTTGCGCGGCGGGGACGGGACAGGAGACATCGCCGCGAACAGCGCGGCCTCCCTGACGGCGTCCGGGCGGAGCAGGGTCACCGCGGCGGCGATGTTGGCGCCGTTGGAGAACCCGATGGCGACGAGCCGCCGGTCGCCGAGGCCGTACTCCTCGCGCGAGGCGAGCACGAAATCGGCCAGCTGGTTCGCACGGAAGACGACGTCCTCGTGGTCGAAGACGCCTTCGGCCAGCCGCCGGAACCACCGGGCCGCGCCGTGTTCCGACACCGGCCCGGCCGGCGCGAGCAGCGCCGACTCCGGGCTCAGCCGCCGGGCGAGCGGTACGAGATCGTCCGGCCCGCCGCCGGTGCCGTGCAGGAGCAGCAGCACCGGCTCGCCGGGCGCTCCTTCGACGTACTTGTGCACCAGATCCGTCATCGCGGGTTGTTCTCGCTCGGAAGGTCCAGTTTCGGCAGCATGGCCTCGATGTCCTCGCGTTTGGGTTCCAGCCACGGCGGGAGTTTGAGCGCGCGGCCGAGTTCGAGCAGTGGCTCGTCGATCGCGAAACCGGGTTCGTCGGTCGCGACCTCGAGCAGGGTGCCGCCCGGCTCGCGGAAGTAGATCGAGCGGAAGTACTGACGGTCCAAAATGGACGTCACGTTCACGCCGTCGTCGATGAGCTCGTCGCGCCAAGCGGCCTGGGTCCGCTCGTCCGGCGCGCGCCAGGCGACGTGGTGCACGGTGCCCGCCGCCACCAGTCCGCGCGGGGCGTCGGGCGTCACGAGGACGTCGACGAGCGCGCCGGGGCCGCCCTCGCCGGCGGAGAACCGGAGGCGGTTGCTCTCCTGGTGTTCGAAGCTCAGGCCGAGGCCGTCGGTGAGCATCCCGGCCGTCGCGTCCTCATTGGAGACCGAAAGCGTGACCGAGTGCAGCCCGCGGATCGCGTGTTCGGCGGGAACGAGCTTCGTGTCCCACGGGTCACGCGGGTCGCCCTGGGGATGCGCGACGAGCGCGAGCTTCAGGCCGTCCGGGTCGGCGAAAGTGAGCGTCTCCTCGCCGTCGGAGTTCCGGATCTGGCTGGTCTCGACGCCACTGGCGGCGAGGTGCTGCTTCCACCAGCCGAGCGACGCCTCCGGCACGGAGAACGACGTCGTGGTCGCCTGGCCGGTGCCGTGGCGGCCCTTCGGCGCGTCCCGCCACGGGAAGAACGTCATCAGCGAGCCGGGCTTGCCGGACCCGTCGCCGTAGTAGAGGTGATACGTGCCGGGGTCGTCGAAGTTCACGGTGGTCTTCACCAGCCGCAGGCCGAGGGCCCGGGTGTAGAAGTCCGCGTTGCGCTGGGGATCGCCACCGATGGCGGTGACGTGGTGCAGGCCCGAAGTCTTGATCGACATGGTGCCCTCCTCTGAAGCCGGTGAAGTCAAGCTAGCCCGATAACCTCTCGCGCGCAAGATATATTCCAGGAAGAGTTTTGGGTGTACCCTCGCTCGCGTGACAGTGGTGAAACCGGAGGAACCGAACGACGACGAAGTGGTCACCTGGTGGGGCCTGGTGATCGAGGGCTACCTGGCCACACAGAACAAGCTGATGGGCGAGATCGCCGAACGGTTCGGCCTGGCGCCGGCGTCGTTCGACATCCTGCTGCGGCTCGTGCGCTCGCCCGAGCACCGGATGCCGATGACGCGGCTGGCCGTCGAGGCGGCGTTGTCGAGCGGCGGGTTCACCAAGGTCGCGGACCGGCTGGTCGCCGCGGACCTGATCTGCCGCGTGCCCAGCCCGGACGACCGCCGCGTCACCTTCGCGGCGCTCACCGAGCACGGGCTCGACGTCGCGGAAAAGGCGCGGGAAGCGTGCGCGGAGATCCTGCGGCGCATCGTTTTGACTCCGCTCGGTGACGACGCGCACGACCTGGCCGAGGCCATGCGGACGCTGCGCACCGTCAACGGCGCTTGACACCTTCGCCGTATCTCGCGTGCTTGGCGCCGTATCTCACGTGATCAGACACGGAACTCGCGTGATCGGAGGCGAAACTTCGAGTTCCGCCTTCAATCACGCGAGTTCCGGCCTCAAACACGCGAGATCGCCGTCTGATCACGCGAGATCCGCTTGCAATCACGCGAGTCGTCCTTCAGCTCACGCGAGCTTGGGCCCGCGGCGCCGGATCGCGTGCCCGGGAGGCCTGCCCGCGTGATCGGATAGCGAACTCGCGTGATCGGGTGGACGTCAGCCGGGCAGGGGTGAAGCGGGATCGGGCTGGTAAGCCCGGACCTCGTCCATGTCCCGCACCAGTTCCCGGATGACGTTGCGCCGGATCTTCCCGGTCGCCGTCTTCGGCAGTTCGCCCAGCTCGACGACGCTCCGCGGCCGTTTGAACGACGCGAGCCCGGCCCGGCAGAACTCGATCAGCTCGTCCGGGTCGAGCCGGTGGCCGGGCACGCCGACCACGCACGCGACCGGTTTCTCGATGCCGTCGGCGTCGAAGGCGGCCACCACCGCGACCTCGGCGACCGCCGGATGTTGCAGCAGCCTGTCCTCGACCTCCGCGGGCGACACCCAGATCCCGCCCGGTTTCAGCATGTCGTTGAAGCGCCCCAGGCAGGTGTAGGTGCCGTCGGGGTTACGCACGAAACTGTCGCCCGTCCGCAGCCACTCGCCCTGGAAGACCTGCTTCGTCGTCTCGTACCGCGCCCAGTATCCGGTCGCGATCGACGGTCCGGCGACGAACAGTTCACCGGGCTGACCGTCCGGCACCGGCTCGCCGTGTTCGTCGCGCAGCGCGATCTCGTAGCCCGGCACCGGTGTCCCGGTACTGCCGGGACGGACCTGACGCGGCCGGTTGGACAGGAAGATGTGCAACGCCTCGGTCGAGCCGATCCCGTCGAGGATCTCCACGCCGAACCGGTCGCGAAACCGTTCGTACAGCACGGCGGGCAGCGGTTCGCCCGCCGAAACCGCTTGGCGCACCGAGGCGAACGTGTCGTCGGGGATGTCGCCGGCGAGCAGCGCGGCGTAGAACGTCGGGACGGCGAAGAACAACGTCGGCCGCTCCGCGCGGACCCTGGCGGCGATCAGTCCCGGCGTCGGCCTCGCCGGTTCGAGCAGCGTCGTCCCGCCGGCCGCGAGCGGGAAGAACGCCGAATTCCCCAAGCCGTAGGCGAAGAACAGCTTCGGCACGGAGAGGAACCGGTCGTTCGGCCCGATGTCCAGCACGCCGCGCGCGTACGTCTCGCAGACCTCGCGGATACCCGCGTGCCGGTGCATCGCGCCCTTCGGCTTACCGGTCGTCCCCGAGGTGTACAGCCAGAGCGCGGGCGAGTCCTCCCAGGTCGGCGCCGGTTCGAAACCTTCGTCGTCCACTGTGGACAGGTCGGCCCACTGGTGCGCGCGGATCCCGGCCGGCAGTTCGGCCGCCTTCGCCCTGTCCAGCACGACGTCGGTGACCTCCGGCGCCAGCCCCAGCGCGACCGTCGCCTGCGAGGCGAACTCGCCGGAGACGCACAGGACCCTGGCCCGGGAATCGGCGAGCATCTTGCCGAGATCCAGGCCGGTGACCATGGTGGACACCGGCACCGCGACGGCTCCGGCCAGCATCGCGCCGAGGATCCCGGTGAGCAGCTCGACGTCGTCGGCCATGCAGAACATGACCCGCTCTTCCGGACGGACGCCGATCGCCTTCAGTCCCGCCGCGACCCGGCGGGTTTCGGCCGACAGCCCCACGTACGTGAGACTTCGCCGCGGGGAAACAACCGCTTCCTTCGTGCCCCGCCCTTCCGCCAGATGCCGGTCGAGCAGGTAGCTCGCCGCGTTGAACCCGGTAGCAGCAGCGGTCACGGGCGCACCTCTATCGCTCAGCTCAGGTAAACGTATTCGTAGTCGAACGGTTTCCCATTGATGCCCTGGCGTGGCGGCGCCACCCAGCTCGCGATCTTTCCTCGCTCGTACACCGGGTGCATCAGCGATCGGACGAAGGTCAGGTCTTCGGGGGTAGGCAGCCACTTGCGTTTGCCGGCCAGCCAGGTCCGCTCGTCGACAACGGTGCCGTCGGGCGTCACATGGTGGCCGGAGTTTATGCCGACTTCGCGATTGAATCCAGGGTGCGGGAGGACGAATCGAAAGTCGACGCCCGCCTCGTCGAGGATCTTGTTCCAGCGGTTGACCCCGGTCTGGCAGTCGGCGCGGTACTCCTCCCGCAGGTCGAGGTTCAGCAGCAGGATGGCGGCGTGTTCCTCGCTCTCCCAGGTGCCGTCGGCCTTCGGCCTGGACAGCGATCCGGCGGCGTCGGTGAGCTTGTGGTCGTCCTTGCGGCGAGGCTCCTGCCAGCGTCCTTTCAGTCCGGCGGTGTAGTAGTTCGCCGCGTTGGTCGACGTCTCCCCGCCGAACAGGTCGAGCGAGACGGTGTAGTGGAAGTTGAGGTAACGCTGGATCACGTCCAGCGGGATGCCGCCGTGCCCGGCGATGTCGAAGGTGTCGTGCTCGCGGATCAGCTCGGCACTGCGGGTGACCACCCGGTCGACCCCGGTGGTGCCGACGAACATGTGGTGCGCTTCTTCCTTGAGCATGAATTCACAAGTGCGGGAAAGCGGGTCGAAGCCGCTTTCCTTGAGGGTGCCGAGCTGATATTTGCCATCCCGATCGGTGAAATAGGTGAACATGTAGAACGCGAGCCAATCCGCGGTCTCCTCATTGAAGGCGCCGAGGATCCGAGGGGCGTCCGGACTTCCGGAATTCCGGAGCAGCAATCCTTCCGCCTCGTCCCGGCCTTCGCGACCGAAGTAGGCGTGCAGCAGATACACCATCGCCCACAGATGACGGCCTTCTTCGACGTTGACCTGGAAAAGGTTCCGCAGGTCGTAGAGGCTCGGCGCGGTGAGGCCCAGCAGTTTCTGCTGTTCGACCGACGCGGGTTCGGTGTCGCCCTGGATGACGATGAGCCGCTGCAGGTCGGCGCGGTATTCGCCGGGAACCTGCTGCCAGGCGGGCTCGCCCTTGTGCTCGCCGAAACCGATGACACGATCGGGGTCCGGCTCCGCGAGGAAGATCCCCCACCGGTAGTCGGGCACGTTGACGTGGTCGAAATGCGCCCAGCCGTCGCGGCCGACACTCACCGCGGTGCGCAGGTAGACCCCCTGCGTCCGCAGGGTGGGCCCCATTTCGCCCCACCAGTCCAGGAACTTCGGCTGCCAGCCCTCCAGCGCCCGCTGCAGGCGGCGATCGCCGGAGAGATCGACGTTGTTGGGGATTCTGGCGTCATAATCGATCTTGGTGGGCATGCGCTGTTCAAACCCGCTTCCTGTCGAAGACGGCCTTCTGACCGGTACCGTAGCGACGCAGCGCACCCTCCGGGCCGGATGCGTTCGGACGAGTGAAGATCCAGTTCTGCCAGGCGGCGAGCCTGCCGAAGATCTTGCTTTCCACCGTCTCGGGACCCACGAACCGGTGGTTCGCCTCCATTCCGGTCAAGGCGTCCGGGCTGAGCGAGGCCCGCCCTTCCAGCGCGATCCGGATCTCGTCCTCCCAATCGAGGTCGTCCGGGGCGTCGGTGACCAGGCCGAGTTCGTTCACTTCCGCCGGGCTCAGCGCCTTGCCGCGTACCTCCGCGAGCCTGGTGACGTGGTCCGGGTCCCCGAAGAAGCGGGATTCGAGGCGAGTCAAGCCGTTGCCCATCGGGAAGCGGCCGAAGTTGGCTTCGGACAACGTGATCGCAGCTCGTGCTTCACTGTCTTCGTCGTCGATCGGCGGACCGTCCAAGATGTACTGACGGTCGGCGGCGAGCGCGAGCTCCAGCAGGAGCCCGGCGTAGCAGCTTCCCGGCTCGATGAGGGCGATCAGGCTGCGGCTGGTGACGTCCAGGCGTTTCAGCGTCCGTTTGAAGTAGTGGACGATTTCGTTGCTCAGACAGTCTTTCGCGTCGAATACGGCGCGTTCGTGTTCGAGGACCTTCGCCGGATCGCCCTCGGTGCGGAGCACCCACGTGCCGAGTTCGGGTTCGTTGGTGCGCAGGCGAAGGATCGCGTCGTCCAGCTCGCGGGTGACGTCCAGCAGCCAGCCGTCGTCGTCCTCGGGCCCCTTGACGGTGATCGTCGCTTCGGTCCCGGTGCGGGCGATGTCGACATAACGATGCTTGAGCGGCTTGAGTTCGACACCTTCGCCGTCGAGCCGCTCGCTTGCCCGAGCGAACTCCTTCGCCCTGGCCAGCACGGCTTCGCGGAATCCCTGCCGCGGTACGAGTTCGTCGACCAGCCGCCAGTCGACGGCGGTCCGCCCCTTCACTCCGTCGGGGCGAGTGGCGAAGACGTCGGCGAGGTCTCGCCGCACACCGCGTTTGTCGACCACCCGGGTGAGCCCGCCGGTGCCGGGCAGGACGCCGAGGAGCGGCACCTCCGGCAGCGCGACGGTCGAGGAGTTGTCGTCGACCAGCAGGATCTTTTCGCAGGCGAGCGCGATCTCGTAGCCGCCGCCGGCGCAGGTGCCGTTGACCGCGGCGACGTAGAGCTGGCCCGAATGCGCGGCGGCGTCCTCCATGGCGTTGCGGGTCTCATTGGTGAACTTGCAGAAGTTCACCTTCCAATCGTGCGACGACGACGCCAGCATGCGGATGTTCGCGCCGGCGCAGAAGACGTTGTCCTTCGCACTGGTCACGATGACCACGCTGACTTCGGGATGCTCGAACCGCAGCCGCTGCGTCGCGTCGTACAGCTCGATGTCGACGCCGAGGTCGTACGAGTTGAGCTTGAGCTCATAACCCGGGACGAGGCCGGCGTCCGCGTCGACATCGAGTTCGAGCCACGCGACGTCGCCGTCGGTGGACAGTTTCCAGTGCCGGTAGCCGCTGGGATGACGTTCGAACGTCACCGATGTGGTCCGCGTCACCCTTCAGATTGTCTACATTGCACTGATCAGCGTCAATGTTATGTAGAAAGTTGGTCACGAAGCAGGTCGAGGAAACGAACCCAGTCGGCACCCTTGCGAATGACCGACGACAGGGCGCCGACCAGGAGATAAACGTCGGCGACGGTGCAGTCCGACCGGAGGCGACCGGCGGCCTGATCGTGGGCGATGATCTCGGCGACCACCGTTTCGAGGCGTTCACGCGCGGAACCGCGCGGCTCGCTCCCCGGCCGCCCACGAGCCGAGTCGATGGCGGCGGTGAGGCCGCGATCGCCTGCCAGCACCTCGCCGACATACCGGAAATAGCGCTCCAGCCCGGAATCCTCGCCGAAACAGTGCACCCGGGCGTACTGCTCGATCTCCGCGAACCGGTGCTCCGCCGCCGCCTCGACCAGCGCCTGGCGATCCGGAAAATGCCGATAGACGGTCCCGACGCCGACGCCGGCCGCGCGGGCGATCTCCGGCATCTGCACGTCGTCCCCGCGTTCGGCGAACAACGCGCGCGCGGCGTCGATCACCCGTGCCCGGTTGCGCTCCGCGTCCGCTCGCGGCTTGGTTGACAACCCGCCCTCCTCGCGATTAAGTGGAAACGGAGTCCGTTTCCGATTGAAGGGCAGCATAACATGTCGAAGGACCGTTTTCTCCTGCTCAAACCTGGTGAAGCCCGCCCCGGCCGCGTGCCGCTGCCGCGCGCTTTCAGCGTCAAGGCGATGACCGAGGACACCGAGACGAGGTTCTCGTTGCTCGAGGTCACCCTCGCCATGGACATCCCGACGCACGTACACCACGAGGCCGACGAAGGCATCTACGTCCTCGAAGGCGAACTCGGGATCGACTTCGACGGCGAGAGCCACATCGCGACGAAGGGCACGTTCGTCCTGCTACCGCGCGGTGTCCCGCACGCCTTGCGCCGCGTCTCCGAGCCGCCCCGGGTTCTGCAGATCTCGTCGCCCGGCGGCTGGGAGCACTACCTGGAAGACCTGTTCGAAGCGGGACCCGCCGTCTTCACCGAGGGCGCGATCGACCCGGCGAAGATCAATCGGGTCGCCGCGCCCCACCGCATCACCTACGGCGGTTAGGCCGTGGGCACGGGCACCCGGTTGAGTTTCGTCGCCGCCCACGTCACGAAGACCCACAAGGCGAGTGCCGAGGCCGTGTCGGTGTAGATCGTGGCGAACCAGAAGGCCGGGATCTGCGGCACGGCGACCAGGAAATGCCCGAGGCTCGCGAGACCGGACAGCGAATAGACCATCAGGAACGCGAGCGCCCGCCAGTAGCGTCCGCGCAGGTAGTCGCGGTAGCCGGCGAGACCGAACGCGGTGAAGACGAAGTACGCGACGGCGACCAAGGTGGCGGCGACCCCCACCGGGATCCCCTCGATCTGCGGATAGTCCGCCGCCCTGATCACGTTGTGCGCGTAATGCAGCGTGGTGGACAGCAGCGTGAAGGCCAGGATCGGCCGCAACGCGGTGAGTCCCTTGCTTTGCAGAGCTTCCATGTTCGCCCCCTTGCGACTTGATAGATCGCTCTAGCGAGAGGGTAGACCATGGCGGGCGAGAGATGAAGGGACCTTTGCTACCGCGGGGGCGACCAGAGGTCGCGAAAGCCACTTTCGCGACGTCTGATGTCCCGAAAGTGGCTTTCGCGACATGCCCAGCCGCGGCGCCCGAAGCGCTGACCTGTGAAAAGAGAGCAAGGGACCTTTGCTACCACCTGACCCACCGCACCCCTTCAGCTCTCGGAAATGTCGGTGGGTGCGCGTAGAGAAGGAGGAGTGCCCGAACCGACCGTGCCCCTGATCGGGGTCGAGAACCTCAAGATGCCCGAGTGGGCCGCGGTCGACGAGACCGTGGCCGCGGCGGGGATGCTCAAGGCCATCCGCACGCTCCCGTCCGCCGTGGCCATCGTGCTGCGGTTGGCCTGGCGGACGTCGCCGCGGCTGACCCTGCTCGCCGGCGTCGTCCACCTCCTTTCCGGCTGTGTCACGGCGTTCGGCCTGCTGGCCACGGCGAACGTGTTCATCGCGCTGCTGGAGAACGGGCCGACGCCGGACAGGGTGCTGCAGTCGCTGCCCGCGCTGCTGGTCGTCGTCGGCACGTACGCCTTGCGCGCGCTGCTCGACACGGCGGTGGCCGCGGTCGAGGGCGCGCTCCGGCCGCGGGTCGTGACTTCGGCGGGCGACGAGGTCACCGCCGCGATGGTCCGGGTGCGGCTGCTGGCCTTCGAGGACGCCGACTTCCGGGAGCTGGCCAGGCAGGGCGCGCGCTACGGGGTCCGGTCGATCGAGATGAGCCTGCGCTGGCTCGCGGATCTGACGTCGGCGCTGATCTCGCTGGTCGCCGCGCTGGTGGCGGCGGGCCTGCTCAACCCGTGGCTCGCGCCGGTGCTGCTGCTCGCGGCGGCGGCCGACGGCTGGGCCGCGGCGAAGGTCGCGAAGCTGAACTACCGGCATTACCTCGACACCGTCGGCCGCAACATCCGGAAGGGGATCGTCGAAGAGGTGGCCACGTGGCGCCAATTCGCCCTCGAGCGGCACGCCCTCACCCTCCAGGAGCCGTTGCTCCAGGAGTACCGGCGGATCACCGAAAGCCTGATGCGCGAAGAGGTCCGGCTCGCGCATCGCAGCAACCTGGTCCGCCTGACCGGGCGCGCGGCGGCCGGGGTCGGCACCGCGATCGCGTATCTGGTGCTCGGTTTCCTGCTCTACAGCGGGCAGATGGAGCTCGCCCTCGCCGGGACGGCCGCGCTCGCCATGCGGACGGCGTCGAATTCGCTGTCCATCACGATGCACGCCGTGAACTCCCTGTACGAGGAGTCGTTCTACATCGCCTTCTTCCACCGGCTGCTGGTCGAATCCGAGAAACGCGGCCCCGCGAAGAGTGGCGTCGCCGCTCCACCGGATCCGGCGGAGATCCGGCTGGAGAACGTCGGTTTCACCTATCCCGGCCAGCAGAACCCCGCGCTGCGCGAGGTTTCGCTGACCATCCGGCGCGGCGAGGTGATCGCCCTCGTCGGCGAGAACGGTTCGGGCAAGACCACGCTGGGCAAGCTGCTCACCGGGCTCTATCCGCCTTCGGAGGGAAAGGTGTACTGGGACGACGTCGATCTCGCCGGCGCCGATCACGAGTCGGTGCACACCAATATCGCCGTGATCGCCCAGGATCCCGCCGAATGGCCGATGACCGCGGAGCACAACGTGACCGTCGGCAGGCTCGGCCGGGAAGACCCCGAGCGCGTCGCCTGGCAGGACGCGATCACCTCCTCCGGCGCCGACGAGGTGATCGAATCCTTGCCCGCCAAGGAGAAAACGGTGCTGTCCAAGAAGTTCAACGACGGTCAGGACCTTTCGGGCGGGCAATGGCAGCGGATGGGCATCGCGCGCGGGATCTACCGTGACGCCGCCGTCCTGGTCGCCGACGAGCCGACGGCCGCGCTCGACGCGAAGGCCGAGGCTCGCGTCTTCGCCGGGCTGAGGCACGCGAGCGTTTCGGGGGCGGGCAGGCGCACGACGATCCTGGTGACCCATCGGCTGGCCAACATCCGCTCCGCGGACCGGATCCTGGTGCTGGAGAAGGGGCGGCTGATCGAGCAGGGCACGCACGCCGAACTCATCGAGGAAGGAGGGCTCTACCACGAGCTTTACGAAATCCAGGCTCGCGCGTATCGCGGCGAGTGAACGGGTAACCGGTGGACGACAAGGACCCGATCCACCGGAGGGAACCATGTCCGACCAGGAAGATCGCGAAGCCGCAGACGGCCCGAGCCCGGCCGACGTGTCCGAAGAGGCCGTCCAGCTCAGCAGGCCCGACGGCGGCGAACCGGGCGACACCGAAGCGGAGGAAATCGCCGAAGACGAGGGCACGCAGCGAGCCGCCGGGCCGGAGAGCCAAGCCGTCCACATCGAGGACACGTAGCCGTTTTCGGCTTTGGCGGTCACACTGTCGTGATGCCGGAGAAGATCGCCGACGTGAACGGCGTCCAGCTGTGCCACGAGACGTTCGGTTCGCCGGACGGCAGGCCGCTGCTGATGATCATGGGCCTGGCCTCCCAGATGATCTGGTGGGACGACGAATTCTGCGAGCAGCTCGCGGGCGAGGGGTTCTTCGTCATCCGCTACGACAACCGGGACGCCGGCCGGTCCAGCCGGATGACCGGCCGGGCGAACCTGCCGCTCGCGTACGCCCTGCGCACGGCGCCGTACTCCTTGGCGGACATGGCGGGCGACGCCGCCGGGCTGCTGACCGAGCTCGGCGTCGGGAGCGCGCACGTCGTGGGCGCGTCGATGGGCGGGATGGTCGCGCAGACGCTGGCCATCGAGTATCCGTCGCGGGTGCGCTCACTGACGTCGATCATGTCGACCACGGGCAACCGGTTCGTCGGGCGGCCGAGCGCCAAGGCGATGGCGATGCTGCTTTCGGCGCCCCCTCGCGGCCGCGAGGAGTACGTCGACTCGCTGGTGCGCACGTTCCGCGTCATCGGCTCGCCCGGTTACCCCTTCGACGAGGCCCGGATGCGTGAGCGCGCGGAGCGGTCGTTCGATCGCGGCGTCAATCCCGGCGGGACCGCGCGGCAGCTGGCGGCGATCGTTTCGAGCCGGGATCGCTTTCGCGCGTTGCGAAAGGTCGAGGTGCCCGCGCTCGTCGTGCACGGTTCGAAGGATCCGCTCGTGCACGTTTCCGGCGGCCGGGCGACGGCCCGCGCGCTGCGGGAGTCCGAAGTGGACATCGTCCCGGGGATGGGGCATGACCTCCCGCGCGCGATCTGGCCCCGGCTGACGCGCGGTCTGGTCCGGACGGCCGACCGCGCCGACGTCAAGACCCGGCGAGCGTGATCGAGCCCAGATGCGAGAAGTGCGCCGCAACCCGTGAACCCGGGCGCATGTCGACCGCGTCGGTCATGCCGCCGGTGAAGACGAGCCAGCCCGGCTCCAGCGCGCGCCCGCGCGCACCGAGGGCGTTGGCCGCCAGCGCCAGCGCTTCCGCCGGATGTCCCAGCACCGCCGCCCCGGTGGCGGTGTCGACGATCGCGCCGTCGACCTCCAGCAGGGCCGCCTCCAGTGAGAGATCCAGTGTGGACGGCTGTGCGCCCACCGGCCCGAGCGTGACGTACGCGGAAGAACCGTTGTCCGCCACCACGTCCGGCAGCTCGAAGCGATAGTCACGGTATCGGCTGTCGATGACCTCGACGCCGCCATAGACCCGGTCCACCGCCGCCATCGCGGTCGCCGCTGTCACGCCTGGACCTGAAAGACGTTGTCCCAGAACGAAAACCAGTTCCGGCTCAGCACGGGGATGGATCAGAGACGGCACGGGCACCCCGGCGGGCAGCACCATCGCGTCGGTCAGCCACGCGAGCAACGGCGAGTCGATCCCCATCCGCTGTTGCTTCGCTCGCGAGGTCAAGCCGAGCTTGAGTCCGATCAGCGTCTCGCCGCGCTCCAGCCTGAGCCGGAGCGCCTCGTCCTGGATCGCGTACGCGGTGTCGACGTCCAGCTCCGGCCACGCGTCGGTCAGCGGCTCGCGTTCTTCGCCGGACAGCAGCGCTTCGGCCGTCTCCCGCACATCAAGGCTCACGGCCGTTCCTCCCCGGAGAACTTCGCGGTGACACTGCCGAGCCCTGCCATCGTCGCGACGACGGTGTCGCCGGGACTCACCGGGATCGCCCGCGTCATCGAACCCGGCAGCACGACATGCCCCGGTTCGAGCGCGACACCGAGCGGGCCGACCGTGTTCGCGAGCCACACCAGCGCGTTCACCGGCGAGCCGAGCACCGCGCCACCGGCGCCGGTCGCCGCGATCTCGCCGTTCTGGTGCAGGACACACCCCACCAGCCGCAGGTCGATGTCGCCGATCGCGGTCGGCCTGCTGCCGAGGACGACGCCGCCCGACGACGCGTTGTCCGCGATGGTGTCGACGATGCTGATCTTCCAGTCCCGGATCCGGGAATCGACGATCTCCAGCGCCGGGACGACGAAGTCCACCGCCCGCAGCGCGTCCGCCACCGTGACGCCGGGGCCGCGCAGCCGCGAACCGAGCACGAACGCGATCTCCGGTTCGATCTTCGGCTGCAGGAACCCGCAGATCGGGATCGGCTGGTGTTCGAGGTGGAACATCGAAGCGGTCAGGTGGCCGTAGTCCGGCTGGTCGACACCCATCTGCCGCTGCATGGCGGCGGAGGCGAGGCCGACCTTGTGCCCGCGCACGCCGTCGCCGCGCTCGGCCCAATGACGGACGAGCCGCTGCTGGATGCGGTACGCGTCCTCCAGCGTCGCGGCGGGATACGTCTCGATGAGGGGCGCGATCGGCTTGCCGGTCTCGTACGCGCTGAGCAGCGCGGCCGCGGCCTCCTGCAGCGTGCTGGCGTCCATGGGCTCCTTCCGACCAGTCGGACTCTGCCTCTTCGAAGGGGGCCGCACAAGACGCCCGTTCCGCTGGCCGGTACGAGACAGATTAGGCCGAAAGGGTCTCGCACGACCCCGATCATCACCTAGCCTGCTCCCATGTCCGATTGGACGCTCTCCCGGGCGAAGACCAGGATCGACCGCCGCGAGGAGCTCGACGAGCTCACCGCGCGTATCCGTTACGAGGTGCGGGTGCACCTCAACGAACCCACCGCGCACAACGCCTACGACGAGCTGACCGACATCTTCGCCATCGGGCACGCGGAGTGTTCGGCGCTGCTCAAGCACCGCCGTGTCCTGCCGCTGTGGGAGCGGCTGCTGCTCCAGCGCTACACCCGGCGTCTCTACGGCAAGGCCGTCTCGGCGACCGTCGGTGACCTCCCAGCCGACGCGGGGCCGGCGCCCGCGGCCGCGTTCGGCCCGGAGATCGCTTCCCTGACGCCGGATTCCGGCGACACCGGCGCGAAGTTCGACATGCAGGGCCGGGGCCTGGTCAACGTCTTCCGGATCGCCGCCGGGCGGCACGGCGAGATCTGGCCGGACCGCCACGACGTCGCGACGACGTCCGCGCGCAGTGTGCTCACCTGCTCCGCGGTCTTCCTGCGGCGGCGCGCCTGGCACGTCGTCTGGCCGGTGTACCGGGTGCGTGGCCTGCGGCTCTGGAAGCTTTAGGAATTCGCGGCCGCCCATCGTGGTTGTACCGGATATGACCGATCGCGCCACCGAGATCCTCGCCGGATCGAAGACGATCGCCGTCGTGGGGCTGAGCCGCGATCCGGCCAAGGCCTCGCACGGGGTCGCCGCCGTGCTGCAGGCACACGGGTTCCGGATCATCCCCGTCCACCCGTCGGCCGACGAACTGCTGGGCGAGAAGGTCTATCGCTCGCTCACCGACATCCCGGAGCCCGTCGACCTGGTCGACGTCTTCCGCCCGGCCGCGGACACCCCGCCGATCGCCGAACAGGCCGTCGCGATCGGCGCGAAGGCGCTTTGGCTACAGCAGGGCATCGTCTCCGCCGAGTCCCGCCGGATCGCCGAAGAAGGCGGTTTGGCCTACGTCGAAGACCGCTGCACGGCCGTCGTCCGAGCTGTCGCGAATCTCTCGGTGCGTTAGAAACGGACTTCCGCCCGAACCCTCGCCGCGATTTTCCGGCGGGGGTTCTTTCATATCCGTGAACAGAAAAATGGCCTCTGAAGTCATACACCGATTCTGATCAGCCGAACGGATTGGTCCAAACCGGTGATCTTGACGGGAAGCCCGCGAGCTGGGAAAACTTGTCCGGCAGCCAGTTTGTTAAGAAACCTTCCCAAGGGTGGACCGAGCTGTTAACGTCCGAATCCGCTTAGCGGAAACAGGTGCCGGTCATCGGCACCCCGGTCCTACGGAGGGCGAAGTGGGCACACCACGCGGGCTGGATTCCAGTGGCACACTCGAGCGCGGTCTCGCGGTTCTCGAGCACGTCGGCCAGAACCAGGAGATTTCCACCAACGCGATCGCCCGGCAACTGGGTCTCTCCCGGAGCGCCGCGTACCGCATCGTCGGCACCCTCAAGAACCTCGAATACCTCGAAGCCGATCGCGCCACCGGCCGCGTGCGGCTCGGTACCCGGCTGGTCGAACTCGGCGCTCGCGCGATGGCGGCGACCGATCTCCACCGCTGCGCGCCGCGCTATCTCGCGTCGCTCGCCGAGCGGAGCGGCGAGACGACTTATCTCGCCGTCCCGGACAACGACACGATGGTCTACGTCGCCACCGAACGCAGCGCCAACGCCGTCACCCTGGCCTGCCGCCTCGGCACCCGCCGTCCGCAGCACGCGACGTCGCTGGGCAAGGCGTGGCTGGCGGCGCTGCCCGAACAGGACCGCGTCGAACGCATCCGCCGGATGAAACTCGACAGTCTCACGCTCAAGACGATCAACGACCCCGTCCGGCTGCTCGACGACCTGGCCAGGACGAGCCGTCGCGGCTGGGCCGTGGACGACGTCGAGAACGAACCCGACGTCGGCTGCGTGGCCGCCGCCGTCCGCGACCACACCGGACGGCCGATCGCAGCGATCAGCGTCGCGGGGCCCGCCGGCCGCGTGCTCCGCCGTACCGACGAACTCGGCGCGACGGTGGCCGGAACCGCCGCCGCGCTCTCGCTTCGGCTGGGTTACGTGCGCGCGCAAAGGGGCTGAGGTGGGCTGGCTCCAGGACTACCAGCCGGCGGGCGGGCTGTGGCTCTCCGCCGCGCTGGCGGCGCTGCCGATCATCGTGCTGCTGGTGACGCTGGGGGTCCTGCGCCGCTCGGCGCAGCTCTCGGCCGGGCTGGCGCTGCTCACCGCGCTGCTGGTCGCGATCCTGCTGTACCGCATGCCCGCCGGGCTCGCCTTCGATTCCGCGGCCATGGGGCTGGTGTTCGGGGTGTGGTCGGTGGCCTGGATCGCGTTCCACGCCGTGTACTTCCACAACGTCACCGTCGCGACCGGACGGTTCGACGACATCAAGGCGGTCCTCGCCGGGTTCAGCGAGGATCGCCGCCTCCAGGCACTGCTGATCGCGTTCGGCTTCGGCGCGCTGCTGGAAGGGATCGCCGGCGGCGGCTCGCCGATCGCGATCACCGCGGCGATGATGGCCGCGCTCGGTTTCCCGCCGGTGAAGGCGGTCGTGCTCGCGTTGCTGGCGAACACCGCGCCGGTCGCGTTCGGCGGCCTCGGCAACCCGCTGATCGTGCTGGGCAGGCTGACCGCGCCGATCCTCGGCCTGAAACAGGAACAGGCGACGGAGCTGTTCTCGTCGATGGTCGGGCGTCAGCTTCCGTTGCTGGCGCTGATCGTCCCCGGATTCCTGATCGTGGTCCTCGCGGGCTGGAAACGGATGATCGAGGTCTGGCCCGCCGTGCTGACGGCCGGGCTGTCGTTCGCGGTCATGCAGTTCGTCACCTCGAACTTCATCAGCCCGAGCCTCGTCGACGTCGTCGCCGCGCTCGCCGCGATGGCCTCGCTGTGGATACTCACGCGGTTCTGGCAGCCGTCGGCGGTTTGGCGTTTCGACGGCGAAGAACCGGTGAAGACCGGAGCGAGCCTCGGCGCGGCGAAGGCCGGGCGCGGCGCGTTGTACGCGTGGGCGCCGTACATCGTCCTGATCGCGGCGATCTTCCTTTCCCGGATCGGGACGATCTTCAAGAACCTGCCCGGCTGGCTGGATCTGACGAAGCTGCTGCACAAGGCCGATTGGGTGTTCGCGTGGCCCGGGCTGCACAAGGAGGTCGTCCAGCACGCGCCGATCACGCCCAAGGACACGCCGTACGCGGCGACGCTGACCGTCGATTTCCTTTACTCGCCGGGAACGGTGGCCCTGATCGCGGCGATCGTGGCGGGTTTCGCGATGGGCGCGAAACCGCGGCTGCTGCTGGCGACCTACCGCCGGACCCTGCACCAGATGCGGTGGGCGCTGGCGACGATCTTCATGATCCTCGCGATCGCGTTCGTCATGAACTACTCGGGTGCGACGCAGACCCTCGGCCTCGCGCTCGCGACCACCGGGGGGCTGTTCCCGTTGTTCTCCGCCTACATCGGCTGGCTTGGTGTCTTTCTCACCGGCTCGGACGCGTCGACGAACAGCCTCTTCGGGCCGATGCAGGTGATTTCGGCGCAGCAGCTGCACGTCGACCCGATCCTCGCCGGCGCCACGAACACCTCCGGCGGTGTGATGGGCAAGATGATCTCGCCGCAGAACCTGTCCATCGGCGCCACCGCGATCGGGCAGTCCGGCAAGGAAGGCGCGCTGCTGCGCCAGACCTTCCTGTGGTCGGTGGTGCTGACCGCCGTGGTCGGGGTGATCTCGTTGCTTCAGGCGACCGTGCTGCGGTTCATGATCCCGTCGTGAACGGGAATTCGAGAATGTCCACAATGGTCATCCGATCTTAACCGGCCATTGGGCTGGATGGATGAACACATGGTTCACCCACCGGAATGGGAACTACCGTTGTCCTCATGCCCATGACGCTGATCAAAGGTACGTTCCAGCTCGTCGGCGCCTCACCGGACGGCGATTCGGTGCGGTTCTATCCCGACGACCCGCAGGCGACCAAGAAGGCGGGCCTGAAGGTCCGGCTCAATTCGCGGGGCGGGATGCAGTTGCGGCTCGACGCGATCGACGCGCTCGAAACGCATTACCAGGCCAGGGGAACCGGCGGGATGTGGCACCAGCCCGCGGAATTCGCCGACGCCGCCGCGGCGAACCTGCTGAAATCCCTCGGCTTCAAAACAGTCGAACGCGACGAACGGGGAACGGTCACTTCGTCGACCCCGATCAAGGTACCGGGTCACATACTGACGCGACTCGCCGACAAATACGGACGGGCCGTGGCGTTCGCCTTTCCCGGGCAGCGGCCGGGACGGTCGGCGGATCTTTCCCAGGTCCATCTCGACGTCAAAACGCTGAAGAACTCCGCGAACTACCGGCAGGTCGCGGACGGCCTCGTGTACCCGACGTTCTATTCACTGCTTTATCCCGATCTCCGTGACGCCTTGGCCGAAGCCGCGGTCAAAGCCCGTCAGAACGGGCTCGGGCTGTGGCCGCACGACGTCACGAACTCCGGTTTCAAGCTCTCGTCGCGGCGCCAGCTGGCCGACGACCTGGTGATCCTGCCGAAACTGTTCCGCAGGCTCGTCGACTACCTCGCGCTCGACGAAACCGGCGGGGTCTCGCTGGCCGGGTTCTCCGACTTCCTCGATTCGCGCAACGACCGCCTGTTCACCGTCCCGGACGGGCACGCCACCGAATTCGAGACCTTGGTGAGCGTGAAACGGCAGACCGTGAGCCTGACGATCGAGCCGGAGCGGATCGTCTTCATCGAAGCCTGACCCGCCCGTGTGGGCAAAAAGACCGTACCTCCCTCCCCCTCGGCCGTGCTCATCTGAGAGGTGGGAGAGGGAGCCGATGGAAGGACACGGTTCGCGGCGGCCGGAGGAGGCCGGTGGGCGGATGGAGACAGCCTCGAAACTCGTCGACGCCGTCCGCGTCCTGGTCGTGCGCTATTGCCGGGCGCGGATCGGCCGCCGTTCGGGCACCTATGACATCGCCGACGCGATCGCGAAGGACAGCTGCCGCGAGATCTTCGCCGGGGCGGCCGGGGCCCGTGCGCTGCTCGCGTTCGCCTACGACGTCACGCACGCTCTGGTCGACGATTTCCACCGCACCGCCGCCGAACTGCCGAACCCGCTTTCGGGCCTTCCGGGCCAGCAGCGCGAGATCATGGTGCTGCGGTCGCTGGTCGGGCTTTCCGCCGACGACACCGCGCTGGCGCTCGGCTGCTCCGTCCAGGCCGTCCGGCTGGGGCAGCACCGCGCGCTGACCGCGCTTCGCCCCGCCCCCGCCTGACGCGTTTCGTCCTCTGAATGCGGTGGTTGCGCGTGCGAGTACCGCATTCAGAGGACTAATCGCGAGGGGTGCACTCCGCGGCCCGGTTCAGCAGCAGGGTGCGCTCCCGGTCGTTCCCGGTCATCTCCGCCGCGCGCTCGAACTCGGCGCGGGCTTCGTCGAGGCGGCCGAGCTTCGACAGGAAGTCGCCGCGCACGCTCGGCAGCAGGTGGTACGACTTGAGCGCGGGCTCCGACGTCAGCTTGTCGACGATCTCGAGCCCAGCCTCCGGCCCGATGGCCATCGACAACGCCACCGCGCGGTTCAGCTCGATCACCGGCGACGGGTTCAGTTTCCCGAGCCCTTCGTACAGGACGGCGATGCGCCCCCAGTCGGTCTCCTCGCCCGTCCGCGCCCGCGCGTGGCAGGCGGCGATGGCGGCTTGTGCCGCGTAGACGCCGAAAGCACCGTCCGCGAGTTCTTCGGCGAGCTCCAGCGCGGCGAGCCCCCGGCCGATCAGGATCCGGTTCCATTTCGACCGGTCCTGGTCCATCAGCAGCACGGGTTCGCCGTTCGGCCCGACACGGGCGGCGGACCGCGAAGCCTGGATCTCCATCAGCGAGACGAGCCCGTGCACCTCGGGTTCCTTCGGCATCAGCCCGGCCAGGATCCGCCCGAGCCGCAACGCCTCTTCGCACAGCGCCGGCCGCATCCAGTCCTCGCCCGCCGTCGCCGAGTACCCCTCGTTGAAGATCAGGTAGATGACTTCGAGCACCGAAGACAGGCGCGCGACCCTGTCCGCGCCCTCGGGCACCTCGAACGGCACCTTCGCGTCGCCGAGCGTCTTCTTCGCCCGGACGATCCGCTGCGCGACGGCGGTCTCCTTGGCCAGGAACGCCCGCGCGATCTCGTGCGTCTGCAGACCGCCGATCATCTTCAGCGTCAGGGCCACCCTGGCCTCGGTCGAGAGCACCGGGTGGCAGGCGGTGAACACCAGCCGCAGCAGATCGTCCTCGATCTGGTCGTCGAGGCCCGCGGTGAAATCGGGTTCCTCCTCGAACTCCTGCTCGCGGCCGATCTCGCCGAGCTTCCGTTCGTACCGCTCGTTGCGCCGGAAGGTGTCGACGGCCCGGCGTTTGGCCGTGGTCATGAGCCAGGCGCCCGGATTCCTCGGGACGCCCGACTCAGGCCACTGTTCGAGCGCGGCGACCAGCGCGTCCTGCGCCAGCTCTTCCGCGAGGCCGACGTCGCGCGTCATCCGCGCGAGGCCGGCGATGAGGCGGGCCGATTCGATCCGCCACACCGCGTCGATCGCCGAACGGGGGTCTGCTGTTGCCGTCACGCCGACCAATCAACATCGTCGGCGCGACGACCGCAACCCTGGACACCTAGTTCGCCTCGGCCTGCTCCCGCAGCTTCTGCTCGTGCTCGACGATCTCGGGGGTCGCGTTGTCGAAGTCCTCCATCTCCGCGATCCGGCGGATCTCGATCTCGCCCTCGCGGAACGGCGCGCGCTTCATCCATTCGATGACCTCGGCCCGGTCCTTGACCTGCAGGATCCAGAAACCCGCGATGAGTTCCTTGCTCTCGGCGAAGGGCCCGTCGACGACGCGGGCCTCGGTGGTGCCGGAATACTGGAGGCGGAAACCCTCGGAGCTCGGGAGCAGCCCTTCACCCGCGAGCATGACGCCGGCCTTCACCAGCTCCTCGTTGAACTTCCCCATCTCCTGCAGCTCCTCGGCGCTCGGCTGAGCGCCGGCCACGTCGGTCTTCTCATCGCTCTTGACAATCACCATGAACCGCATCGAAAGTCTCCGTTCCCGGCGGGGCTCGTCCCCGGCCACATCAACGCGTCGATCGGGCACCCCAGGTTTCGACACGGTCCCCGAACTTTTTTCCGCGAGTATTCGAGCAGGCGGAAAACCGCAGGTCAAGGACCCATGAGAAGATGTTCCCTCGTGGCCGCACTCCCCGAAACCCTCCGCTCCGCCCTCGACGAAGAGCTGGGCAAGTATCCGCAGAACAGGCTGACGCAGTCCGTCGAGCGGCTCAGCACGCGCTACCGCGAGAACGCCCCCGCGAGCGCGCCGATCCTCTCGACCGAAGCCGACATCGCGGCGTACGCGGGCTACCGGATGCCGGCCACGTACGCGGCCGTCCACGCCGTCCTCGCCGAAGCCGCCCTCCGCGCTCCCGGGTTCGCTCCGCGGACACAGATCGACATCGGCGGCGGAACCGGTGCCGCGATCTGGGCGGCGGCCGACGTCTGGCCGTCGCTGGAAGAGAGCACCGTCGTCGAGCAGGTCCCCGGCGCGATCGCGCTGGGAAGGCGGCTCGCGGAGAACGCCGGGGACAAGGCCGTCCGGGGTTCGACCTGGCGGCGCGGCCTGATCGACCCGTCGGCGCCCGCGCCGGAGGCCGATCTGGTGACCCTCTCCTATGTCCTCGGCGAGCTGCCCGAAGCCCGCCGAGCCGACACTGTCCGCTGGCTTTCGGCGAAGTCCTCGATGCTGGTGCTGATCGAACCCGGCACCCCCGGGGGTTACGAGCGGATCGCCGAGGCGCGGGATCAGCTGGTCGAACTCGGGCTCTCCCTGGTCGCGCCCTGCCCGCACGAGGACGCGTGCCCGATCCCGCGCGGCAAGGACTGGTGCCATTTCTCCGCGCGTCTCCCGCGCACCGGCCTGCATCGCCAGCTCAAGTCCGGCACGCTCGGCTTCGAGGACGAGAAGTTCTCCTACGTCGTCGCCTCCCGCACGGCGCCCGAACGCGCCGAAGCCCGGATCCTGCGGCATCCGGTCAAACGCAAGGGCATGGTCAGCCTGTCCCTGTGCGCCGGCTCCGGGCTCACCGAAACGATCGTCACCAAACGGCACGGCACGGCCTACCGCGCGGCCCGCGACGCCGAATGGGGCGACGCCTGGCCGGGCTAGGGGTCGCGAGTGATATTTGACGGGTAAGTCAAACGTGGCGTGGGCCCTCTCCGCTGACGCCTAAGCGCCGCTGAGTGTCCACAAGGGACAGTTTTCGACTGCGTGGCGTCCGGTTTATAGCTGCATGTACGATCCTGGTCGAGGTCGTGAGTGGCAATGAGGGTTAGAACCCTCTTTGCCACTCACGACTCCGTCGCGGAACCGTGCAGACTGACCAAACCGGACACTGGCAGCTCGAAAGGTGTCCCTTGTGGACACTTATGGCGCGGTCGGCCCTCGTCGGTCAGCGCCGACGCCCGGCGCCCGCTTGCCGACGGCGGTGAGCAGCGCGCCGAGTGCCGGATTGTCGTTGCCGCGCCGCCACATCAGGTCGAGTTCCACCGGGCGGCCCTCGATACCGCCCACCGGGCGGAACACCACACCTTCGAACCGGAGCGCCGCGGCCGCGGCCGGCACCAGCGCGACCCCGAGTTCCGCCTTCACCAGCGCGAGCACCGTATGCACCTGACAGGGGTATTGCGTGTACTCCGGCGCCACCCGGGCGGCACGGAACACCGCCACGACCAGATCGTGGAAGTACCGGCCTTCCGACGGCGAGTACATGATGAACGGCTCGCCGTCGAAGTCGTGGATATCGGGATTCTTCTTGCGCCGCGCCAAAGGATGCGCCGACGACAGCGCGGCCAGCAGCGGTTCCCGCCACAGCGGCAGGGTCGCGATGTCGGCGCCGGTGACCGGCGGCCTGATCATGCCGAGGTCGATCCCGCCCGCCAGCAGCTCCTCCACCTGCGCCGCCGTCACCATTTCCCGGAGCACGAGATCGACGCCGGGCACTTCGGCGTTCGCCACGGCGATGACGCGTTCGAGATACGAATACGCGGCGGTGGCGGTGAACCCGAGCGTGACGACCCCGACTTCGCCCTTCTTCGCCCGACGGACGTACAGCGTCGCCTCGTGCGACGAACGCAGGATCTTCCTCGCGTCGGCGAGAAAAACCCGTCCGGCGGGGGTCAGCCGGACCGTGCGGTGCGTACGGTCGAAGAGCTCGGCCCCGAGTTCCCGCTCCAGCAGCTGGATCCGCCTGCTCAACGGCGGCTGGGTCATGGAGAGCCGTTCCGCGGCGCGGCCATAGTGGAGTTCCTCGGCCACCGCGACGAAACTCACGAGCTGCTCCAGGGAGAACACCCATCCAGTCTAGGAATCACCTGGGGGCGGACAAGCACCGAACCGGTATCGTTCAGCGCGGGATTTCCACTGTGCGGTCGATGATCCCGGTCGCCACGGCGAGAATCTTACGATTGTTGCTCCGCGCGTAGGCGCGCAATACGCCGAACGCGTCGCCGACCGAAACCCGCATGCGTTCGGCGAGTACGCCTTTCGCCTGTTCGATGATCACCCTGCTGTTCAACGCCGTCTGCAGCTGCGCCGTGACGATCTCCTTCCGCTGCACCAGACGCTGATGCAGAATGCCGATCGTGGCGACGTCCGCCAGCGCCTGCCCCAGCCGCGCTTCCTCGTCGCCGAGCGACGCGGGGCCGGTGCCGAACAAGTTCAGCGCGCCGATCACTTCTTCACGTAACCGCATCGGCAACGCGTACACGGAACGGAATCCCGCGTTTTCCGCCGCGACGGCGAACTTCGGCCACCTTCCGTGCGCACGCGTCAGATCCGGGCAGGTCACCGGCTCGGCCTTCTCGTAGCAGTCCAGGCAAGGCCCCTCGGAGTTCCGCACCTGGAACAGTTCGAGCAGCCGGGTCTCTTCATCGGACGCGGTGACCAAGGTGAGTTCGCCTCGTGGATCGGCCAGTACCAGCCCGGCGGCGGGGACACCCAGGAGTTCGACGCATCTGAACGCGAGCACGTCGAGGAATTCGACGAGATCGAAGTCGTCCACCAGGGTGTCCGCCAGCTGCACGAAGGTTTCCCTCAGGTCGGCCGCCACGTCGGTCATCTTTCCGGTATCTCCTTACCGCACACATCCGTCAGGTCTTGGGGCGGAACGTGACCCGGCGCAGCACGACGTCCTCGGCGACCTCGTCGAGCTTCCGGTCGTTGGCGTAGGCATGGGCACGCAGGCGCGCCAGCGCGTCCGGGAGCGCGATCCCGAGCTGGGCCGAAACCACGCCCGCCGCCTGATGCACTCGGGCGCGGTGTTCGGTGAATTCACGATCGATCACTTCGCCGAGAACGGGCCCGCCGGCATCGGCCAAGGCGAGGGTGATGACCGCCTCGGCGCATACGAGCGCCTTCGCCTGGCCTTCTCTCGAAGGAATACCGGCGAATTCGCGATAACAGTCGACAGCGCCCAAATTGATCGCACCGGCCTGAATCGGCACCGCGATGATCGATTTCACGCCTCTGTCGATCGCCTCTGGCGCGAACATCGGCCACCGGAGTGTAGCTTCCGAACTGGTCACATCGGTTACGACGACGAGCATACCGCCGCGCGAAACGTCGAGTGCCGGCCCCTCGCCCAAGGTGAATTGCAGCTCTTCCAATTCACGGCTGCGTTCATCGGTGGCGAAGACCGGTTCGGGCAAACTTCTTTCGGCGACGAGCGTGAGCCCGGCACCGGCCGCCTCGAGGGCTTCCCCGCACACGACGCAGGCGTGCTCCACCGTCACCGCCGAATCGGTTTCCGAAGCGAGAAAACGCATCTTCGCCCAGACCAGCGCGGCGCGATCATGCCGTCGGAACATCATGGCATGCCTCCCAGTGTGTCCGGTTTTCGGACGGGGCCCACCGGGGGCAGGAGCGAACAGCGCGGACAGCTCGCTCGCGCGCCACGTCCATCGTGGCACGGGTTCGTCTCTTTGCCGCGTTCTGAACGACTTCTCGCCACCAATGCCGTAGTCCGAAGAGCCGATCGGATGCCAGGCGAAGTCACCAATGGTCCGTTCAGCCGGTTCCGGCCCGCCGGCCCGCGCCTAGGGTGGGGACCGAGACCGCTCGTTCTGGCCCTCGGCGACGGCTCTCATCGGCGAGCTCTGGAGGGGCCATGTGCGTTCGCATTCTCGAAACCCGGACCAAACGGGAGAATCCGCTGATCCGGCTGTTGATCCGGATTCACCTCAAAGCCTCTTGGCGCTGAACGCAGGCCCTCAGCCTGCTGATCGCGCGGTGTTTGGTCACCCGCACCCGCGATGACGTGGTCCCGAGCGCGGCCGCGGTCTCGTTGGACGTCAGCTCGCCGATCACCCGCATCCCCAGCACTTCCCGGTGGGAGACGGGCAGCGTCCGCATCAGCCTGCCGAGCCGGACCCCGAGGTCGGCCCGCAGGGCGCGCTGCTCCGGTTCGTCCGCGGCCCCGGCCGGATGTTCGGGGAGTTCCCCGGTCAGGACCTGTTTGCTCCGCGCGGCCTTCCGGAAGACGTCGGCGACCTTGTTCGCCGCGATGGCGCGCAGGAGGAACAGGAAGGAACCGCCGCGGAGGCCGTATCCGGGCACCGCGACGAACACCGCGAGGCAGATCTCCTGCGCCACGTCGGCCGGTTCGAGATAGGTCAGCTCATGACCGCCGAGACGGGTCTCGGCGTACTGGCGCGCCCACGGCACGACCGCGGCCATGAGATCGTCCATTCCGTGCGGCTCGCCGTGCGCCGCGGCCTTGGCGAGGCCGTCCCATCCGACAGGGGAAATCCACGTCTCACCGCCACCGGTTCTTCGCACCGGAAAATCGCCGTTCATGTCCCGCTCCCCACGGATGAGATAGCCCAGCCGCCGAGGTCCAGGACGGAACCCAGACCACGGTAGTCGAGAAGTCAGGCCACCTCAATCGACGAAGGTCGGCGACAAATTGTCCACCCCGGCGGCGGACCGGACAGATTCCCACCAGTGGTCTGGACATATCGGTACCCGCGCCGTAACTTTCCGTGCCGAGACCCCTCGCCAAGGTCACGCCCAGGCCGGGAACGCGCCCCCGGCCGACATCCGCAAGCACCGCCGCGGCGCGTCCACGTTCCGCGGCGGGATTCCGCCGAGGAGTGAACTGTGCGCATCCGCAAGAAAGTCCGGCGCGTCTTGACCGCGTTGGCGGTCGCCCTCCCCCTGGTCACCGCTGTTTCGGCGCTTTCGGCGCCCACCGCGGTCGCCGCGGGACCCGATCCGCTGCCGCTGACCGTGACGAACAATTCGAACCGCTCCGACGCGGTCCATCTCTACGTGCTCGGCACGAACCTCAGCACCGGGAAACTCGGGTACGTCAACGCCGCCGGCGCCTTCACCCCGTGGCCGCCGGGCGCGAACCCGCCGAGCCCCGCGCCGGACGTCTCGATCGCGGGCCCCGGCAACGGCGGCTCGACCACGCTGCGGATCCCGCGCATGCTCTCGGGCCGCGTCTACATGTCGTTCGGGCAGAAGATCAAGTTCTTCCTCACGCCGGACGGCCTGGTGCAGCCCGCGCCGTGGGCCGACGGCGACCCGAACCGCGACATCCTGTTCGACTGGAGCGAATTCACCTACGACAACGGCGGGCTGTTCATCAACAGCTCGCAGGTCGACATGTTCAGCGTGCCGCACGCCGTCGGGCTTACCAACGGGGCGGGCGCGAACAAGGAAGCCGGGCGCCTCAAGGCGGGCGGCCGCGAGAACATCTTCAACGCCGTCCAAGGACAGTCCGGATTCTCGAACCTGGTGTACAACCGGCTGCGCGTCCTCGCGCCGGGCAAGGGGCTCGACACCGGCAAGTTCAGCGGGAACTACCTCGACGGCTACGTGACGAGCGCCTGGAACACCTACAAGTCGACACCGCTGACCGTGGTCCCGTTCGAGGCCGAACCCGGCAAGAAGTTCACCGGCCGCACCGGCGGGGACGACGTCATGCGCTTCACCGACGGCTCGGGCGCCGAGGTCGCGTCGTTCAGCAAGCCGAGCACCCGCGACGTCTTCAACTGCGACGGACGGCTGCACGCGCCGAACGACCAGGTCGTCGGCCCGATCGCGCGGACGCTGTGCGCGGCGCTGCACCGCTCGACGCTCGGCTCCCTGCACACGCAGCCGACGTATGACGCGGGCCAGTTCTACAAGCAGTCCGTGACCGACCACTACTCGCGGATCGTGCACGAGCAGATGGCCGACGGGAAGGCGTACGGATTCGCCTTCGACGACGTCGGGCACTTCGAGTCGCTGGTGCACGACGGGGACCCGCGGACCGCGCGGATCACCCTCACCGCGTTCTAGGGATCAGCGCGTCCAGAACCGGGGTGCGCGGAGTGGGGGGGGGGGGGGTGTTTTGTGGGAGTACTTAAAAAAAACCAACAACAACAACCCACCCACCGCCGCAGCCCCGGACGGAGCAGGCGGCGGGGCCGGATGTGA
>NZ_JBIWKX010000042.1:33138-64645 GCF_044765885.1 Amycolatopsis sp. NPDC102389
CACGGCGCGAAACACCCACCCGGGGTTGTTGTTATCCGGGCGCCACCACCGGGGGTGCGGGTTGTGTTTTTGGTTATGTTTGTTTCAAACCAAATTTACCACTCACGACCCCCTTGACCCCTCGCGTTCCGCTGCGCTTGCTCGTCCCTTGGGAAGGCGTGAAGGTCGAGTTTCCTCGGTTGAGCCGAGGGAGGGGTCCTTCACGCGCAGCCGCTGGGGCTGGTGGTGTTACTGAGGCCGCAGGGGCGATCGCGTAGTCCGTGACTTCAGGCGTCGCGAAAGTGGCTTTCGGGACATCAGGCGTCGCGAAAGTGGCTTTCGCGACATACCCCGATATAACGCCCGTCAGCGCGTCCCGCTCCCGATCCGCCAGGCCGACATCCCGATCCCGCTCGGCTCGAGCGAGAACACCGGCGGCTCGGGAGCGTGGACGCGTTCCAGCTCCTCCGGCGTGTACCGCACGCATTTCCGATGCCATTCCAGGATCCCGGACATCCAGTCCTTCAGGTTGTCCGCGTACCTGGTCAGCACCGCGCGGACGTCGTCGCCGAGGCCGAGGTCGTCGCACATCCGCGGCAGGTCCTCGTCGGCGAGCTGCTCGAACTGGGCCATCCGCGCGTTCATCAACCGGGCGGCGATGTCGCGGGCCTCGATCCGGTCCACGTCCAGGAACCGCTCGACGACATAGACGAGATTGTGCACCTCGCCCTCGTATTCGATCTCCTTCTGGTACGAGAACAGGTCGTTGGCGAACGCCGCGTAGTCCTGGGCGGCGGTGTCGAGTTCGAACAGCACGCGGTTCTGGTAGATCTCCGGCGGTACGACGTCGCCGAGCCGCAGCCGGGCGAGGCTCTTCGTCAGATCCGAACCGAACGTCCGCCGCCGCATCTCCACGTAGTCGACCGGGTCGGGGACGCGGTTCTGCGCCTGATTCGCCACCTCCCAGACCCAGCTCGCGGTCATGCTCTCGACGGCGCGGCGGAACTCGGCCCGCGCGGGCCGGGTCATTCCTCCGGCGGTGCGCTCCCACAGGTCCACGAGCCCTCGCTCGACCGGGTTCGACGGCTTCGGTATCGGCTCGCCGTCGAGCGGCATGAACAGGGAAAGCCGGTCACTGCTCAGCTTCGCGGCCACCGGATCCCTTCTCAATCCGAAGACCAGGGGGAAGTAGTCGTCGCCGTAAGTGCCCCAGGTCAACCAGTCCGACGACAGCTTGAGCTGCTCGAGATCCGAGTCCGCGTGGATCATCGCGGCGCAGTGCGGCAGGTCGATGCCGCGCATCCGGCGCTCGTCCCAGATCCCGCCGTCGTCGAACATCCCCATCTCCCGCGCCCAGCCCGGCGCGTACTCGCGGGCGGCGGCGAGATGGGGGCTGGTGCGCACGGGGTACGGCATGCGGAATTCCGGCAGCGGCAGATGCCCCACCTTCGCGAACGGCGGGGGTGCCTGCTGCCGCACCCGCTGGACGAGACCCGGCCCGTTGGCGCCGGCCGAGTCCTCGTTCATGTACCGGCTCGATTGGGTATGCCACTCGTGACCGCCGGATTGCCAGTCCTGCAAGCCTTTCACGTACAGGCCGACACTGATCTGCTCCGGCAGCGAGACGTCGCGCTCGATGAGCAACGCGGGCACCTCGACGAGCGCGGTGTTCTCGAACTGCTGCAATCGCGAGGTCAGCAGGTCGTTGGTGAGTTCCGCGGCGTCCTGCGTGGAGCAATCGAGGAACTTCTCGAAGACGAGCACGGCATTGGAGTTCTCGCCCTCTTCGCGCACTTCACGTTGGTACGAAAAGAGATCGTTGCGGAGGTGGACGGCGTCGGCGAACGTGTCGCGCAGGACCTCCATCGGCCTGGTCGCCGCGATCCTGTCCGGCACTTCGGCACCGACGGCGTACTCGATGAGGTTCGCCGACCACGGCGCCCCGCCGACACGACGGCGCATCTGGACGTATTCGATGGGGTTCGCGATCCGGCCGCGGTCGATGTTGTCCAATTCCCAGAGCGATTCGACCATCAGGTTGTGCGTGCTGGTGACGAAACGCCGCCGCCAGGCCTCGGACATCGAAGGGATCGTGCGCGCCCAAAGGTTCTCAAGCCCGGCTTCGGCGGGATTCGCCGGTTCCGGTGACGTTTCCCCCGGCCCGGTCATGAACAGTTCCAAGCGGTCCAAATAAGCCTTCGCGCCCTCGGTGTCCCGGGTGTACTTGAATTGCGCAAGGAAATCGTCGTCGAAGAAGAACACCCACACGTACCAATCCGTGACCAGATCGAGGGACGGCCCGTCACAGTCCGGATGGGTGTGCGCGCAGAGCAGCGCGTAATCCATTTTCGCCAGCGCCTGCTCGGTCCAGACGACGTCACCGGACGGCGCCGGCGAATCGAGCATCCCCATTTCCCTGGCCCAGGCCATACTGTGCGCCCGCGCCGCTTCGAGGTGCGGATTCATCCTGGCCGGATGCGGCACGTAGAACTCGGGCAAGGTGAAAGCCTGCATCTGCGACTGCCTCCCGGGCCGGTGTCGGATCCGTTCCGACGTTTCCAGCCCGCCGCCTCGCCGGGCAACCGGCCACCCGAGCGATTCGGTGTGCCATGGAGTGAATCAGTCCCAGAGGGACGCCGGATCGACATACGGCGCGAGCAATCCGGTCAATATCTCGTCGCCGTTGCCGTTCAATTCGTCCTCGGCGATCCGGCGGGCGACACCGACGAGGAAATCGGCGGCCTGCACCCGCGGATCCGACCGTGAATCGACGAAGCGCACCCCGGCCAATCCCGGACTCGATTCGATCCGGGCGAGCCGATCGCCTTTCAGTGACGGTTGTTCGTCGTGGACGAGGAAGACCCGCTCCCCGCCCTCGCTCCAGTACTCGACGGCGCGAAGGATCGCGGGCACCAGCGGATCAAGGGTCTTGGCGTCCCGCGACCGCGCGACCTTCGCCCTCAATTCCGCGGTGTCCCCGGCCATCGCGAAGAACGACCCCGCCGCCGGATCCCGGCGGTTCCTGGTCCGCAGCACGTCGTTGAACGCGGCGAGGAACTCGTCGTCCGGCCGGATCCCCGGGCCGACGAGCGCTCGGAGTTCGTTCGCCAGCAGCCGCTTCTTGTCCACGAGATACACGTGCGCCCGCCCGTGTACCGGGCCGAGGGGACCGAGGAACCATTCGAGCACCCGGCGATGCTTCGTGCGGAGAAGATGGTTCGCCTTGTACTCGACCGCCGGCGAGCGGATCCTTCGCCGCAGTTCGGCCAGGCAGGCCGCCGCCTCTTCGAGACTCAGCCGGACCCCCGCGTGCGCGAACACGTCGGTCTGCCCGCCGATCAGTTTCTCGCCCTCGGACCCGGACTCGTCGCAGGCGATCTCCAGGGGCACGATCCGCATCGTGCCCCATCGCGAGGGCGCGGTCGACCCGGTTACGCGGGTTCGGGCAGCGGCTCGCCGGTCTCGAGCAGCGACTTGAGGCTGGACAGGATCGACGGCCAGCCGCCCTTGACCATCTCCAGCGCGGTGCTGCCCGGCGGGAATCCGTCGTGCACCACGGTCAGCTTCACCGTGTCACCGACGGGTTCGAGGTCGAACGTCACCTTCGACCGCGACTCGGCCCGCAGCTTCGCCGACACGTCGTCGTCGAGCCCCACCGACTTCGCGAACTCCGGCGTGAAGGTGTGCCACGTGTAGGACAGCCGCCGGTACGGGTCGGACTCGAGAACAACCTGTTCGGGATCTTCCAGCTTCACACCGAGCTGGTCCCAGGCCATCGTCGACCCGGCCTTCCAGTCCGAGGTGAACTCGCAACCCCAGTACTGCTTGGTGAAGACCGGATCGGTGAGCGCCTGCCAGAGCCGCTCCGGCGTGGTCCTGATGTAGCTGGTGTACACGAATTCGTCGGTGCTCATGGGTTCCTGCTCCAATGCCTTCTTGAGGTCGGCGAGCGCGTCGACCCGGCCCTGGTGGTACCGGTCGATCCAGCGCTCGGCGATCGCGTTGATCGGCTCCGCGTTCACGTAATGCAACTTCTCGCGGCCACGACGCACCGTGGTCACCAGATTGGCGGCCTCCAGCACGGCCAGATGCTTGCTGACCGACTGCCGCGCCATGTCCAGCCCCGCGCACAGCTCGCGCAGGGTCTGCCCGTTGCGGGCGTTGAGGTCGTCGAGCAACCGGCGCCGGCTGGCGTCCGCCAGCGCCTTGAAGACCTCGTCCATGTCGTTCTCCCCGATATGCAGCCTCGCGGCTGCCTTTGCAGATTAGGCAGCCATGTGGCTGCATGTCAAGCCGCCGGGTCGGGACCGAGGACGGCGTCCAGCAGCTTGCCCAATTGATCGAGCTGAGCGGCGGACAAAGACTCGAATGAGCTCTCGACGACGCCGTCGACGAGGTCCTGCCCGGCGGCACGCAGCCGCTCGCCCTCGTCGGTGAGCCGGTGGCGCACGGCCCGCCCCGGCCCCGGGACGCGTTCGATCAGCCCGCGATCGGCCATCCGCGCGGCAAGGGAACCGAAGGACTGATCGGTCTGGAAGGTCAGCACCGCGAGGTCGTGCAGCGACGCGTCCGGCGTGCGGTGCAGATGCCGCAGCGTGTCCCACTGCACCAGCGAGATCCCCAACGGCGCCAGCGCCTGGCTCAACGCGCGGTGGTGGCGGTACTGCAGGCGCTTCACGGCCAAGGCGACGTCGGCGGGGCGGTGCTTCATGCCCGGCAGCCTACCTTCGCGAAGACAACTTGCTTACCTAAGGAACCTTATATAAGGTTCCTTAGATGATGACCTCTCTGCGCGTCGGCCCCGTCGAAATCACCCTCCAAGATCGCGGCCATGGCCGCCCTTTCCTGCTCCTGCACGGCGGAGGCGGTGTCGCGACGATGACCGGCTTCGCCGGCCTGCTCGCCGAACGCTCCCGGGTGCTGCTGCCCACCCACCCGGGTTTCGGCGGCACACCGAAAGCCGCCGAACTCACCGGCGTCCGCGCGCTGGCGAAGGCCTACGTCGCGATGCTGGACCAGCTCGACCTCACGGACGTCACCGTGCTCGGCAACTCCTTCGGCGGCTGGCTCGCCGCCGAAATCGCCCTGCTGGGAAGCCCGCGCGTCAGCGGCGCGGTGATCGTCGACGGCATCGGGATCGTCGTGCCGGATCACCCGCTGACCGACGTCAGCGGTCTTTCGCGCACCGAACTCCTGGCGCACTCGTACCACGATCCGGCCAAGGCGCCGTCGAGCACCGGAACCGGACCGAGCCCGGACGTGCGGGCACTGATCGGCTACACCGGTCCGGCCATGGCCGATCCGGAACTGGCCGATCGACTGGGCGAACTCACCCTTCCGGTGCACATCATCTGGGGCGAAAGCGACCGCATCGCCGGCCCGGAGTACGGCAAGGCCTACGCCGCGGCCGTCCCCGCGTCGACGTTCACCGTGCTTCCGCGCACCGGCCATCTGCCGCAGCTCGAAACACCCGAGGAGTTGCTCGGCGCGGTGGGCGTTCGCTGATTCCGGCGTCCTGTCACGTTTCCGGTGGCTCCCTCGTCCACGTGGCGACACGTCCACTCGAAGGAGTTCACATGCCGACCCCGTTGCGCGTCGCGATCGCCGTGCAGACCCTGGCCGTCTTCCTCACGCCGATCTCCGCCGGTCTCCTGCTGACCGTGCCGAGCGGCCACACCCTGCACAGCGCGACGGCCTACACGCTGTTCGTCGTGGCGATGCTGCACGTGCTCACCGCGATCCTCGTGTGGCGGCCGGGCGGCGGCTCCGCCAAGCCGATCCTGCCCGCGGCCGTGTTCCTCGGACTCACGCTGGTGCAGGTGTTCCTCGGGATCGCGCACGTGACGGCGGTCCACGTCCCGCTCGGGGTCCTGCTGTTCGGCTTCAGCCTCGTGCAGCTGAGCCGGATCCGCCCGCCGCGGGAAGCGGCGGTCGCGGCGGCGCACTGAGGACGGTTGCGAGGGGCCACACGCGAAGATCAGCCCGGAGTCGAGGCGATGTCGTGGTTTCGCCGGTAAGTCTTGTCGCACTCCCAACACGTCTTGAGCGCAACGGGCCGCAATGCGGCCGGTCTGTACTCGATGACGCCGGCCTGGCCACACAAAGTCGCCAGAGTCCCGGCCGCGAAGCTGATCACGGCGACTCGATGCCAGACATCGTCAAGAACCGGCTGAAGTCTTGCCTGATCGAGGAACAGGATGACGCTCATGGCCAATACCCGCAGACGAGTACGCGGACTTCGGTGTGGTGGCGCCGTGCGTAGCCGGCCTCGGTGTCCTGGTTCAAGCCTGTCGCTTCGATGGCTCTCGTCCCCATGGCTGCATCCTCGCCGTTACTTATCATGACGTCATGACCACTTAACGATGACATGCGCCGGGCAACTGGTCAATACGAGTTGACCAGTGGAGAATGCTTGCCATGATGGATCGCACGAGTGGAGTGCCAGCGTTCCGGCAAGTCGCGACCGATCTTCGGAAGAAGATCCATGCCGGTGAGTACCCGCCGGGCGCCAAGCTTCCGAGCGAACGCGAACTGATCGATACGTATGGCGTGTCTCGGCCGACCGTCCGCGAAGCAGTCAATCTCCTGCGCGCCGAAGGTGTCGTCAACGTCGAGCACGGACGTGGCGTGTTCGTCCGGCCGCCTTCGAACATCCAGCGCCTGGCACGTTCGCGGTTGTCCCGTGCCGCACGTGAACGCAACGAAGGCGCCTTCCTGGCGGAGGCAGCGTCCAAGGGCTTCGCTGCTTCGAGCAGCGTCAAGGTCCGCTTCGAACGTGCCGATGAACGAGCGGCCGAATTCCTCCGAGTGGACGTCGGAACCGAACTCACCGTGAGAGATCGGGTGATGCGGGCCGATGGGCTGGTCGCTCAGCTCGCGGTGTCGCGCCTCCCGCGCGAACTGACGCGCGGCACCCGAATCGAGAAGGTCAACACCGGCGAAGGTGGCACTTACGCACGCCTCGAGGAAGCCGGGCACACCATTGGCACCTTCGCCGAACACGTGGGCGCACGGATGCCGACGCCTGATGAAGTGACGCTTCTACAGCTACCGGGCGGCGTGCCGGTCATGACGATCACCCGCGTCGCTTACAGCACGGACGACAGGCCGCTGGAGATGAACGACATCATTCTTCCGGCGCACCTGTACGAGCTGACCTACGAGTGGCCAGCGGACTGAGTGCTTCATGAAGAGGCCTGAAGGTCAGCGTTTCCCGGGCTGGATGTGATCACCCACGCAGGACGTACCCGACGCCCCGCACGGTGTGGATCACGGGCGGCGGCCCGAGCTTGTGCCGCAGCTGCGCGATCAGCACCTCGAGCGCGTTGGGCGTCGGGGGCACCAGCTCGTCCCAGCCCGCGTCGGTCAGGTCGCGTCGCCGGACCGGCTCGCCCGCCGAGACCACCAGCCGGTGCAGGACCGCGAACTCCTTGCCGGTCAACGTCAAGGTGACGCCACCGCGTCGCACCTCGTGCCTGCCGATGTCCAGCCGGAGGTCGAGGAAATCCAGTACCGGCGCCGTTCCTGAATCGCCACGGCGACACAGGCTGCGCACTCGCGCGATCAGTTCGGCCATCGCGAAGGGCTTGACCAGGTAGTCGTCGGCCAAGGCCAGCCCGGCGATCCGGTCGGCGACCGTGTCGCGCGCGGTGAGGAACAGCACCGGGACCTCCCAGCCGTCCCGGCGGCGTTCGCCGACGTAGCCGAGGGAGTCCCCGGCCGGCAGCATCCGGTCGAGCACGACGCAGTCGTAGGCGTTGACGCTCAGCGCCTCGTCGGCGTCAGGGAGGTCCTTGGCGACATCGACGGCGAACCCGGAGCCGCGAAGTGAAGCCTCGACGGCTAATCGCAGGTCCTCGTCGTCCTCGGTGACCAGTACACGCACTCGACGACCGTAGCGTGATCACCCGGCGAGCTCTATCAACCAGCCGCGGTCCGCGGCCTTCGCGCCGGCCTGGAAACGGCTGCGCGCGCTGAGCCGGTTCATCAGATCGGACACCATCCGCCGGACGGTCCGCACGGAGATGCCCAGCCGGGCGGCGGCGGATTCGTCGGTGTGGCCGTCCAGGAGCAGTGCCAGCAGGTCCAGCTCGCGCCCGGTCGGCTCCGGTCCGGACCGCTCCGCCTCGGCGGGGCGCACCGTTCCAGGGGTGAAGGGCGTTCCGGCCGGCCACAGTCGTTCGAACAGTTCGGCGACCGTCCGGACCACGCTGGGCAGCCGGAACACGGTGAGCGCGCGCCGGTCCCCCGGCAGCAGCGCGAGCTCACCGTCGACGACGAGCGCGGCCGTCGGCACAGCGGCCACGGTCCGGATTTCGGCGCCCTGGGAAGCGAAAGCCTCCAGCCGCTTGGCGACCTTCGGAATGATCCTCGCCTCGACCGGCGCGAGCATCCGGTAGCGCACACCGGGCCTCAGGTGGTCGCGGTCGACTGCGCGGAACGCCTGCACCGTCGCGACGACGAGCACCTCGCGGGTCGCCGCCGAAAGAGCCTCCTCGATGTCCGCATGTGGTTCGCCCAGCGGGGAAAGGTGCCGCCGGGACAGTCCATAGTGGATGGTGGTCATGCCACCCGCTCCAGCTGTCCGGACGACGTCCGCTCGGATCCCAAGTGGACGGTCACGGCCCCGGCGAGCGGGAATTCCCGCCCACGCGTCGTGACGATCGCGGCGCTGCGGCCGGTGGCGGGCAGCAGTGCGGCGACTTGGCCACGGTCCGCGGCGTCGTCGAAGACCAGCAGCACCCGCCGCCCGGCAAGCTCCGAGCGCCACAGCGCGGCGCGTTCGTCCACATCGGACGGGATCAGCGCGGGCGGGAAACCGAGACCGCGCAACAGCCGTTCCAGCACCGCCGCGGTCGTCACCGGCACGGATCCGCCGTGCAGATCGACGAAGAACTGGCCGTCGGGAAAGCGTTCGCTGACCCGATGCGCCGCGGCCACCGCGAGCGCCGTCTTTCCCGCCCCCGCCGCACCGGTGACGACGACCGCGGGCGCGCACCCGGTCAGTGCCCGGCCCAAGGTCACGAGCTCCCGCTCCCGGCCCACCAGCGGCTCGACCGCCCGCGGCAGCTCCCGTCGCGGCCGGTCCGGTGCCCCGGAACCGTGCACCGCCCGGAACGCCTTCATCAGCTCGGGTCCCGGGCGCACCCCCAGTTCGGCGGCCAGGAGCCGCCGCGCCCGGTGGAACGTGGCCAGCGCCCGCGCCGGCCGTCCCCTGGCGTGCTCCGCCCGCATCAGCCGCGCCCAGACGTCTTCGCGCAGCGGGTCGTCCGCGGTCAGTGCCTGCAGCGTGGCCACCGCGTCGGCCGTCCGCCCGAGCCCGAGCTGGGCCTCGGCGAGCAACTCACGCAGCCGCCGGTGCACCTCGTCGAGCCGCTCGACGGCGTCGTCGGCGAGGACGTCCAACCCCTCGAACGGCCGTCCCCGCCACAGCCGCAAAGCCCGCTCTACGTGAGTCAACGCGGTTCCCGGCGCTCCCGCGGCCAGGGCCCGCGAGGCGTCATCGGCAAGAGCCGCGGCACAATCGGCGTCCAGCTCGCCGGGGCCGACGTGCAGCCGATAGGCCCCCGCCCGCCCTTCGATGCGGGGGCCGTCGTCGTGTTCCGGCAACAGCCGCCGCAGCTGCCACATGTAGGTCTTCAGGTTCGCTTCGGCCGAAGCCGGCGCGGCCTGTTCCTGCCACGTGTTCTCGATGAGCCGGTCCACCGCGACCCACGCGTTAGGCTGCACCAGGAGCGCGGCCAGCACCGTGGCGGGTTTCCCGCCGGCCGGCCTGCTCGTGACGCCGTCGCGGCCACGCACCTCGAGTGGCCCCAGGACCTGGAAGAGCACCATGCTCGCACCCCCTTGCTTCGTGTCGTCTTACGATCGCGCGATGTACCTGAGGTTCCGATGACAACGGCGCGCGTGCTCGTCGTGGAGGACGACGAAGACCTCCGTGTGGCGATCACCGCCGAGCTGCACGGGAGCGGCCTGCCCGTCCGCGAGGCCGGTGACCTGGCGCAGGCCGACGCCGAGCTGGCCACGGGCGGGTTCGGGTGCGCGGTGTTCGATCGGATGCTGCCGGACGGCGATTCGATCGACTACGTTCACCGCCGCCGCCAGGAGGGCTGGGCGGTACCGGTGCTGTTCCTGACCGCGCGCGACAGCCTCGCCGACCGGGTCGCCGGGTTCGAGCACGGCGGCGACGACTATCTGGTGAAGCCGTTCGCGGTGGCCGAGATGAGCGCCCGGGTCCACGCGCTCTACCGCCGCGCGGGCGCCGGACGGCCGTCGGTGCTGCGCCACGAGGACCTCGAAATGGACTGCGCCCGGCGGCAGGTGCGCCGCGGCGGCACGCTGCTCACCTTGAGCGACAAGGAGTTCGCGGTGCTGGAGTACCTACTCTCGCGGCCGGATCAGGCCGTCGGGCGCGACGAGCTGATCGAGCACTGCTGGGACACCAGCACCGACCCGATGTCCAATGTGGTCGACGTGGTGATCCGGCGCCTGCGGGTGCGGCTCGGCGATCCCGAGGTCATCGACACCGTCCGCGGCCGCGGCTACCGGATCGCGGCCCGGTGAAGGGCTCCGCGGCCGATCGCCTCCGCCGCCTGCGGTGGCTGCTCACCTGGCTGTTCACCGGGCTGAACGCCGCCGGGCTCGTGGTCTTCGCATGGCTCGCCGTGAGCGCCGACCTGCAGCAGCGCGAAGTCCAGCTGGACGCGGAGCTCGCCCGCGTCACCGCACCGGTCAAACGGCTGATCATGGGCGAGGGCGACACCATCACCACCACCTACGTCGGCCAGGACGAGGTGAACCGGCAATGCCCGCAGTTCGTGATCCTGCCCAGCGGCGCGGGCGCGTTCCCGCCCTACGCGAGCGGCCGGACCTGCGTGGCGGTCGATGCCAAGCGACTACAGACCTTCGCCGACCTGTCGGCGCGGAACGGGGCCGTGCTCAACGGCTACAGCAGCGGGACCGCGGGCGAGATGGTCCGCGTCGGCGTCGAGCCCTTCCGCAACCGCAACAACCAGGAGGCCGGCGCCATCGTCGCGGTCGCCGACGCGCGGGACGCCCTCGCCGCGCATGACCAGCTGAAACTGCTGGTCATCGGCGGCTGCGTGCTCCTGCTCGGCGCGATCGGGGTGACCGGGCACGTCCTGTCCGGACGCGCGATCCGGCCCGCGACCACCGCGCTCCAGCAACAGGAGGTCCTGCTCGCCGAGACCGCGCACGATCTCCGCACACCGGTCGCGGCGCTGCGCGCGCTGGCCGAAGCGGCGCTGCGCAACCCCGCGGAGAGCGACGAACTGCTGCCACGGACGGTCCGGCTCGCCGCGCGGATGGGCGGCATCATCGACGGCCTGCTCGTACGCGCGCGGCTGGCGGCCGGGGTCGAATCGCTGGCCATCCAGCCGGTGCGGCTGGACCAGCTCGTCGCGAGCGTCGTGGCGGAGACGCCGGCCGAGGGCGCGCAGGTGACGCTGGTGGCGGCGCCGTCGACTGTCTCCGCCGACCCGACGCTGGTCCAGCGCGCGGTGGCCAACCTGCTCGACAACGCGCTGCGCTACGGACGGCGTCCCGGCTACGAGGCCGTCGTGCACGTCACCGTCGCCGGCGGTCAGGTGACCGTCGCCGACAGCGGGCCGGGGATCGACTCGTCCGTCGCGGAGGAGAAGTTCGACCGGTTCACCAGCGGTGGCGGGTCGAGCGGGCTCGGCCTGTCGATCGTGCGATGGGTCGCGCTCGCGCACGGCGGCAGGCTGCGCGTGTACAACGCCGAAGAAGGCGGCGCGATCTTCGAGCTGAAGCTGCCGGAAGCGCCCTGACCGCGAAATGTATCCGAGCGGCTCCATTCTGTACCTCGTTCTTCTATGATCGGTCAGTGCCGGAGAGGGGATTCAAGCGGCGTCTGCCGCTCACTGTGCTGGCTGCGACCTGCGTGGCCCTCGTGGTCGCCGTCGCCACCGGAGCGGTGAAACCGGTCCCCGGCTTGGGGCTCACGCAAGCCGGGCATTGGGTCGCCAGCCCCGCCCTCGGCTTGGTCTTCCTCGTCAACGGTGCCAACCGGAGTGTGGACGCCCAGGCCGCCGTGCCGGGTCTCGAGCCCGGCTCCGATGTGGTCCAGGGCGACACGAGCGCGTACGTGGTCGGCCAGCGGCGGATCATCGAATTCGGCAAATCCGATCTCACCGTGAGCCGCACGGTGGACCAGCCGGTGACCGGGGAACGGCCGGTCCTGCTCGAAACCGCGGGCGGACCGTACCTCGTCTTCCGCGAGGCCGGGCGCGTCGTCCGGCTCGGCGACGAGTTCGCGTCGATCGACACGGGCGGCTCCCTCGGCGATCCGGTCGCCACTTCGGACGGCACGGTCTGGCTGCAGCGCACGGGCGACGGGAAGCTGTGCCGGCTGGCGAAGGGCGCCCACGCCGTCGGATGCGCCGTGCAGGCCGCCCGCGGGCATACCGGCGCGCTGACCGTCGTCGGCGACACCCCGGCGTTCGTCGACACCACGGCGAGCACCCTGCAGACCGTCACCGACGCCGGGCTCGGAAAGCCGCTGCCGCTGAAGGCTTCGTTCAGCCCGGCCGCGCAGATCGCCTCGGCCGACGCGGCCGGACGGATCGCGGTCCTCGAGCCGGGCTTGCGCAAGCTGTACTTCCTCGACGCGAGCGGCCTGAGCGCCGGGCGCGACCCCGGCCCGCCCAAGACCATCGACCTGTCCGATGGCCAGTACTCGCGGCCGACCGCTTCGTCGTCGGCGGTCGTCCTGCTCGATCTGACCCGCAACACCGTGGTCACCTACTCTCCCGACGGCCTGCCTCGGCACTCGATGCCGATCCCGCCGGAGAACGGGTCGCCGAAGCTCTCGCGCGGCGAGGACAAACGGGTCTACATCGAAGGCGCGCAAGGCAATCACGTCCTCGTGGTCGATCCCGAGGGCACGGTCGCGCAGGTCGCGGTGACCGCCGACAAACCGCCGGTCCCGCAGCCGACGACGGTGCCCCCGTCCTCGAAAACCCAACTGCCCCCGCAACGGGGAAACGGCGGCGACCGGCCACCGTCGCAGTCGAAACCGAAACCGCCTGCGACGTCCCCCAAGGCGCTGGCGGCGAGCCCGCCCGGCCTTCCCAGCGGTCTCCGCGCCACCTTGGCGGGCACGACGGCGAGCGTCACCTGGGGGGCGGCGACACCGAATGGCGCGGCGGTGACCGGATATCGCGTGTCGTGGACGCCGTCGTCCGGATCGGGCGCGGGTTCGGCCGCGCTCGGCGGCGGCGCGCGCTCGACGTCGATCCCGAACCTGCGCGACGGCGTGACGTACACGATCACGGTCGCGGCGGAGAACCGCGCGGGACGAGGTGCCCCGGCCACGGCGAGGGTCTCCCCGCCCGCGGGACCGAAGCCGACGATCACCATCAGCCGCGGCAAGACCGGGACCTACGACAAGACGTGCGAAGCACCGGCGTGCGCCAAGATCCACGTGGTGATGAAGGGCTTCACCCCCGGCACCCGCGTCAAGGTCAGGCCGTGGTCGAGCGATCCGGACTACAGCAACGAAGGCCGCTCGTGCGACATCCCGGCCAGCGGGAACTTCACCTTCGAGGCGTTCGACTTCGGCCAGGTCGGCAACCAGGTGTGGGTGGTCACCAACACCGGCGTGAAGTCCAACGTCATCACCTGGCAGTCGGGCTAGCGAACGCAGCGGGCGCCGCGAATGCCCTTGCTCTCGCTTTCGTAGGAACGCACGCTGTCGGTCGCCTGGACGACGAAGCAGTACTGCCGGCCGGGCTCGACATCGACCCGGTAGGCCGTGCCGCTCTCGACGTAGTGAGTCTTCCGCGGCAGGTCCACGCCCGCGACGATGACGGCGTAGTGCAGCGTGGATCCGTTACTGCGCCAGGAAAGTTGGACGTAGTCGCCGTGGTCGACCGGATCGGCGAGCTCGAGTCGCACGGGGTCGGCGGTCGTGGTGGGCACGCTGGTCACCGGTTCGGCGCTCGCGGGCGGCACGTTCAGCTCACGTGGCCGGTTCTGCAACACGAAAACCGCCGCCGCGGCGAGGACGACGGCCCCGGCCGCGACGCCGACGATCAGCCGGGTTTTCCCTTTACGACGGGTTTTCGCGTGCTCCGGGCCATAGTCCAGGATCGGCGCGCCAAGGGGACGCGGGGTGGCCGCGGTGCCGGGCGTCGCGCCGAGCCGGGTAGCGACCAAGGTGGCGTCGATCGGGCGGACTCCGGGGTCGCGCGCCAGCAGTGAGGCCACGAGCGGACCGAGGCCCGCCGGGAGGCCGGGCCGGTCGATCGGCGGCACCGGCCCGCTGAGCAGGCGCAGCGTCAGCTCGTCCGCGGTCTCGCCCGGCTCTTCCCGCGCAGGAGAACGGCCGGTGAGCGCGAAGTACAGCAGGGCACCGAGACCGTAGAGATCGGTACGTTCGTCGCGGACGCCGTCGGTGATCGTTTCCGGCGCGAGGAATCCGACGTCGGAATCGCCGGGGAACGACTGACGCAGCGCGAGCCCGAAGTCCGCCAGCACCGGTGCGCCGGACGCGCGGAAGAGGACGTTGCCGGGCGTCATCCCGCCGTGCACGACGCCGGCCTGGTGCGCCGCGGCCAACGTCGTCGCGAGGGCTTCGCCCAGGGAAAGCACATCTTGGACGGAAAGCGGCCCGAAGGCCCCGACGAGTTCGGCCAGCGATTGCGTGCAGAGTTCCATCCGGACGGCGAACCGGCCGTCGGGCAATTCCTTCGCATCGAGCGGGATCAGGACCGTGTCGAGCCCGCTCAGCGAGTTCAACGCGGAGAGTTCCTTCTCCAGCTCAGCGCGGGTGTGACGGTCGACGCGACCGGGATACACCTTGAGCGCGAAGGCCTCGCCGGTCGTCTCGTCCATTCCGGCCAGCACGGTGGCGGCCGGGCCTTCGCCCAGTGGCACCAGCTCGTCGTCTTCCATCATTCCCAGTCTGTCATCCGCGGGCCGTCGACGGCGAATCCCGATGTACCGCGGATGTATCCGCCATGGACCCCCTCGGGTCACTCTTTCCGCCACGGCGGTGGTTTCTCCACGCCCCACGACCAAGGAGGCGAACATGAAGCGGAATCTGCGGCGCGCGGCCGTCTACGGAGTGGCCGGGCTGGCGACCGCCGCGCTCGGCGCGACGACGGCGAACGCGTTGGTGGACAGCAACGACGACAGCGCGGCCCCTGCACCCGCACAGGCCCCAGCGCCGGCACCTGCTCCCGCGCCCGGAGCCGCGCCGGTCGCGCCGAAGCCGGTGAACGCGTTGCCGAAGGCACACGCGGCGCCCGCGCAGCAGGCCGCACCCAAACCCGTGCACCACGTCAAGCCCGCCGCGGCCCATCGCGCGGCCGTACCGGTGGCGTTGTCGAAGCCGCAGGTGAAGAAGGTACGACAGGCGCCTCAGCAGAAGCGGTTCGTGGTGCAGGCCGCGGCCAAGGCGCCGACCGCGTCTCCCGTGCGGATGGCGATCGCTCCGGCCACCCCGAAACTGGACACCGCGATCAAGGCCGTCGACGAGGCACGCAAGACCGTCAAGACCGCCGAAAAGTCGTTGCGTGACGCCAAGAAGCGGCTTGCACAGTCCGAAAAGGACTTGAAAGAGCTGCGCGAGGAGATGAAGCCGGGCAAGAAGCCCTGCCACGACCACAAGTCCAAGCACGACCGGATCAAGAAGTCCGACCTCCCCGACGATCTGGTCAAGCGCCTGGAGGCCCTTCGCGCGGGAGGCAAGACGATTTCGAAGACCACACACAAGTCGGGCAACACGGTCACGAAGACGGCGAGCTCGTCGGGCAACGGCGCTTCCTCGTGGTCCAGCGCGACCTCGACCAACGGCACCGTCTCCGCCAACGCCTGGTGACGCGATGACCACCACGCTTGAACCCACCCAGTACATCGTGATCCCGCAAGACGTCTGGGAGCACGAAGACGCGCCACCACCTCCTCCTGCCGACGAGTTCGAGCCCTGCCCGGAAGACGAAGCGGAATACCTCGCTTGCGAACCGGAACCGCTGAGCCTCGGCGCTTACACGGGTCTCGGCGGCGCGACGGGCTCGCTGGCCTTCGGCATCGCGGCGGGTGCGCTGGTGACTTCGCCGCTGGGTCTGGCGATCGGCGTGGTGGCGGGCGTCTTCGGCGGCCTGATGGGCCACTCGTTGGCCGAAGAAGTCTACGAGCGAACGCATTGAGCCGATGGCGCGGATCCGTACGGAAACGAGGACAGTGGTGAACAACAAAGCAGACCCGACGAGGGCCATCCTCTACTCGGTGGCCGGCGGCGTCCTGACCGCGGTGTTCGGCGTGCTCGGGGCGACGGACGCGCACGCGGAGCCCAGGGACACCGCCGGTCAGCCACCTGCCAAAGATCCGAGCCCGAAGAAGGCGGAGGCACCCGCGCCCAGGCTGACCGGGCCGACTCCGGAGCGAGCGCGGCAACAGGCGGCGGACGTCCGGAAAGCCCGGGAAGACCGATCAGCGAAGGAGAAAGAGAAGACCACGGCAAAGGTCGTCAAGACCGAGAAGCGCGAGACACCGCAAAGGATCACCGCCAGAAACGCCGGGCGATCGTCCACAGAGGACAAGAAGTCGGAGTCGCCGGCGGGCCGGCTGACCGGGCCGACTCCGGAGCGAGCGCGGCAGCAGGCGGCGGACGTCCGGAAAGCCCGAGAGGACCGATCAGCGAAGGAGAAGAAAGACAAAGAGGCGTCGAATTCGCGCAATACTGGTGACGGAGGCGCGCGCGGAGCAGGGGGCGGCGCTCGCGAGCTCATCCAGGATCTGACGTCGGCGGGTTCCCGACCTGAACCGACGGAACGTTTTCCCATGGATTTGTCCCGTCCCGCCGACAAGAAAAAGGAGGAGACGCTAGAGGAGAGGGTTGCCAGGACGTCACCGTCTCCGGAGCGAGCGCGACGGCAGTCCGCGGATATCCGGAAGGCCCGGGAGGACCAGTCGCGGGCTCAGAAGACGAAGAGCACTCCCGGGCCGGATCACCTACGCGAGGTACTCACCGACGAGCCGAAGTCCGATAGCGGTGACCGGCTTCCGGGAATGCTGCCGAACACCGTGGTCACCGATCGCGGCAAAAGCGCGGGAGCACGCAGCGGGCAGCGCGAAAACCTCGACAATTTGCTGACCGCCGGCACCACGCGTAAGCAGGCCGAGGAATTCCCCGGGATGGCCAAGAACACCCCCGCCCGGACCGGACCGGTCACCATCAAGGACCCGGACGACCACTGGGTCGGCAACGTGCTCGACGAGGCCCGGGAAACCGTCGTGGACGGTTTGGAGTCGATTCCGCCCGCTATCAAGGGCTTCGTCGACGCGAACCAGGACGCCACGACGTGGTCCGAGGCCGATCCGGACAGTGATGAGTGGCGCGCGGCCAACAAACGCATCGAGGAACGCGGCAAGGCGATCGAGGACGTCGTCCGAAACCCGGGCAAAGTCGTGGAAGAAGTCATCCGTCCGTACAAGGAGGACTGGAACAGCGACAAACCGGAACGGGTCATCGGCCGCGCGGCGGTCGACATCGGCACCATGTTCATCCCCGGTGTCGGCGTCAGCAAGAGAGTGCTCAACGCGGTCGATGCGTTGCCCGGAGGGCGTGGACCGGATCTGGGTACCGGCGCCCGGGAGACGCCGAACCATCAGAACCCGCCTGATCGAGCCGAGAGTGCGCCACCGGCCGGCGCTCAGGGCTCCAAGACGGACACGACCGCACCAGGGACGACTTCCCGTTCGCCGAACGATGGCGATCGGCGCGGCAGCAGGGTGCTCCCGAACCCGGTGACGCAACTACCCACGTTGCCCCGGGCCAACTCCCCTGTCCGCCGCCCAGCCGACACGCCGTCCTCTCGGACTTCCGGCGGCGGCGAATCCAGGCAGCGCCCGAACGACCGCACGCCGGAAGCCCGAAAGGACAACACCCCCGAGGCACGGGACCGGGACGACGCCGCGACCCGGTGTCCTACGCCGAACAGCTTCGTACCCGGCACCCCGGTCCTGCTGGCCGACGGCACCTACAAACCGATCGAACAAGTCACCCTCGGCGACCGCGTGCTCTCCACCGATCCCGTCACCGGCCTCACCCAGGCACGGCCGGTGATCAACCTCATTCCCGGCCAGGGGCTGAAGGAACTGGTACGGATCACCGTCGACACCGACGGCGACCAGGGCAACGCCACCGGCACCGTCACCGCCACCGACGAACACCCGTTCTGGGTCGCCGACACCGGCCGCTGGACCGACGCCGAAGACCTGGACCGCGGCAATCTGCTCCGCACCCCCGACGGCCGCGTGCTGAAAGTCGTCGCCGTGCACGAGTGGACACAACAGCAACAGGTCCACAACCTCACCGTCGAGGGCCTGCACACTTACTACGTCAACGTCGGCGGCCAAGACGTCCTCACCCACAACGCGGGTGATGAGAGCTGTGCCAACCTGGACCTGGACCGCGCTTCCAGCTCGGGCCGGAAGCTGGACCCCAAAGATGCCCGAGGCGAATTCGAGATGGCCGGCAATGCGCTTGCGAAGCATGCGGGGCGCAAAACGAACACCGGACAGTGGCCCATCCCTTCCGGCAAGCAGAATCCGGCAGCCTGGAATGCACTCGGCCGGGACGTCTTGGACGAAATATTGACTCACCCTGATGCGCGCGTTTCCAGTGGTTATGGAAGGATCAACGGGGTCTTTGGGGAGACCATCGACGTTCGCCTCCCCGACGGCCAGGGCGTCCGATTCTCGGCGAGCGGCGAGTTCTCTGGCTTTCTAGACTGATCGAAGGGCGACTGAGATGAAAGAAGTATTCAACGGTAGCGAAATTGAAGTGGTCGATTTTGACGATGCCACATCGGGCGAGCATGTGATTGAATTTCGCGATCCTGCCTGGCGGTCAAATGAAGCGGTCATCGCAATTTCGGTCCCAGACGGCGGGTCCTGGAGCGATGCGGTCGCGAGCGTCAATCCTCGCAGAAACGACGTTCCGGTTTCGTTTGTCATCTGGGCGATCGGCGTTGCCGAGAAGAGAATGCAGTGAGCCCTTTTCATCCTGCGGTTCCGAGGGAGTGGCCTCACCTCGAGCAGTCGACTCCTCGCACCGGTCTTCACGAGCCGTCACCAGGGTCACGACCCCAGCCGCCCGATGTACCGCAGCTATCCCGTTCCTGTACCTAGCCGGTTACGTTGAGCAGGTGGCAAGATGGGCCGAACGGTCCAGCGGGATCGACTTCGCAGGGGGCAAGGTGAGCAAGTCCAGGGCTGGGGAGGCCTTCGAGCTGATCGCGGCGAACATCCAGGGCGTGATCCGCGGCAAGCCGGAGATCGTCCGGCTCGCCGTGGCCGCGCTCTTCGCCGAGGGGCACCTGCTCATCGAGGACGTCCCCGGCCTCGGCAAGACCACCTTGGCCCGCTGTCTCGCCCGCAGTATCGGCGGAAGCTGGAGCCGGATCCAGTTCACCCCGGACCTGCTTCCCGGCGACATCACCGGCGTCACCGTCTATCACCAGAAGGACGAGCGGTTCGCGTTCCACCCCGGCGGGGTCTTCGCCAATATCGTGGTCGCCGACGAAATCAACCGTGGTACCCCGAAAACGCAGTCCGCGCTGCTCGAGGTGATGGCCGAGCGGCGGGTCACGGTCGACGCCGTCGGGCACGAGGTGCCACGGCCGTTCCTCGTCATCGCCACCCAGAATCCGATCGAGATGGAGGGCACCTACCGGTTGCCCGAGGCCCAGCTCGATCGGTTCATGATGCGGATTTCCGTCGGCTACCCGGATCTCCAGTCCGAGGTCATGGTGATCATGGGCGACCGCGCCGGTGTCTCGGCCGACGAACTGCCCGCCGTGGTCGACATCCCGATGCTGCTGGACGCCATTGCCGAGGTCCGCGCCGGTCACCTCGATCAGGCCGTCTGTGAGTACGCGGCGCGGATCGCCGCGGCCACCCGGGTTCATCCCGCCGTGCGGTTCGGCGCGAGCCCGCGCGGCAGTATCGCGCTCGTCCGGGCCGCGCAGGCGATCGCCTCGACCGGAAGCCGCCAGTTCGTCACCCCCGACGACATCAAGGAAGTCGCCGTCCCGGTCCTCGCGCACCGGCTCGTGCTCACCGCGGAGGCCGAGCTCAACCAGCGCGGTCCCGCGGACATCGTGGCCGAAGTGCTCGCGTCCGTCCCGGCGCCGGCGATGAACCACGCGGGCCGCTGACCATGCGGCTGACCGCCCGCGGCGTGCTCCTGCTCGTGGTGTCGGCACTGCTGCTCGTGGTCGCCGAGTGGGCGGGCTACCCGCTGTTCCGTGTGCTGGGCGTGGTCGGGCTCGCCGCCGTGGCCGCGGCGGTCGTCGTCACCGCACGCGGTCTGCGCGTCGACGTCACCCGCGAGATTTATCCGGAACGTGTCGAACGCGGACGCCCGGCGCTGGCGAAGCTGACGATCCGCAATCGCGCCGGGCGACGTCAGCGCGGGTTCGACGCCAGGGACAAGGCGGGCGCCGCCGTCCAGACCGTCCGGGTCCGGTCGCTCGCCCAGGACGCCGAAGCCACCTATCGCTACGAACTGCCGACCGGGCACCGGGGCAGGCTCCCGGTCGGGCCGCTGGCGCTGCACCGCGTCGACCCGTTCGGCCTGGCCAGGAACCGGCTTTCGGCCGGGGAGACCGCGGAGCTCTGGGTGCATCCGCGCCGGCATCCCGCGCGTGCGCTGACCGGCGGGTACCCGCGCCATCACCACGAGGGCGGCACGACCGACTCGTTGCGAGGCTCGCTCGACATCCGCGACGTCCGTGAATACCAGCCGGGCGACGAAGTCCGGCACCTGCACTGGAAGGCCACCGCGCGGACCGGCCGGATGATGGTCCGTGACTACACCGATCCGCAGCAGCCGCGGTTCACGCTCTTGCTCGACACCCGCCGCTCGTCCTTCACGCCCGAGGTTTTCGAAGAAGCCGTCGACGTCGCCGCGTCACTGCTGCACGCGTCCGCGATGGCCGGGCACCACACCCGGCTCGTCGCTTCCGGCGGCCTCGACCTCACCACCGCCGGCGGCCCGCTCGGTTCGCGGCTTCTGCTCGACGAGCTGTGCCAGATCGCCCAGGACACCGGCGAGACGCTCGTGACGCGCGAGCTGGCGGCCGCGCGCGACCAGGGCGGCTGCCTGATGGCCGTCACCACCGGCAGGCTGGACGGGCTGACCGCCCTGCGGCCTCGCTATTCCTCGCTGTTCCTCGTCGATCTCGCCGCGACCGAACCGATCGCCGTTCCCGGCGTCCGCGTGATCAACGCCGACGACGCCGCGCACGCGGTCCGCAAGTGGAACGAGGTGGCGGGATGAACCGGCTCACCGTCGCGCTGATCCTGCTCGCCGCCATGGTCGCGGGCCTGTTCTTCGCCCCGGTGTTCGGCGTGACGACGTTGCTCGTCCCCCTCGGCGTTCCGTTGCTACTGGCCTACGGCGTCACCGAGCTGTGCTCGCGGTGGGAATCCCTGGTGCCGTGGCGGCCATTGCTGCTGCTGATCGTCGGGCTGGCCGGTGTCGTGGAGACCGTGCTCTACTCCACGACGGCCTCCGGCTTTCCCACCGGGGCAACGTTTTCCGCGCTCGCCGACGGCGTCACCGAATCCTGGCGGATCGCGCTGCAGTCGACGTGGCCGGCGCGACCGGAGCCGTCCGCGCTGCTGTTCGTCCCGCTGCTGGCGCTGCTGGCCGGGGTGCTCGGTGTGGAGCTGCTGAAGCTGCGGCGGCCGATCCTGGCCCTCCTGCCGAGCTTCACGGTCGTGGTCGTGAGCCAGCTTTTCCAGGCGATGTCCGGCTTCCCCGCCCTTTTGTGCGGGCTCGGGTACGCGGCCGTCGCGGGCGGGGTGTTCGTCCTGATGCCGCAGGCGGACGCCGAGGGTCACCGAGGCAAGGTTCCCGCTCTGGCACTGGCCGCGCCCGCGGTCGTGCTCGGCGTCGGCGGCGCGCTCGTCGCGAACCTGCTCGTACCCGCGCCCGGTCCGGCGTACTCGCTCAAGCAAGACCAGCTCGCCGAGCTCGACGCGCGGGTCGCGAGCCCGCTCGACGACCTGGCCTACCGGCTGGAACATCCGGGCACGCCGGTGTTCTCCTTCCGCGGCGACGCCGACACCGACCGCTGGCCACTGGTCGTGCTCGACGACTTCGACGGCGTCAACTGGATGCCCGGCAGCCGCTACCGGCGGCTCGGCACCGAACTCGCGCCCGGTCCGGCGGTGGCCGTGCCCACGCACCGGCGCTCGGCGACGATCACCACGAGCGGCCTGACCGGACCGTGGCTGCCCAGCCAGACCTGGCCGGCCGCGGTCGGCGGGATCGCGCCACTGGTCGAGGAAGCGCAGGGCACCCTCTGGCTGCCGCGCCCCGGTGACAGCCCGCGGCAGTACACCCTGAGCTGGTGGTCGCCGGAGATCCACCCGGCGGATCTGCTCGACGCCACGCTCGACTCGTCCGCGCCCGGCGGTCTCGCGGGAATCGGAGACGTCCCCCCGGAAGTCGGCCAGCTGGCCCGGGAAGCCGTCGGCGGGCTGCGCCCCAGCTTCCGGACCGCGCTCGCGCTGGAGCGGTTCTTGCGCGAGCGCTACCGGCTGGCCACCGGAGCCGATCTGCCGGCCGGGCACAGCTGGCCGCAGCTGCGGAAGTTCCTTTTCGAGACCAAATTGGGCACCAGTGAGCAGTTCGCGAGCGCGTACGTCGTCCTCGCGCGGACGCTCGCCATCCCGGCCCGGCTGGTCGTCGGCTTCCGGACACCGGACAAACCCGATGCAGGCGGCGGCTACACCGTCCACAACGGCGACGTCGTGGCCTGGCCCGAGGTCGCGGTCTCCGGCGTCGGCTGGGTGGCGCTGGATCCGACCGGCGCGGCGCGCACCGGAACCGGCGGCGCGAACAGCCTCGCGGCGGTGACCGCGCAGGCTCGCACACAGCTCCCGCCGTCCGAGCAGATCCAGGAACGGCCACTGCCCGGGAGCGATACCGGGCCCGGCGAAGGCGGCACCGGAGACGGCGGCTGGACGTTCCCGTTCGGCACGGTCCTGATCGCGCTCGCGGCGCTGCTGGTGGCCTGGTTCGCCGGGGTCCCGCTGGCCAAGGGCGTCCGAGCATGGCGGCGACGACGCCAGCCTGGCATCGGTGCGGTGCTCGGTGCGTGCCGCGAGGTCAAAGACCGGCTGCGCGAACACCGCGTCCCGTGTACCGCCGGCATGACGGTCCGCGACCTGGCGGCGGCCGTGCACGGCACCGGCGATCAGTCCACAGTGGACGGACTACTCCTGTTGGCCTCCACGGTGGACGTCGCACTGTGGTCGGGCGTGGGCACCGGTCCGCACTCCGGCCCGCAGGCGTGGGCGGCGGTGCGGGAAGTCCGGCGCGGTCTTGCCCGGCGCGGCCTGCGCGCGCGGCTCTATGCCGCCGTGAACCCCCGCACGTTGGTGCCCCTTGGAGCAACCCGAACGTGACGCGATCTTGAGCCGCCAAGGGGGCTCGAACCCCTGACCTTCTGTTTACAAGACAGATGCTCTACCAGCTGAGCTATAGCGGCCTTGCCCAGGGCAGCCCGGGCATGCCCAGTATATCGGCGCCCCCTCACCGCCCCGCAGGCCGCACCCGGGGCTCCCCGGCCACCGCCCGGAAGGCGTGCGCGAACGTCACGGCGGTCGCCGGGTCGCGGCGGTCGGCGACGTAGTACCAGTTCATCCGGACGGCTTCCGGGGTCACTTCGAGGACGCAGGGGCCGTGCGAGTCGAGCTCGACGAAGCGCACGTGCGGGTTCAGCGCGCGGATCGCGGCCTCGACCTTCAGCGAGCCGGTCCGCGGCGGGACACCGAGCTGCTCGTCGATGTTGTCCGAGGTGACCGACGGGCAGACGAACTCGACGGCGACGCTCGTCCCGTCCCGCGGCACGTCGTTCGCCCACGACGAGTGGACGTCGCCGGTCAGGAACACCGTGTTGCCCCGGCCTTGCGCGGCGATGGTGTCGAGGACGCGGCGGCGGTCGGCGGTGTAGCCGTCCCACTGGTCGGTGTTGACCGTGGTCGGCTGGCCTTCGAGCAGGCCGTCGAGCGCGAGCCGTTCGCGGGTGGGCAGCGTGGGGACCTTGATCGGCGAGACCATCACCGAGTTGCCGATCAGGTTCCAGGACGCGGTCCCGCGCGCGAGGCCGTCCAGGAACCATCGCCGCTGCTCGGCGCCGAGGATGGTGCCCTCCGCCGAAGCCGGGCCGGGCTGCTGGGTCCGGTACGTCCGCAGGTCCAGCATGGTGAGGTCGGCCAGCCGTCCGAACTTCAGCCGCCGGTACAGCCGGTCGCCGCGGTGCCGCACCGGCATCCATTCGAAGTACGCCTGGTGCGCGGCCCGCCTCCGGTCCGCCCAAGCGCCCTCGGTCGCCGGGTCGTGTGACGGCGATCCGCCGGACCAGGCGTTGTCGGCGGTTTCGTGGTCGTCCCAGGTCGCGACCATCGGATGCCGGGCGTGGAGGCGCCGGAGGTGCTCGTCGGTCTTGTACATCGCGTGACGTCGCCGGTAGTCCCCCAGGGTGATCAACTCGTTGGGCGGTACCGAAGGCCGGAGATCACCCGCAGGGTTGGGAGTTCCTTCGTAGAGGTAGTCACCCAGGTGAATGAAGGCGTCCAGATCGTCGCGGCCGGCCAGATAGCCGTAGGGGGCGAAGTGACCGACGGCCCAGTTCGCACACGAGACCACGCCGAAACGCAAGCTCTCGACGTCCTCGTCGTGCGAAGGCGCGGTGCGGGTCCGACCGGTCTGCGAGACCTTCCCCTGAGACGTGAACCGGTACCAATACCCGGTCGACGCGCACAGCCCGCCCGCCGTCACCTTCACCGTGTGGTCGCGTTCCGGTCCCGTCCGGACGTGACCGCGAGCGACGACGCGCGTGAATCCGGCGTCCGCGGCCACCTCCCACCGGACGTCCACCGCCGCCCCTTTCCCGGACCCCGGAACGGCTTCGGGCGAAGGCGTGACCCGGGTCCAGAGAAGGACCGAATCGGGCATCGGGTCTCCGGAGGCCACCCCGTGCGCGAAAACCGGGGCCTCCGCCCCGCTAGATTCGCCCGAAAGGGTGAATGTCACCGCTGTTCCGGCCGCGGTGACACCGGCCGCGCGGAGAACGGAACGCCTGCTCACAGAGGACGTCATGGCATGCAGTGTGCCGCAAACCGGCGCGGCCGCGATGATCTTCCTCCGACGTGGTGGACGCCACTTCGGGTTTCCTGCAACGGTCGGGGCACCGGCCCCGATGCTCCTCGGGAAAGTCCCTCGAACAAGAGTGAGGAGGTGGATCGATCATGAAGATCAACGAGCACACCAAGGGAGCCCAGCGCGGCGAACGCGGTGCCGAAAAGAACCAGGACGAAACACCCGAACGTGGCGAATGGCTGCTGGAAGCGCCGCGCCAGCGTGACGGAGAGCGATCGATCCCCCAGGCTCGCTCGCACCGGCCGAATCTGCTGCGCCGCCGCGCCTGGCAGATCCTCGAAGCGCCGACGGCCGAGCAGCCCGCCGTCGACGTCGAAGAGGCGATCGGCCCGCAGCCGCCGGACGACACGACGGTCAACTTCGTCCTTGACCTCGTCCTGCGCATCGGCGAGGTCCAGATGTCGAGCGGCGCCGGTGCCTCCGACGTCACCGCGACGATCATCGCGCTGACCTCCGCGCTCGGCCTCCCGCACTGCGAGGTCGACGTGATCTTCACGTCGATCACCGTGACCTGCCACCGCGGCACCGACATGGCACCGGTGACGGCGCTGCGCGTGGTCCGCTCGCGCAGCCTCGACTACACGCGGCTCACCCAGACCGAGACGCTGGTCCGCCGGATCGTCCGCGGCAACATCGGCGCCGAAGAGGCACAGCAGGAACTGCAGCGGATCACGACGGCGCCGCACCCGTACCCCCGTTGGGTGGCCACGGCCGCCTGGGGCGGGCTGGCCGCGTTCATCACCTTGATCCTCGGCGGCAGCATCGACGTCGCGCTGGTCGCGCTGGTGATCAGCGCGGTCATCGACCGTCTCGGCCGCTTCCTCAACCGCTTCGCGCTGCCGTTCTTCTTCCAGCAGGTGATCGGCGGCCTGGTCGCGACGCTGTCCGCGATGGCGATAGTCAGCAGCAACCTGCTGACCACGGACAAACCCACGCTGGTCGTCGCGGCGGCCGTCACCGTGCTGCTGTCCGGTCTCTCCACGGTTTCGGCCGTGCAGGACGCCATCACCGGCTACTACGTCACGGCGGCCGGGCGCACGACGGAAACCGCGTTGATGAGTGCCGGGCTGATCGCGGGGGTGGTGCTGGCGCTGAAGATCGCGGTGCTGCTCGGCCTCCCGCTGACGCCACTGCCCGAGGTCATCTCCTCGACTCCGCAGCAGCTGCCGATCATCATCATCGGCAGCGTCGGCGCGTCGGCCTGCTTCGCGCTCGCCTCGTATTCGACGCTGCGCGCGATGATCGTCGCGGGAGCCGCGGGCGCCATCGGCGGCGCGGTCTACGGCGCCTTGATGCTGACCGACTTCCAGGCCGTCAGCTCTTCCGCGGTCGCCGCGACGCTGGTCGGCTTCTGCGGTGGCGTGCTCGCCAGACGGCTCAAGGTGACGCCGCTCGTGGTGGCTGTGTCCGGCATCACGCCGCTCCTCCCCGGTCTCTCCACCTATCGTGGTCTATACCAATTGGGCGTCGAGCCCGGCGGGAACATCTCGACGCTGATGACCGCGGTCGCGATCGGGCTTGCCCTGGCAGCGGGTGTGGTACTCGGCGAATACCTCGCGCAACCGGTGCGCACGGGGCTCGGCAGGCTGGAACGCAAATTCGCCGGGCCGCGGATGGCGGGTCCGATGGAACCCGCCGAACGACGCTTGGAGTGATCGCTCGGCGACGGGCCGTGGCCTCCTCGCGCGATAGGGTTTCCGCTTAGGGCAGCGACCCGCGATTCGAGGGAGCGGCTGGTGGACGAAGTGATTGCCGAGACGAGCAGAACGGCCTCCGCGGATTTCGTGGTGGTGGCGAACAGGCTCCCGGTGGACCTCGAACGGACCGCCGACGGAAGCAGGCGCTGGACGGCGAGCCCTGGCGGGCTGGTGTCCGCGCTCGAACCGTTCCTGCGGTCACGCAAGGGAGCCTGGGTCGGGTGGCCGGGTGTGCCCGACGTCGACGTCGAGGAGTTCGACGACGACGGCCTGGTGCTGCACCCGGTCTCCCTGACCTCGGACGACGTCCGCGACTACTACGAGGGCTTCTCCAACGCGACGCTCTGGCCGCTGTACCACGACGTGGTGGCGCGGCCGGTGTTCGACCGGAGCTGGTGGGAGTCCTACGTCCGGGTGAACCGGCGCTTCGCCGAGGCGAGCGCGAAGGTCGCCGCCGAGGGCGCGACCGTGTGGATCCAGGACTACCAGCTGCAACTGGTCCCGGCGATGCTCCGCGAGCTGCGTCCCGACCTCCGGATCGGGTTCTTCCTGCACATCCCGTTCCCCCCGGTCGAGTTGTTCATGCAGATGCCGTGGCGGACCGAGATCGTCCGCGGCCTGGTCGGGGCCGACCTCGTCGGCTTCCACCGGCCGGGTGGCGCGCAGAACTTCCTCTGGCTGGCGCGGCAGCTGGCCGGTCTCGAATCCAGCCGCGGCGCGGTCGGCATCCGCACCCGCCCCGGCCTGATGCAGGTCGGCGACCGCACGGTGCGGGTCGGCGCGTTCCCGATCTCCATCGACGCCATCGGCCTCGACAAACTCGCCAAGACCAAGGGCGTCGCCGAACGCGCCGCCCAGCTGCGCCGCGACCTGGGCAATCCGAAGAAGGTCCTGCTCGGCGTCGACCGGCTCGACTACACCAAGGGCATCGACCTGCGGTTGCAGGCGCTGCACGAGCTGCTGCACGAAGGCCGCGTCCGCCCGGAGGACGTCACGTTCGTCCAGCTGGCCACGCCGAGCCGCGAGCGCGTCGAGCACTACCAGCGGATGCGCGGCGACATCGAGCAGATGGTCGGCAGGATCAACGGCGAATTCGCCCGCGTGGGTCACCCGGTCGTGCACTATCTGCATCAGTCCGTGAACCGGACGGAGCTGGCCGCGTTCTTCTCCGCGGCCGACGTCATGGTGGTCACTCCCCTGCGTGACGGGATGAACCTCGTCTGCAAGGAGTACGTCGCCTGCCGCCACGACCTGGGCGGTTCGCTCGTGCTTTCGGAGTTCGCCGGTGCCGCGGCCGAGCTGACCAGTGCGCTCCTGGTCAACCCCCATGACCTGGACGGGGTGAAGAACGCACTGGAGACTGCCATTACGCTCGACCCCGCAGAGGGACGCCGCCGTATGCGCGCCATGCGTCGACAGGTCCTCACGCATGACGTCGACCGCTGGGCGCGCTCGTTCCTCCAAGCGCTCGGTGCCGAACCGGCCGACTGATCCCCATACCCCGCATAGTTTCCCGAGGAGAAATCGTTGACCGCCGAGGCACTGCCCGCCGAGCTGCGGCGCGCGATTGTCCAGGTCGCGCGCACCCCGCGGCTGCTGGTCGCCTGCGACTACGACGGCACGCTGGCCCCGATCACGGCCAACCCGGACGAAGCCCGTCCCCTGCCCGAATCGGTGGGCGCGCTCAGGTCGCTGGCCGGCCTGCACGAGACGACCACCGCGGTCATCTCCGGCCGCGCGCTGCGTGATCTCGCCACCCTGTCCCGTCTCCCGGCCGAGGTGAACCTGGTCGGCAGCCACGGGTCCGAGTTCGACATCGGCTTCATCCACGCGCTCGACGACAAGGCCCGCGAGCTCCACAGACGGCTCGAGGCCGAGCTGGAGAACCTGGTGCTCGACGTGCCGGGCGTCTCGCTCGAGGTCAAGCCCGCGAGTATCGCGGTGCACGTCCGCCGCGCCGAGCACGAGGCGGGCCGCCGGGTCCTTCGCGATGTCCACAATGGACCTTCGAAGTGGGAGGGCGTGTCCACGACCGACGGCAAGGAGGTCGTCGAGCTCGCGGTCGTCCAGACGGACAAGGGCCGCGCGCTGGACACCCTGCGCCACCAGGTCGGCGCGACGGCGGCGGTCTTCCTCGGCGACGACGTCACCGACGAGAAGGCGTTCGCCCGCATCTCCGGCCCGGACCTCGGCGTGAAGGTCGGCGAGGGCGAAAGCCTGGCGCAGTACCGGGTTCCGGACACCGTCGACGTCGCGATGGCGCTCGCCTTCCTGCTCGAAGAGCGGCGCAACTGGCTCTACGGCGAGCAGGCGCCGCCGATCGAGCGGCTTTCCATGCTGGCCAACGAACGCTCGGTCGCGCTGGTCACGCCGGACGCCCGGCTGACCTGGCTGTGCCACCCCGGCCCCGACGCGCCCGCGATCTTCGCGGACCTGCTCGGCGGCGCCGGCGCGGGCCACTTCTCGATCAAGCCGCACCGCAACGGCCTTCCGCTCGGGCAGCGTTACCTGCCGAACACGATGACGGTCGAGACCCGCTGGTCACGGCTGCTCGTCACCGACTACCTCGAACCGGAGAGCCCCGCGCACCGCACGGATCTCGTCCGGGTGATCTCGGGCGAGGCGGCGGCGGAGATCGTGTTCGCGCCGCGGCCCGAATTCGGCGGTGTGCCGGTGAAGCTGGTCGCCGAGGGCGACGGGATCCTGGTGCAGGGCACCTCGGAGCCGTTCGCGCTGCGTTCGCCGGGCGTGGAGTGGGAGATCACCTCCGACGGCATGAACGACACCGCGACGGCGCTCGTCACCCCCTCCCCGGAGAACCCGGTGGTGCTCGAACTCCGTTGCGGCACTTCGGACCTCGCCGCACACGAACTGTCCGAAGTGGACCGGCGGGCCCGCGCGGGCGACTACTGGAGCACCTGGGCGCGGACGCTCAAGCTGCCCAGCGTCCAGACCGACCTCGTCGGCCGCTCGGCGCTCACCCTGCGCGGACTGGTGAACACCGACACCGGCGGCGTGCTCGCGGCGGCGACGTCCTCGCTGCCGGAGGAGATCGGCGGCGTCCGCAACTGGGACTACCGCTACTGCTGGATCCGCGACGCGGCCATGACCGTGCGCGAACTGGTCCACCTCGGCTCGACCGAAGAGGCCGAAGGCTATCTCCGGTGGCTGCACGGCGTGCTGTCCACTTTGGCCGGTCCGGAACGGCTGCACCCGCTGTACACCTTGGCGGGCAGCGTGATCGGTGCCGAAGCCGTCATCGAATCGCTGCCCGGATACGCCGGTTCGCGGCCGGTCCGCGTCGGCAACCTGGCGAACCATCAGGTGCAGCTGGACGTGTTCGGCCCGGTCGTCGAACTCGTGCAGACGCTGGCGGAGGCGCGCGGCGAGCTGCGCGACGAGGACTGGCAGATGGTGCGCGCGATGGCCGAAGCGGTCACGCGGCGCTGGAACGAGCCGGACCACGGCATCTGGGAGGAGCGGCACGTGCCGCGCCACCGGGTGTACTCGCGGGTGATGTGCTGGGTGACCATCGACAGGGCGGTCAAACTGGGTGAGGTCTACGGCCGCGCGGTGCCGGGCGCGTGGCCTTCGCTGCGCGACGAGATCGCCGCGGACGTGCTGGAGAAGGGCTGGAACGAAGAGGTCCAGGCCTTCACCACCGCCTACGACGGGACGGACCTCGACGCCGCCTCGCTGTTCGTCGGCCTGACCGGGCTGATCGATCCGGCCGATCCGCGGTTCCAGTCCACGGTGACCGCGATCGAGGCGGAACTGCGCAGCGGGTCCACTGTGTACCGGTACCGCCGCGACGACGGCCTTCCCGGCGGCGAGGGCGGTTTCCACATCTGCGCGGCCTGGCTCATCGAGGCGTACCTGCTCACCGGGCGGCGCACCGAGGCCGAGGAACTGTTCACGCAGATCGTCGACGCCGCGGGCCCGACCGGCCTGCTGCCCGAGCAGTTCGACCCGATCGCGGAGCGCTCGCTGGGCAACCACCCGCAGGCGTACTCGCATATCGGGCTGATCCGCTGCGCGAGCCTGCTTTCCCAGTAGCCCACGTGTCAGGAAAGGGTCGTGAGTGGTAAGTGTCGTTCTATTGAGGGGCAAGTCAAACGTGGCTGGGCCCTCTTCGCTGACGTCTAAGCGCCGCTGATTGTCCACAAGGGACAGTCTTCGACTGCGCGGCGTCCGGTTCATGTCTATATGTACGATACTGACCGAGGTCGTGAGTGGTAATGAGGGTTAGAACCCTCATTACCACTCACGACTCCCTCGCGGAACCGTGCAGACTACCTAAATCGGACACCGGCAGCCCGAAGGGTGTCCCTTATGGACATTCACCGCGCGATCGGCCCTCGTCGGTCAGCGCGAACCCCGGCCGCAAAGGGTGCGCAGCACGCCACATTTGACTTACCCCTCAATAACGACACTTACCACTCACGACCCAACGCGGAACTGTCACTCGCTCCTCGAACCTGCCGGATCACCCTTCATCGCCCGAGCCGAGGTGGGGGGGGGGGGGGGGGGGGGGGGGGGGGGGGGGGGGGGGGGGGGGGGGGGGTGGGGGGGGGCGGGCGGGGCGGGCGGGGGGGGGCAGGGGAGG
>NZ_JBIWKX010000042.1:64655-75028 GCF_044765885.1 Amycolatopsis sp. NPDC102389
GCCCCTCCGCTCCCCCCCCCCGCCCGGCGCCCCCCCCCCCAGCCGCCCCCGGTGGGGGGGGCTCCACCCGCGTCCGGTGGGGTTCCGGGTCCCCCCCCCCCCCCCCCCCCCCCACACCTCCGAAGCTCAGGCGATGCGGTAGCCCCTTCAGCCGCCGGCGACCGACGGGATGATCTGCACTTCCTTCGCCTCGGCGAGGGAAGTCTTCGCACCGTCGAGACGACGGCACTCCTCACCGTCCACATAGAAGTTCACGTACCGCCGCAGCGCACCGGTTTCGTCGCGCAGACGGCGTTCCAGCGCGGGGAACCCGGCGCCGAGCGAGTCCAGGACGCCGTCGAGGGTCGGCGCGTCGACGTCGAGCGCCCCCGCGCCGCCCGCGAGCGGCCGCAGCATCGCGGGCAACAGGACCCGGACCATCTAGACCACCTGGGCCCGGACGCACAACACGTCCGGCAGATGTGCGGCCACCTGATGCCAGGTGTCGCCTCCGTCAGGGCTGGCCCAAACCTCACCGGATCGCGTGCCGAAGTAGATGCCGTCCCGCGCGTCGACGCACATGCCGTCCCGGAGCACGCCCGCGTAGAAACCCTTGTCCGGCAAGCCGTTTCCTAGCCCCGTCCAGGTCTCGCCCGCGTCCTCGCTGCGGTAGACGCGGCAGCGGCCCTCCGGCGGGAAGCGGAGAACGTCGGCCACCAAGGGGAAGTTGTAGACGGTGTCCGGTTCGGACGGATGGACGACCATGGCGAACCCGAAGTCGTTCGGCAGACCGCCGGCGATGGACTTCCACGTCTTCGCGTCGTCGTCGCTGCGGTAGACGCCGCCGTGGTTCTGCAGGAAGAACCGTTCCGGCCGCGCCGGATGCATCGCGACCTTGTGCACGCACTGCCCGAACTCGGGTTCCTCGTCGGGCAGGAAACCCGCGCTGATCCCGCGGTTCGACGCCGTCCAGCTCTTGCCGCCGTCCTCGGTGCGGTAGACGCCGCCCGTCGACATGGCGACGGTGATGCGCTGGGGATCGGTGGGATGCGGCAGGATCGTGTGGATCATCTGGCCGCCGCCACCGGGAGTCCAGTGTGGACGGTGCTCGTGATCCCACAGCCCGCGCACGAGTTCGAACGTCTCGCCGCCGTCCTCGGACCTGAACAGCGCGGACGGCTCGACACCGGCGTAGACGACGTCCCCGGCGAGCACGATCTGCCAGATGCCTTCGAGCGCGGTCTCCGTGTCGGCGGGGAAGGCCACCGGGGCGTGATCGGGTTCGGACCAGGTCTCACCGAAGTCCCCGGACGTCGCGATCGTCGGCCCGAAGTGTTCGTTGACCGCGGCCGCGTAGACCTTGCCGGGGGTCAGCGCGACCGCGCGCACGGCCTCCATCGGGAACTTCGGCTCGGAGAGTTCCCAGTTCTCGCGGTCCTCGCTTCTCGCGAGGAACAAGCCCTTCCTGGTACCGATCCCCAGCTGGAACTCCACGACGCCGTCCTCCTCGTTCCGGTTATGTGACCCAGGTCACCGTACTACCGGAAGCGCGTGAAATGGAGGCGTCGCGCCGGCTGCTGTCCAAGGGGTCGTGGCCTTCGCCTTCTCGGGAGAACGAGGGTCACAGACGAGCAGCCGGCGCGACGGGCTTCGGGGGCGGTCAGGTCCCGCTGATCAGGCGCAGGGCGAGATCGGGGCTGAACTGACCGGCTTCGACGTTCGGCGCGATCCCGCATTTGCCGTCGGAGTCGCCGGGCACCTTGACCCAGAGCAGCATCTCGGCGCCGCCGCCGGTCTGCGAGGTCGCCCCGAGCTTGCGCCCGGCCGGGTTGCACCACTCGGAGCCCAGCGGGCCGTTGCCGTTGCGGCTCGTGTCGATCACGAACGGCTTGGTGTAGCCGTACTTGCTCGACAGCGCGGCGCTGACGGCCTTGCCGTAGTTCGCCGAGTCGGTGGTGGTCTTGTAGTTCGACACGTTGATCGCGAGACCGCGGATCGACTTCACCCCGACGGCGTTGAGCCGGTCGGCCATGGTCGCGGCGGGGATCCAGGTCGAGTTGCCGCCGTCCATGTACGCCCAGGTGTTCGGCGCCTTCGCCGCGAACTGCTCCGCGGCGTACTTGAGGAGGTCCAGGCGGGTCTGACGCTCGGACGTGGGCAGGCAGTCGACCTGCGCGAGCGCGTCCGGCTCGATGACGACGACCGCGGGCTTGCCGCCGATGCCGTCGGCGAAGTTCGAGATCCAGGTCCGGTACGCCTCCGGGCTGCCCGCGCCGCCACCGGAGTGACCGCCGCAGTCGCGGCCGGGGATGTTGTACGCGACCAGGATCGGCAGCTTGTCGGCGACGTCGGCGGCGTAGGTGTAGCCGTCGACGGCGGTCTTGATGTTCCCGCTCCAGTTGCCGAACCAGCGTGCGCCCGCCTTGGTGGAGATGGCGGCCTTGATCTTGTCGGCGGTGCTGCCCGGGTGGTCCTTGACCCAGACCGCGGGGTTGGAGTTCGGGTCGACGTAGAAGCCGTTGGTCTTTTCGAGCGGGTTGCCGTCGGCGGCCATGGCCGGCGTGGCGACCAGGGCGAGCAGCGAGGCGGCCAGCAGACCGAGCGTCTTGATGCGCATGCCTGCCAGCTTCGGGCCCTCCCGTACAAGATTCGTACAACCCACGCGTTTCGTCCTCCGGACGCGTCCAGAGGACGAAACGCGGCGGGGATCAGGCCGAGTAACCCTTCGGCGGGATCAACGTGGCCAGCTGATTGAAGGTGAGCCAATAGATCTGGTTGCCGCCGAAGTTGGCCGGGTCGGCGATCTTCACCGTCATGTTGTCGCTGTTGTAGCCGATGATCGTGAAGTAGTGGTAGATCGTGTAGTTCGGGTAGCCGGGCGGGTGGTTGTTCGCCGGGGCGACGATGTTCGCGACGATCGCGTAGCCCTTGTCGACGTCGAGCACGATGTCGCGCCACAGGAGATCACGCTGCGCCTGGGTCGGCGGGTCGTTCGGCATCTCCTTGGTCTCGTACCAGCCACCGGCGACGTGATTGTTCAGGACGCGGGTGACCTGCCCGATCCAGTCGGTGCCGTTGGTGCTGGTCGGCAGTTCGTTCGCGAGCTGCTGCTGGCTCGGCGGATTGCCGTTCTTGGCCGAAATGGCGATCCGGGTGGCGGCCGGGCCGCACCAGTACCCGGTCTCCTGGATCTGATACTGGATGTTGAGCTCCGCGGCCGCCCGGACCCCTTCGACCTTGGCCGGCGGCGCCATCGACGTCACGTCGACGACGGCGTTCTCACCTTGAGCGACGGCCACCGCCGGAGCGGTGATCAGTGCGGACACCGCGAGCGCGGCCACGACCGCGGTCCTGAGTCGGCGCATGATAATCCTTCCCCAGTTTCACTTTTGAATGGTGAATAGTGCACATGATCGCCGGTCCCGCGGTCTTTGTCTCCGGCTTCACCTGCGCTTTCCCCGGTCGGCCCACGACGAAAGTAGGATCGGATGAACGCACCGAGGGGCATCGGGCAATAGCGATCGTGCAGGTGATGAAAGACGATCACGAGCAGGCCGGCTCGCGTGGACTGGACAGGCCGGATCTCGGTGGTCCCGATCCCGCACCCGTCTTCGGCATGCTCTTCGACGCCCACGCGGCCCCGCTGCAGCGCTATCTCGCGCGCCGCGTCGGCACGGAGACCGCGCACGACCTCGTCGCCGAGACGTTCCTCGTGGCGCTCCGGCGACGCGAGACGTACCGCCCGGAGGCCGGGACGGCGCGGGCGTGGCTCTACGGCATCGCGACGAACCTGTTGCGCCACCACGTCCGCACCGAGATGAGGGCCCTCACCGCGACGGCGAGGCTCGCGGCCGCCGACCAGACGGTCTCGGCCGGACACGACGGCCGCGTCGCCGAGCGGGTCGACGCCCAGACCCGCGCCGCCCAGCTGGCGGGCGCACTGGCCGAATTGAGCGTCGCGGACCGTGACACCCTGCTGCTGGTCTCGTGGGCGGGCCTGGATCCCGGCGAGGTCGCCGAAGCGTTGGGGATTCCCGCCGGGACGGTGAGATCACGGCTGCACCGGATCCGGAGATGGCTGCGCGCCAACGCACCGGAGTCCACAAAGGACGGATCGAGCAAAAAGGAGGAGGGCGAAAGTGCACGGCGATAGCGTCAGGAAGGTGTGGTCGGAGGCCGAACTCGACGAAGCGCTGGCCGGCCTCCACGCCGCACCGGAAACCCGGCAGGACGAACTTTCCCGGGCCAGGGCGGCACTCTTGCGCGCGGCGGGCGAGGTCGAGGACGAACTGCTCCCGACACTCGCGCCCCCGGTGAGGAAGCGGCCCGGCGCGTGGCGATGGATCGCCGCGGCGGCCGCCGCGGCGCTGGTGTCCGGCGGGGGGATCGTGGCGATGAACGCCTTCACCGACGGCGACGGCCCGGCCCCCGCGGGCCAGTCGGTCACCGCCTCGGCTGAAGACGCGCTCGAATCCCTCCGCGGCGACGACTTCCCGCTTCGCGCCGACCAGTACCGGCTCGTCACGGAGTCCACCTGGACCACGCACGTCACCAAGTCCGGGCTGGTCTACCAGACCCACGAGATCGTCGAACGCTGGCTGCCGGTCCCGGGCTGGAAGCCCGCCAAGACCCGGTTCACCGCGACCGGCGAGATCCGCTGGATCAAAGGCGACTACCAGACGGCGATGAGAGACGGGGAACCGCTGCCGGGGCCGTCGTCCTCGGTCAGCGTGGACGGTATCCCGCCGCCGACCGCCACGACGTCGCCGGCGCCTCCGGTCGTCCCGCCCCGGAACCGCCTGCCGTCCGAGAGCGGATGGACACGGCCCGACCCGGACTTCCTCGAGGAATTGCCCATCGACCCGGGGAAGATGGCCGAGCGGCTCCGCCACGACGGCATTTGGCCGGACGGCCGCCCCTCGGGACAGCAGAACTCGGCGCCCGAGATGTTCGAGATGGCCTTCAACGTGCTTCGCTCGTCCCAGGGCTACGGCGCGCAGCGGGTGGCTCTGTGCAAAGCGCTCGCGAAGATGCCCGGCATCGTCGTGGACACCGTGGCCACCCCCGACGGGCGGCCCGCGTTGTCCTTCTCGGTCACGCTCCCGAACCAGACACGCACGTTCATCGTCGACCGGGCGACGGCGGCCGTCGTCGGGAACCGGGCCGTCCGGCCGAACGACAAGAAGGAAGGCTGGCCGGGGCTGACCTTGTTCGACACCACGATCTCGGTGGTGATCACGGACGACGGCGGCCCCTAACGAGCGTGCTTCGCGGCGTTGAGCGCGCTTCCGACGTCCGCGACCTCCAGCACCCGGATCCCCGGCGGGATCTTGCCGGAATCCGGCGGCACCAGCGCATAGGTGAAGCCGAGCCGGGCGGCCTCCGCGAGCCGCCGCCCGACGCTCGGCACCCGCCGGACTTCGCCCGAGAGCCCGACTTCGCCCATCGCGACGAGTTTGGGCGAGAGCGGGGTGTCCCGCGCCGACGACATCAGCGCCAGCACCACCGCGAGATCGATACCGGGCTCGGTGATCTTCATGCCGCCCACCGTCGCGACGTAGACGTCCTTGTCGCCGACCTTGATGCCCGCCCGCTTCTCCACCACGGCCAGCACCATCGCGACGCGTGCCGAATCGAGACCGCTCACCGCGCGCCGGGGCTGCGGTGACTGGGTCGCCGACACCAGCGCCTGCACCTCGCCCAGCAACGGCCGCTTGCCCTCCATGGTCACCGTGACCGCGGTGCCCGCGACCGGCTCGGCGGTGTGACTGAGGAAAAGCCCCGACGGGTCGGGCACGCCGACGATGCCCTCCTCGACCAGTTCGAAGCAGCCGATCTCGTCGGCGGCGCCGAACCGGTTCTTGATGCCGCGCAGCATCCGCAGCGTCGAATGCTTGTCGCCCTCGAACTGCAGGACGACGTCGACCAGGTGCTCCAGCACCCGCGGCCCGGCGACCGAGCCGTCCTTCGTGACGTGCCCGACCAGCACGATCGGCAGCCCGCGTTCCTTGGCCAGCGCGACCAGCCCGGAGGTGACCGCGCGGACCTGGGTGACCCCGCCCGGCGCGCCCTCCACCTGCGGGGAGGCCATGGTCTGGACCGAGTCGACGATCAGCACCCCCGGCTTGACCGCGTCGACGTGGCCGAGGATCGCGGAGAGATCGCTCTCGGCCGCGAGGAACATCTCGTCGTGGACGTTGCCGGTGCGCTCGGCACGCAGGCGCACCTGGCCGGCCGACTCCTCACCCGTGACGTACAGCGCGCGGCCCGCGGTGGCCGCCCACTGATAGGCGACCTCCAGCAGGAGGGTCGACTTGCCGACACCGGGCTCGCCCGCGAGCAGGATGACCGCGCCCGGCACGAACCCGCCGCCGAGCACCCTGTCCAGCTCGGAGACACCGGTGGGCTTCGCGCGCGCCGTCTCGACGTCGACCTCGCCGATCGGGCGCGCCGGGGCGCTGGGCGCACCGGCCGCGACCCTGGCTATCGCGGGGCGGGCGTCGCCGCGTTCTTCGAGCGTCCCCCACGCCTGGCATTCGGGGCAGCGCCCGACCCACTTCGGCGCCTCGTACCCGCATTCACCGCAGCGGTAGGTACTGCCTTTCTTGACCACCCCGCGAGGCTAGCGGCCACCACCGACAAACCCCGGCAACGACGGGCTGAAGGGGCCCTTCACCGCATGGGACGCAGCGAAAGGGCCCTTCACCGCGTGACATGCGGTGAAGGGCCCTTTCGGCTCTGCTTCGGAAGACTAGTGCCCGCCGCCTTCGGCCTTGGGCTTCTCCGGCGCGGGGGCCCGGCTGCCCGGGTGCGACGGCGCCGCGACCGGCAGGTCCAGCGTGATCGAGCCGGAGTTCTTGAAGACGAAGGTGACCTTGACGGTCTGGCCCGCCCACACCGGCTGCTTCAGCCCCTGCAGCACGATCGTGGCCTTGCCCACCTCTTCGGGGCCCGCGGACGGCGTGACCGTCCCGGCGACGCTCGACGACGGGGCGCCGGACTCACTGCTCGACGGGGCACCCGACGAGGACGGGGCGCCGGAGGACGACGCAGGAGCGGACGCCGGGGCGCTCGTCGGTGCGACCTCCTTGGTCGACTCGGCCGCGTCCGAGGGGCCGATCACGAGCGCGTGGCTCGCGACGACGACCTTGTCCCCGGTGATCTTGGCGTCGCCGGTGGCGGCTTCGGAGGAGACCGAGACGAGCTCGTCGTCCAGCTTGCCCTGGTTCACGATGGTCAGCGTCAGCGGCGCGGCGGCACCGGCCGGGTACGCCTGCCCCTCGGTCGGGAACTGGAGCGCGGCGTTCCGCAGCACCAGATCCTTCGCGTGCGCGTATGTCCCGTTGACCGCGGGCTGCTGCGAGTCGGTCTGGGTGATCTGACCAGCACCGCAGCCGGCGAGCACGAGCGCGGCGCCGAGCGCCAGCACACCTGCGCCGAACACGCGACGATTCTGCAGCCTCACGTCGGAGTCCTTCCATCTCACGGCCTCTTCACCGCGAAGACTAGCCGGGCGCCTTCGCGGACCGAGAACCCGGTGCGTGTTGGCACCCCACCAATGCGGTGACGTGCCCAAGATCAACCGTCCACAAAGGATTTGGAAATCGTTCGCTTCTCACCAGCGTGAGCATGGGCGAATTGGGTTTGTCAACCCCCGGGCGGACCACCGCCAGGCCGCTGACCTGCGACGACGATCGCGGGCCACTAGGTGGGCCTCGTCGGCACGTGCTAAGATGAATTCAGCGAAAGGGGCAGAGGACACATGGTTTTCAAGGTCGGAGAGACCGTCGTCTACCCGCACCACGGTGCCGCACTCATCGAAGCCATCGAGACCCGCGTGATCAAGGGCGAGGAGAAGAAGTACCTCGTCCTCAAAGTCGCGCAAGGGGATCTTACGGTTCGCGTGCCCGCTGACAACGCCGAGATCGTCGGCGTTCGTGATGTCGTCGGGCAAGAAGGACTGGACAAGGTTTTCGACGTTCTGCGTGCTCCGCACACCGAAGAGCCCACCAACTGGTCTCGTCGGTACAAGGCCAACCTCGAGAAGCTCGCCTCCGGCGATGTGAACAAGGTGGCCGAAGTGGTGCGCGACCTCTGGCGGCGAGAGAAGGACCGCGGACTTTCAGCCGGCGAGAAGCGCATGCTGGCGAAGGCGCGGCAAATTCTGGTCAGCGAGCTGGCGCTCGCGGAGGGCACCGACGAGGACAAGGCTGAAGTCCTCCTCGACGAAGTTCTGGAAACCGCGGCAGTCTGAACCGGCGGGTGTCCCACGCCAGGTGAGGCTGCGGGGGATACCTCTACGATCGCGCGTATATGAACACCGTCCATATGAGCACGATCGTGTTCGTCACTGTCGTCAGTCACCATGCCTCCGACGCGGAGCTCGCTCTCGCGCCGGTCAATGGTGAAGCGCTACTCACGCACACTGTGCGGGGGCTGCTCGCTCTGCCGGATCTCGATCTGGTGGTCGTAGCGGCCCCCGAGCGGTGTGCTGATTTGTTTTCGGCCGCTTTGAGCGGCTTCGAGAAGCGTTGCCGGATAGTACCCGGCTCGTCGATCAAGCATGCTTTCGACACCGTCGAAAACGAAATCGCCGGAAACCCCGTCTTTCTCGTGCACGACGCCTTGCGCGCCTTCACTCCCCCGGACACGGTCCGTGCCGTCGCGGACGCGGTCCGTGCGGGATCCCCCTTCGTGGTTCCCGTGCTGCCGATGGCGGACACCGTGAAGGTGACTGATGCGGCGAAAGTGATCACTGGGACCGAAGACCGCGCATATCTGCGTACGGCGCAAACGCCGCTCGGCTTCACTCGTGAGACTTTTCTCTCGTATGCCGCCAAGCCGTCTCTCGACGGCGCGCACACCATCGCCGGGCACCCGGACGCGATGCGCGTCACCAATTCGTTCGAACTGAAGCTGGCCGAGGCGATCGCTGTGGCCGGGGAAGCAGAGGAAACCCTGTGAGGGTTGGGAACGGCGTCGACGTCCACCCCGTCGAGGCGGGCCGCGAATGCTGGATCGCCGGGCTCCTCTGGCCCGGCGTCGACGGTTGCGCGGGTCACTCCGACGGCGACGTCGCGGCGCACGCGCTGTGCGACGCGCTGCTCTCCGCGGCCGGGCTCGGTGATCTCGGCGCGGTGTTCGGCACCGGCGATCCGCGCTGGGCGGGCAAGCACGGCGTCGAATTCCTCGCGGAGGCACGGCGTCTGGTCGAGGCGGACGGCTGGACCGTCGGGAACGCGACCGTCCAGATCGTGGGCAACGCGCCGCGCGTCGGGAAGCGCCGCGAAGAGGCGCAGAAAGTGTTGAGCGAAGCCGTCGGCGGGCCGGTGAGCGTCTCCGGGACGACGACCGACGGCCTCGGCCTGACCGGACGCGGCGAGGGCATCGCGGCGTTCGCGACGGCACTGCTGCTGCCCTCGCAGGAATAGCCGCGGCCGGAAGCCGGTTCGGGCTGTCATGGCAGTCACACTTCCCGAACCGGTCCGCGAACTGGTGGACGGCAAGAACTTCGCGACCGTGGCCACGCTGGACGCCGACGGCGGCCCGCAGACCTCGGTCGTCTGGGTGGGCCTCGACGACGGCGATCTGGTCTTCAGCGCCACCGAAGACCGGCTGAAGGTGCGGAACCTGCGCCGTGATCCGCGCGCGAGCGTGTCGATCACCGACGCGGAGAACCCGTACCGGCACACGCAACTGCGCGGCACGGTCACGATCACCCCGGATCCCGGGAAGACACTGCCGAAGACGCTCAGCCACAAGTACCTCGGCCAGGACCCGCCGCCGGAAGGCGACGAGGTCGAGCGGTGATCGTCCGCCTGCGGGTGGACCGGATCGCCGGGAACGTCCGGTGATTAGGCTCTCGGCATGGGTGTGACCTTCAACGACGCGACCAAAAAACTCCTCGACGGCAACAACTTCCCGGTGCTGGCCACCATCAACGCCGACGGCTCCGCGCAGACGTCCGTGCTGTGGGCGAAGCGGGACGGCGACACGGTGGTCTTCGCGACCGTCCGCGGCCGTCTCAAGGAGCGGAACATGGCCAGGGACCCGCGGGTGTCCGTCTCGGTCTTCGACCAGGAGAACCCGTACAACTACGTGGAGATCCGCGGGACCGTGGAGATGACCGACGAGGGCGGGCGTGAGCTGATCGACGAGCTGTCGCACAAGTACCTCGGCAAGGACTACCCGGAGGAGCCGGCGGAGGTCGTCCGCGTGCTGGTCCGAATCACGCCCACGAAGATCACCGGCAACGCCGCCTGACCCGTCCTCGTGAGTGGCGAGGACGGTTCTGACCGCCTGTGCTGTTTCAGGACCTCACGGACAGATGTGTTTCAGGACTTGTCGGACAGTTTGGTGTTGAGTGGTTGGTAGCGTACTGCTCGGTTGAGGGT
>NZ_JBIWKX010000043.1:0-39519 GCF_044765885.1 Amycolatopsis sp. NPDC102389
TTAATTGGCTGTGGACCTCGTATTCCCAATAAACCCCCCCCAATAGGGTTTTGGCGCGGGGGCGGGGTTGGTGTGTGTGTGGGCGTTACCACCCCCCCCCCCCCACACCCGAGGCCGGCGCCCTACCGCCACTCGACCTCGATGCCGGCCAGCCCCGGACCGGCGTCGCTGAAGAAACCACTGGTCACGCCACCCATGTCGAGCGGCAGCTCCTCGGACTCGACGGGCACGGCGTCGTCGCGCGTCCGGAACTGCCGGGTGCAGCGGGCCGGCAGCGCGCCGAGCGCGAACTTCAGCTGCACCAGGTAGCTGGAGCACTGGTCCCGCAGCATCCGGAAGTACCCGGGCGACGCGGTGCCGGAGTCGTCGCGGACCTCGAAGCAGAACACGTGGATCTCGCCCTCGGCGAGTTTCCGGTCGAAGAGCAGCTCGGTGGCCATCGTCTCGGCTTCGGCGTTGCGCCGGATCCGGCCGACGCGGCAGCCCTCGGCGGTGATCAGCTCGACGTCGGCGATATTGCAGCCGGGGTCGCCGTTGTAGACGGTGACGTACCGGTCCGGGCCGTGGCGCCGTGCCCGGCACACCAGCCGGGTCTGCAGACCGACCTGCCGGTGTGCGGCGTCGAAGGTGATCGTGTCGTGCACCGCGAGCATCTCGAGGTCGGCGTTGTAGCGGTTGGACGACGGGTACGCGCCCAGTTCGGCCAGCAGCTGGTCGACGATCGAGCCCATGTCGCCGGAACGGATGTCGTGGAACGACGCGGCCATCTGATGCCCGCGCGCCCGCGCCGTCCGCGGCCCGATCAGCACGACGAGCGCGTCCGCGGGCAGTTGCAGCACCGATTCCAGCGCGCGTACCGCCGGGAGCGCCTTGGGTACCTCCGGCTGGCGTAATCCGCGTTGCCAGTAGCTCAACGTCGACTGTCCGATTTGGACGCCGCGGAGCCCGAGGTGGGCGCGGAGGCGCGCGAGGGAGAGGCCGCGGTAGGCGATCGCCTGGCGGAGCGCGTGGTGGAATTCGCCGCTGCGGAGGGCCTCGACGAGTTCCTTGGGCAAGGCTTCGAGCGGTTGACGGCGCGCGCCGTCGATGATCGTCGGGGTGTCCCCGTCTCGTGTCACCGCTCGTCCCTTCACCAGACCAGTGTGTGCGCTGAGCGTGAACACCGCGGAACGTTCACGTTAGCAGCGCACTGTGAACACTACGTCCCCCGTTCGGGGTGGTTGACCCCGGAAGAGTGACCGTTCCGGGGTGTGGAAACGCCCCGGAACGGTCCGTTCCGCCGAGTGCCCATCTTGCTCTGCGTGAACCTTCTGTTCACCGTTGTGACCACATTGGTTCGCCATGGTGACCAGGAGGCCCGTCGTGCCTGTGTTCTCGAGGAGGGTTCGCGCCGCCGGCGCCGCGAGTCTCGTGGCGTGGCTGGCGATCCAGACCCCGGCGAGCGCGCTGCCATCGGCGCCCGCCGCCCGGCACCCGATCGCCATGCAGGCGCAGGAAAAGTCCCAGTGGTGCTGGGTGGCTTCCGGTAACACCATCGCGGCACACCACGGCGTCACCGTCACCCAGAACGAATTCTGCCGGATCGCTCACGACGAGCGACGCCGGGAGTGCGCCGACGAGCCGGGAACGCTGGGCGACGTCCGGCGCGCCTTCGGCAAGCTCGGCTTCTCGGCCCCGGGGAACTACGTCAAGGGCCGCATCCCCTTCGCCGCCGTCCAGGCGCAGACCGGCGACGGCAAGCCCGTCCAGACGCGGGTCGGCTGGGCCTCGGGCGGCGGCCACATGCACGTCCTCTACGGCGCCGAGGCCGGCCGGAAGTGGGTCTCGTGGGGGGATCCACTGCCCACCGGCAACCGCTACAACTGGTCGACCTACGACTTCTACTCGGCCAACAAGTCCTTCACCTGGACCCACACCCTCACCGGGATCCGGCGATGAGCGCGCGGCGGTTCCTCGGGCTCGCCGGGCTGGTCGCGGTCGCGCTGGTGATCTCGGCGCCCGGAGCGCGCGCGGACCAGCTGACGGGTGAAGATCTCGCGGCCGCGAAGGCGGCTGCCGACGATCCCACGCTGCGTGCGGAGATCGGCCGCTTCTTCACACAGACGGGTGGTTCGAGCCAAGCGCCGTCGGTCACCGTCATCGACGCATCCTTCCCGGTTTACGAGCTTTCGAGGGATTTCGTCGCCGGTGACGGCGCGATCGCCGGGCGGCTCGCCTACGTCGCGGTGCCGGTGACGGCGTCCGACGGGCAGACCGCGACCGTGTGGTCCGTCCGCGGTGACGACGGTGCCTGGCGCGTCGGCAACATCGCTTCGGGGGACCGGGAAAGCGAACTGGCGCGGCGGTTGCCCGCCGGTGCGACGCTGCTTCACGAACCCCAGGTCGACGCCTGGTACGCGCTGCGCGACGGCCGGGTGACGCTGCTCGACTCGGGTGCCAGCGGCTACGCGGCCGGTGCTTCGGCCACGCTCGCGGAGTACCAGAAGACCGTCTCGGGTCGATATGGCGACATGCTCGCGAACTCGCCGTACGCCCAGGAGGGCAAGGCAGGCGGCTACAACGCCCAGGTGATGCCCCGCGGCGACGGCGGCCCCGCGCCCGACGCGCAGGACACCGGCTTCGTCCCGCTGCTGATCTTCGGAGGCTTGCTCCTCATCGGTGTCGCCGGCTTCTTCCTGCACTCGAAGAAGCGCGTCCCCTAGCGGACCGGTGGGCCGGACGTGAGCTGACCCGTCTGGCCCGCCGGTCGACCACGGCGCTTTAAGGTTATGTCCGTGGGACGACTCGTGGTGATCGAAGGCCTGGACGGCGCGGGCAAGCGCACGCTCGCCGACGCGCTGACCGGCGCGCTGAACGCGGCTGGGGCGAGCGTCACGTCCATCGCGTTCCCCCGGTACGGCGAAAGCGTGCACGCCGACCTCGTGAAGGAAGCGCTGCACCGAGGGCACGGCGATCTCGCGGACTCCGTGTACGGCATGGCGTTGCTCTACGCGCTCGACCGCCGCGGCGCGGCCGATGAGATCCGCGCGCGTCTCGGCGATCACGACGTCGTGCTGCTCGACCGGTACGTCGCGTCGAACGCCGCGTACGGCGCCGCCCGGCTGCACCAGGGCGCGGACGGCGAGTTCGTGCGCTGGCTGAAGGAATTGGAGATCGACCGGTTCGGCCTGCCGGTTCCCGTCGCGCATCTGCTGCTCCGGGTCACCGCCGACGTCGCCGCCGGCCGTGCGCAGCGCCGCGCGGAGAGCGACGCCGACCGGGCGCGGGATTCCTTCGAGACCGACGACGCGCTCCAGAAGCGCTGCTCGGTGGTCTACGACGAACTCGCCGCGACGGGCTGGCTCGCGCCTTGGCACGTCCTCGACGGCGTCGCCGGTGTGGACACCGCTGCTCTCGCCACCGAACTCCTCCGCGTTTAGTCCTCTGAATGCGGTCCTTGCGCGTGCAACTACCGCATTTCGTCCTCTAAACGCGTGAGAAGCCAGGAGTGGAACTCGCCGATGTGGTGCTCCGACGGCATGAGCACCCCGCCGCCGCGGTAGGCACGGGACGCCATCGCGGGCTGGCAGCGTTCGCAGGCGTCGAAGTCCTGCAGGTTGACGCGGTGGAACAACTCCACCGACCGTGACACGTCCCGCCCCGACACCACGACCTCCTCCGAATAGAGCCAGTCGCATTCGACGACCGTCCGGTCCGGCGCGAGCGGGTACATGCGATGGAAGATCACGTGGTCCGGCACCAGGTTCACGAACACCTGCGGCCGGATGGTGATCGCGTAGTACCGCCTGTCCTGTTCGGTCGCGACGCCGTCGAGCCGGCCGAAGCCCGAACCGCCGTCGATGGTGAACCCGTCGACGTCCTCGCCGAACTCGGCGCCGTGCCCGACGTAGTACTGCGCCGCGTACCCGCCGGCGAACTCCGGCAGCACCTCGGTCAGTTCGGGATGGATGGTCGCGCAGTGGTAGCACTCCATGAAGTTCTCGACGATCAGTTTCCAGTTCGCCTTGACGTCGTAGGTGATCCGGCGTCCGACCGAGAGCTTTTCGAGGCTGTAGCGCTCGATCGACTCCAGATCGCCCAGCCGTTCGCGCACCGCGCCTTCGACGTCGACCTCGAACGACGGCGGGTCCGCGGCGAGGCAGACCCACGCGTAGCCCAGCCACTCCCGCAGGTGCACGGTGTGCAGCCCGTACTCGGAACGGTCGATATCGAGGAGGTTCGCCAGGTTCGGCGCCGCGATCAGCTTGCCGTCGAGCCCGTACGTCCAGGCGTGGTACGGACACTGGAACGCGCGTTTGACCGTGCCGGACCCTTCGGTGCACAGCCGGGCGCCGCGATGGCGGCAGACGTTGAGGAACGCCCGCAGCCCGCCGTCCCTGCCTCGGCTGACGAGCACGCTCTCCCGTCCGATTTGGACGGTCCGGAAGTCGCCCGCCGACGGCAGATCCGCCGACCGGACCGCGCAGAACCAGGCGCGTTCGAAGATCTTTTCCTGCTCCGCCGAGAAGATCGCGGGATCGGTGTAGTAGCCGCCACCCAGCGTGGGGATGAGACTCGTCATCTCGCGACTCCGGCGAACCGGGCGGGGTCGAACAGGGCGATCGGATGCGCGGTGGTGCCGTCCACGACGAGGTCGGCGAGGATTTCGCCGACCACCGGGACGAATTTGAAGCCGTGCCCGGAGAATCCGCAGGCGACCACCACCCGCTCGTGCGCGGGATGGCGGGAGATGACGAAGTGTTCGTCGGGCGTGTTCGTGTACATGCAGGTCGCTCCGCGCAGGAACGCGCCGGGCAGTGACGGCATCTTCCCGCCGACGAACTCCGAGATCTCGCGGACCTCTTCGGCGTGCACCGTCCGGTCGATGGTCTCGGGCGTGCAGGTCTCACCGCCGCGGAAGAACGCGACCTTCACGCTTTCGCCATCGTGTGAGGGGAAACCGTAGAACTGCCGGCCGCCCTCACCCTCCCAGACGTAGATCGGATGCCGTCCGGCGCGGAACGGCTCCACCCCGCCCGATGGCGCGAACCAGTACTGGACCTGGCGTTCGACGGTGAAAGCGATCCCGAGTTCGGTGAGCAGGTCCGGTGCCCAGGCGCCGGGGCAGACCACCAGCTGTTCCGCCGTGTAGAAGTTCTGCGACGTGCCGACCCGGACACCGGTGGCCGTCTCCCGCCACGAAAGGACCTCCTCCTCGTGGCGCAGCTCCGCCCCGGCCCTCGCGGCGAGCTGGAGATGCGCCGCCACACTGCCTTCCGGCACCACGAAACCGGCGTTCTCCTCGTACAGCGCGATCTCGTGCTCGGCCGGGTTCATCGTCGGGAACCGGCGCCGGATCTCCGCCGCGTCCAGCAGTTCGTGCGGCAGCTCCCATTTCCGCGCGCTGGCCAGGCTGCCCGACACCGTCCGCGAATCGGGGCCGCCGAGCATGATGCCGCCGCAGCGCGTGAAGATCTTCCGGCCGGAGTCGCGTTCGACGCCGTCCCACAGTTCGTGCGCGCGGAGCAGGAGGGGGACGTACGCGGGATCCTCGAAGTACGCCTGCCGGGTGATCCGCGAGCCGCCGTGGCTGGACCCGAGGTTGTGCACGGGCGCGAACCGGTCGATGCCCAGTACCCGCTGTCCTCGCCGGGCGAGCCGGTACGCGGCGGCACTGCCCATCCCGCCGAGACCGATGACGATGACGTCGTAGTGGCTCATGCGGCGCTCCTGATCCGGGTCATGCCGGGGTCGAACAACGGCTCGCTCGTGACGACGGTGGGGATCCGCTCGCCGAAGTACTCGATCTCCAGCGGCCTGCCCGGCTGGGTGAACTCGACCGGAAGCCAGGCGTAGGCGATGTTCTTGCCGATGGTGTAGCCGTACGCGGCGCTCGTGACGTACCCGGCGGGGCGGCCGTCGGCGAACACCGGTTCCTTGCCGAGTACGACGGAGTACGGATCGTCGACGGTGAGACAGGTCAGCTTCCTGGTGACCGTGTCCTCCGAACGGCCCGCCAGCGCGTCCCGGCCGATGAAGTAGCCCTTGTCCATCCGCACGGCGAAACCGAGACCGGCCTCGTACGGATCGTGCTCGGCGGTGACGTCCGTGCCCCACAGCCGGTAGCCCTTCTCCAGGCGCATGCTGGAGAAGGCCTCCCGCCCGGCGGCGATGATCCCGTGCGCCTGCCCGGCTTCCCAGAGCGTGTCCCACAATTCCCGGCCGAGGTCGGCGCTCGTGTACAGCTCCCAGCCGAGTTCGCCCACATAGGACAGTCGCATCGCGGTCACCGGAACATGGCCGACGTACGCCTGTTTCGTCTTGAAGTAACCCATCGCGCGATGCGAGAAGTCCGTTGTGGACAGTGGCTGCAGGACGGCTCTCGCGAGCGGGCCCCAGAGCCCGATACAGCAGGTGCCCGGCGTGGTCTCGTGGATCTGCGCGGCGCCGTCGCCGGGGAGATGGCGCCGGAGCCAGTCGATGTCGATGGCGCTGTTGACGCCGACCTGGAACCGTTCGGTGCCGAGCCGGGCGACGGTCAGGTCGCTGCGCACGCCGCCGTCCTCGTCGAGCAACAGCGTGTACGTGACCGAGCCGGGCTTCTTGTCCAGCTGGTTCGTGGTCATCGTCTGCAGGAACGGCAGCGCGCCGGGGCCGGTGACCTCCACCCGTTTCAGTGACGTCATGTCGAACATCGCGACGCGCTGCCGAGCCACCAGGGCTTCGGCGCCGCCGATCGGCGACCAGTATCGTGCGGCCCAGTCGTTGCGCGCGGGGACGCGGCCGACCTCCGGGAGGTCCGCGTTCGCCTCGTACCAGTGGGGACGTTCCCAGCCGCTCGCTTCGAGGAAGAAGGCGCCGAGCTCGGCTTGCCTTTCGTAGAAGGGACTTGTCCGCAGCGGCCGCGGTTCTTCCATGGGCTGCAAGGGATGGACGATGTCGTAGACCTCGGCGAAGCTCTGGCAGCTACGCGCCATGACGTAGGCCGGGGCCAGTCGCACCCGTTCGAACCGGGCGAGATCGCAACCGTGCAGATCCGCTTCGGGCGTGCCGTCGACGAGCCACTGCGCCATGGCCCGCGCGACCCCGGCCGAATGCGTGATCCAGACGGCTTCGGCGACCCAAAACCCTTCGAGGGCGGGATGTTCGCCCAGCAGCGGCATGCCGTCCGGGGTGAAGGAGAACAGGCCGTTGACGCCTTCCTCGACCTTGGTCTCGCCCAGTGAGGGCAGCAGATCGACGGCGGCGGTCCACGACGCTTCGAAGTCCGCCGGGGTGAACGCGAGTTCCGATGGCATCCCCTCGCCGGCGCCGATCTCGTTGGCGGGCAACGGCATCGGCCGGTGACCGTACGCGCCGATGCCGATCCGGTCGCCGTGTTCGCGGAAGTAGAGGTCGGCATCCTGATGCCGCAGGATCGGCCTCGTGGCCTCCTCCGTCACGCCGGAGAGCGACGGCAGGGGACTGGTGCGCGCGTATTGGTGCGCCATCGGGACCAACGGGATCGTGAGGTCCACGAGTTCGCCGACCACCGGCCCCCACATCCCGGCGCACGAGAGCACGATGTCCGCGCGGAAGCTCCCGGTCCCGGTGGTGACACCGGTGACCCGGCCGCCCGACTGCTCGACGCGGACGACCTTCTGCCGCGAGAGGAACCTCGCGCCGCGCCCGATCGCGCGGCGGGCCTGTGCCTCGGCCGCGCGGAGGGGATGGGCCAAGCCGTCGGAGGGGATGTGGAACCCGCCGAGCACCTTGGCCGGATCGAGCAACGGATGCAGCGCGGCGCATTCGCCGGGATCGATAAGCCTGCTCTCGACGCCCGACGCGGTCGCCCAGCCGTGCCGCCGCTGCAGGTCGGCGAGCCGTTCCGGTGTCGTGGCCACCTCCAGCCCGCCGACCGGCCGGAAACACGGGTTCCCGTCGAGGTCGAGCGCGCCGTATTTGGCGACGGTGTACCGGGCGAACCCGGTCATCGTGCGGCAGGCGTTGGTCTGGAAGACCAGACCGGGCGCGTGCGAGGTCGACCCGCCGGTGGCGAACAGGTCGCCCTGTTCCAGCACGGTGACGTCGGTCCAGCCGCGTTCGGTGAGTTCGTCGGCGAGCGCGCAGCCGACGATGCCTGCTCCGATCACGACGACGCGGGGTCCTGTGGGCATGGTGAGGGGTACCTCCTGCCTGCCCGGAGAGTCCACAAAGGACGCTCGGGCATCGGGGTGACCGGCGCTGTTGCGGATGAGGCACATTGTTCCGTCTTCAGCAACAAAGTGCGGCACACGCGGGCGCGCTGTCAAGAGCCGAAGAGGTCGGCCTCTTCACTCCGCGAAATACCCCAGCTGCGCAGAAAGATCCGCCGACGCCTCGGTCAGCGGCCGCACGATCTGCCGCACCCGCTGTTTCGAAAGCCGGTACGACGGGCCGGAAGCGCTCATCGCCGCGACGACGTCGCCGCCGGGACCGCGCACCGGCACCGCGACCGCGTGCATCCCCAGCTCCAGCTCCTCGAAGCAGGCCGCGTACCCGTCCTCGGCGACCCGCTCCAGCTCCGCGGTCAGCTCGTCCGGATCGACCGTGGTCCGCGGTGTGAACCGTTCGAGCTTCCGCCGGAGCAAGCGTTTGCGCTCGACGTCGCCCAGGTACGCGAGCAGCACCTTCCCGCTGGACGTCGCGTGCAGGGGAGTGCGCTGCCCGGTCCAGTTCTGCGTGGTGATCGCGGCCGAGCCGCGGGCCTGGCTGACGTTGATCGCGACGCCGTCGTCGGCGATCGCGATGTTGACCGTCTCGCCGAGCGTTTCCGCCAGGCCCTGGCAGGTCCGCCTGCCCAGTTTCGCCAGGTCCATCCGGCCGGTGGCGGCGCCGGCGAGCCGGACGACGCCGAAACCGATCGCGTATTTGCCGCGCTCGCCGAGCTGCTCGACGAGGCCGCGGTTCTCCAGGACGCTCAGCAGGCGGGAGGCCGTCGACTTGTGCACGCCGAGCTCGCCCGCGATGTCGGTGATCCCCGTTTCCCCGTTGCGCGCCAGCAGTTCCAGCACGCTGATCGCGCGGTCGACGGACTGCACCTGGCTGGGCGTTGCGTTCCCCGCTTCCTGGTTCCGCATGACGCAACAGTAGCCGTTTTGCCCGCATCCGCTCGGCTGAGTGGGCGAATCCCTTGACGCATCGGCCCCTCGGGGGTGATTGTTGCGCAGAGCACGTCCCGTCTCGTAATACGCAACATCAACAAACCGTCGGTCCTTTCCCCGGAGGCCCCGATGATCCGTGCCTGCTCCGTCTCCGAACTGCCCGAAGGCGAAGCCGTCCGCTTGGCGGGTCCCGTGCCCGTCTCGGTCTTCCATTCCGAGGGCGCGTATTACGCGCTCGACGACACCTGCAGCCATCAGGACGCGTCGCTCGCCGACGGCTGGATCGAAGGCTGTTACGTCGAATGCCCGCTGCACGCCGCGCGGTTCGATCTTCGGACCGGTGCCCCGGACTGCCTGCCCGCCAAGAACGCCGTGCGCACGTACCCGGTCGTGGTCGCCGACGGAGTGATCTACGTGGACACCGAGGTGCGGCAGGACGTCGCTTGAGAAGCGTCGCCGTCGTCGGCACCTCCCTGGCGGGACTTCGCGCGGCACAGGAATTGCGCGCCAAGGGCTTCGACGGGCGGCTGGTGATGATCGGCGCCGAACCGCCGTACGACCGGCCGCCGTTGTCGAAGGATTTCTTGCTGGGCAAGGTTTCCGCCGACGACATCGCGCTCGCCGGGCAGGACGATCTCGACGCGCTGGACGCCGAATGGCATCTCGGCGTCCATGCCGGGAAGCTCGGCCGCGACGGCGTGACACTCGGCGACGGCACCACGATCGCCGCCGACGGCTACGTCATCGCCACCGGCGCGGTGGCCAGAACCCTTGGCGCGGCAAGGAATCTGACCGGCGTCCAGACGTTGCGGACACTCGATGACGCGGTCGCGCTGAAACGCGCTCTCGCGGCGGGACCTTCCTCGGTCGTCGTCATCGGCGCGGGCTTCATCGGCGCGGAGGTCGCGTCCGCGTGCCGTCTGCTCGGCCACGAAGTGACCGTGGTCGAGGCGATGCCCGTGCCGCTCGCCCCCGTTCTCGGCGCGCGGATGGGCGCGGTGTGCGGGGAACTGCACGAGGAGAACGACGTCCGGCTGATCACGGGCGTCGCCGTCGCCGGATTCGCCGGGGCCGCCCGGGTCACCGGGGTGCGGCTCGCCGACGGTCGTGAGCTCCGCGCCGATCTCGTCGTCACCGGAGTGGGGGCGCGGCCGGCCACCGAATGGCTGACCGGTTCCGGGCTCGCCGTCGACGACGGGGTGCTGGTCGATTCCGGCTGTGTCACAGCGAATCCCCGAGTGATCGCGGTGGGTGACGTCGCTCGGTACCACTGCCCGCTGCGTGGCGTCCGGGTCCGCGCCGAACATTGGACGGCGGCCGGCGACCAGCCGGGTGTCGCGGTCGCGAACCTGCTCGCCGGCGCGACCGTCACGCATTTCGCACGACACGGTTACTTTTGGTCCGATCAGTACGGACGGCGGCTCCAATTCGCCGGAGTGGCCACGGAAGACGTGCGGATCGTCGAAGGCGACACCGCGTCGAAGCGGTTCGTCGCGACCTATCACCGCGGCGACGTCCTGGCCGGTGTCTTCGCGATCGACTCCCCGAGGCCGTTCACCAGGCTCCGACGTGCGCTCTAGAGGCCGAAGACCCTACTCGGATGGAGCAATTTGCCCGATTCGATGATCTTTCTGGTGGTCACATCGCCGGGTCGCGCGCCCGCACGGGGAAACTAGTGCGAACATAGGTTTATGAAGGCACGTGTTCTGGTCGTCGACGACGACCCTGCTCTCGCGGAGATGCTCACCATCGTGCTGCGTGGGGAGGGGTTCGACACAGCCGTCGTGGCCGACGGCTCACGGGCGCTGCCCGCGCTTCGTGAGCTGAAACCGGACCTGGTCCTCCTCGACCTCATGCTGCCCGGCATGAACGGCATCGACGTCTGCAAGGCGATCCGGGCCGAATCCGGCGTGCCGATCGTGATGCTCACCGCCAAGAGCGACACCGTGGACATCGTCCTCGGGCTCGAGTCGGGTGCCGACGACTATGTGGTCAAGCCCTTCAAGCCGAAGGAACTCGTGGCCCGCGTCCGCGCCAGGATGCGCCGCACCGAGGCCGAGCCCGCCGAGTCGCTGACGATCGGCGACCTCGCGATCGACGTCCCCGGCCACGAGGTGACGCGGGAGGGCAAGGCCATCCCGCTGACCCCGCTCGAGTTCGACCTCCTGGTCGCGCTCGCCCGCAAGCCGCGTCAGGTGTTCACCCGCGAGGTGCTCCTCGAGCAGGTGTGGGGCTATCGCCACGCCGCCGATACCCGGCTGGTGAACGTCCACGTCCAGCGGCTGCGGTCGAAGGTGGAGAAGGACCCCGAGCACCCCGAGGTGGTGTTGACCGTTCGCGGTGTCGGGTACAAGGCCGGCCCGCCGTGATCACCCCATGAGCGGACGCTTGCGAAGGCTTGCCCAAACCACGATGCGCCAGTTCCGGCGCATCGTGGTTTTCGTGCGCCGCAAGGTCGTCTCGTTCAACGAACTGTGGCGGTATTCGCTGCAGTTCCGGGTCACCGTGTCCACGCTGGCGCTGTCGTCGGCCGTGGTGTTCGTGCTGGGCATGGTGCTGCAGAATCAGATCACCGATCGGCTGGTCGAGACCAAGCAGAACGCGGCGATCGCCCAGACCAGGGCGGTCGTCGAGACCGCGGCCGCCGAGCTGGTCGGTGTCGGCACCGAGAGCCCGGAAGCGCTCACCGCGCGGATGACCAACGCGCTGAAGAAGATCTCCAGCACGACGTCGTCGCAGGACGGCGCGGGATCGACGGCAGGCACCTTCGAGCCGGTACTTGCCGCGGGCGGCCGCGACCAGTCCAGCAAGCCGGTGGCCGCCGGCCCCTACGACCGGGTGCCGGTGCGGCTGCGGCAGTTCGTCGAGACCGAGCAGCTCAGCTACCTGACCCACACGGTCACCGAGGCCGACGGCGGCAAGACGACGTATCTGATCGTCGGCGCGCCGGTGAGCACGATGATCAACCCGCTCCAGCTCTACCTGCTGTATCCGCTCACCAGCGAGCAGAACACCGTCTCGACCGTGCAGAACACGCTGCTCGTCGGCGGGCTCGTGCTGCTGCTCCTGCTGGCCGGGATCACGAACCTGGTCACCAGACAGGTGGTCCGGCCGGTCCGGCAGGCCGCCGCGGCGGCCGAACAGTTCGCCGGCGGAGACCTCGACCAGCGGCTCGCCGTGCTCGGTGAGGACGATCTGGCCAAACTCGCCGTGTCCTACAACGAGATGGCCGCGAGCATCCAGCGGCAGATCCGTCAGTTGGAGGAGTTCGGCGGGCTGCAACGCCGGTTCACCTCCGACGTCTCGCACGAACTGCGCACCCCGCTGACCACCGTCCGGATGGCGGCCGACGTGCTGCACGCGTCGCGCGAGCAGTTCCCGGCCGGGCTCGCCCGCTCCACCGAACTGCTGGTCGACGAGCTCGACCGGTTCGAGGCACTGCTCGGCGACCTGCTGGAGATCAGCAGGCTGGACGCCGGTGTCGAGGAACTCTCCGCCGAGCTGATCGACGTCCGGCCGATCGCGACCAGGGCCGTCGAACAGGTCCGGGTGATCGCGGGCAACGCGGGCAGTTCGGTCGAGCTGGTCCTGCCGGACGAGGAGGCGCCCGCCGAAGTCGACGCGCGCCGCGTCGAGCGGATCCTGCGCAACCTGCTGGCGAACGCGGTGGACCACAGCGAAGGGAATCCGGTGGTGCTGACGCTGGCGGTCAACGAGACCGCGGTCGCCATCACCGTGCGGGACCGCGGCGTCGGGCTCCGGCCGGGCGAGGCGGAACTGGTGTTCAACCGGTTCTGGCGCGCCGACCCGTCCCGTAACCGCCGGACCGGCGGCACCGGTCTCGGCCTCGCGATCAGCCAGGAGGACGCCCGGTTGCACGGCGGCGTGCTCGACGCCTGGGGCGAGACCGGCCACGGTGCCTGCTTCCGGCTCGTGCTGCCGCGGCGGCAGGACACGCCGATGGGGGAGAGCCCGCTGGTGCTGCCCCCGCCCGATCACAAGGCGACCGACACGCACGGGTCGTCCGGACTGCTCGAAGTCCGGCCCGCGCCCGACGCGATCCTCGCCGAGCCCGAGGAGGTCGGCCGGTGAAACGGCTGCTGTCCCTGCTCGCGGTGTTCCTGCTGGTCGCAGGCTGCGCGAACATCCCGCTCGAATCCCAGCCCGTCGTCGTCTCCGGGGACAAACCCGGGCAGGCGCCGGCGGACGTCCCCGAGCCCGCCGCCGGGATCGACCCGCTGACCGTCACCCGCCAGTTCATCCGCAACTCGGCGGCGCCGGGCACGGCGAGCGCCGCCGCGCGGGTCTACCTCGACGACGACGCCCGGCGAAACTGGAGGCCGTCGCCGGGGCTGACGATCATCGACGACACCTTCGGCACCGTTTACGACACCGCGTCCTCGACGGGGAACCCGGACGAGCAGGTGGTGAACGTCCGCGGGTTCAAACTCGGCACCTTGAGCCCCGACAGCGCGTTCCTGCCGGTGAAGGCGGAGTACTCGCAGCAGTTCAAGCTGCGGAAGCAGCAGAACGGTCAGTGGCGGATCGTGGACCCGCCGCAGGAACTCGCCGTCACCGACGAGGACTTCGCGATCAACTACTTCCGGGTGCCGATCAGCTTCTATTCGCCCGACTCCGGCACCTTCGTCCCCGATCTCCGCTACGTCGCGGCGAAACCGCAGGCCGGACTGCCCGGCCGGGTGATGGACCTGGTGCTGCAGGGCCCGTCGGAAGGGTTGAAGGGCGCGGTCAAGGACCTGCTCGGCGACCAGGTCACCATCGAAAGCAACGTGCGCAGCACGGACGACGGGACACTGGACATCAACCTGACCGGGGTCGGCGGGGCCAGCCTCGTCGACCGGAACCTGATCGCCGCGCAGATCGTCCTCTCCCTGCAGACGGTGACGCTGAGCCGGGTCCGGCTGCTGGCCGACGGCACCGCGCTCGTGCCGGAACACGAATACTGGCGCGCCAGCGAACTGCCCAACTACAACGTGGACATCGCGCCCAACTCGGAGCTCCTGGGGCTGATGACCGTGAACGGGCGGGTCCGGTCGCTCGGCGACGGGCAGCCGGTCGGCGGGCCCGCGGGCAACGGCGGGTACAAGGTCGTCAGCGCCGCGCAGTCCGTCGACGGCAAACGGCTCGCCGTGGTCGAAGAACGCGACGGCAGGCAGTGGCTCCGGGTCGGCGACCTGGGGCACGACCTCGCTTCGGTGGACCTGTTCGGCGGCAGCCTGAGCCGCCCCACCTGGCGTCCGGTCGCCCGCGGCGGCGGAGTCTCCGGCGAGGTCTGGACGGTCGTCGACCACAACACCGTCGCCAGGGTCACCCTGGCCGCGGACGGCCGCTGGGTGAAGGCCGGTGTCGACGCGACCATGCTCACCGGGCTGGGCCAGATCACCGAACTGCGCCTTTCGCGGGACGGGTCACGGCTGGCCGCGGTGGTCAACGGGCAGCTGGTGGTCGCCTCGATCGTGCGGACGGCGGACTCCGTGGCCCTGAGGGCGCCGCGAAAACTGCAGGAACGCGATCTCAAGGACGTCGTCGACGTCGACTGGTCGACCCAGGACCACCTGATCGCCGCGACGTCGTCGACCTCGCTGCCGGTGGTCAAGGTGCCGCTGGACGGACAGCGGATGGACCCCTTCAGCGGCTCGAACCTGACCCCGCCGGTGCACGGCGTCACCGCGGCGCCGAGCAGGCCGAACCTGGTCGCGGACGCGGGCGGGCTGTGGGTCGCTTCGGAGCTGGGCGAGGTCTGGCGGCCGCAGGCGCACACCGTCACCGACGCGGACCCGTTCTACCCGGGCTGAGCTTTTCGCTTCGGGCTCGGGCGGGGCGCTTCGTGGTGCAATGTGCCACCTCACTCCGTTCGCTGCCCGGCGGGAGCAAGGGACCTTTAGTACCGCTAGCTTTCCTAGCGGCGCTAGCGAGCGCTGCGGGAGTCCGTGAAGGCCTCCTTGAGGGACCCAGAGTCCCTCAAGGAGTCCTTCACGGACCGAGAACAGGTCATCAACGGTCCCCTGAGGACGCGAAGTGTCCAAAGCGGACCCCTCACGACCCGACGGGACCCGGAACTGTCGTAGCCCCGCACGACACTCGCCCCATGTCCAAGATCCTGGATCTCCTCATCCCCGCCCGCTGCGCGTCCTGCGGGGCGCCGGGCGCGCCTTGCTGCGCAACCTGTCAGACCGCTTGGGGCTCGCTCAGCGAGATCATCCGCGGCCCGACGGCCGGTCTCGTACCCGTCTACGCCTTGGCCCCCTACGCCGACGACGCCCGCCGCCTGATCCTCGCCTACAAGGAACGCGGCCGCCGCGACCTGGCCCCGTCCTTCGGGCAGGCCGTCGCCGAAGCCCTCTTCCAGCTCCCCGAGCCGGAGGCGGAACCCTGCCTCGTCCCTGTCCCCTCGAGACGGTCCGCCTCCCGTGTCCGAGGCGGACCGCACGTCCGGCGCGTCGCCGAGGAATGCGTGAAAGCCTTGTCGGGCAAGGGAAAATCGGCGACGGTCGCGCCGGTCCTCAGGCTGGGGTCCGGCGTCCGCGACGCGGTGGGGCTCACCCGGGCCCAGCGGTCGGCGAACCTCGACGGCCGCATCCGCCTGGCCGCGGGACCTTGCCGGGAGAAGGTCGTTCTTCTTGACGACGTGATCACAACCGGAGCGACCGCCGCCGCTTGTACGCGCTTTTTGGACTTAAGCGGAATTCACGTTTCGGCGGTGGTAGCGCTGGCCGCCGCCGGGTGATCGGAAGGTCACCTACAAGAGTGATGAATGATCGGGAACGGGAATGGGTACATGGGCGTTGACGGGATATGAGGGACCTTCTGGGGAACACTCCGACAGCCCGCCACTCCACCGGGGTGGCGGCGGATTCCCTCGGGGCCGGTGGCCTAGGCACCCTCCGCATTTTCCTGTCCGAAGGCTTGCGCCGTCCGCGTGAAAACAAATCACGGGGACGACGCCCGACAAGCCGGATTGTCCCGCTGGCCACAGCGTCTTCGTCGCGTGCGGTGACGAGGTCTCACGTCCTGATATCCCCCGGCTCGGGGGCTGTTGCTCGGGGCGTGATGCAGCTAACGTGCAGCGCTATCAGCAATCCCGGCAGGCAGGGAGGTGACCAGCCCATGTCCCTGGCGCCGGAGCCGCGCTGAGTCCGCGCTCGGACATCCGACACGAGACGTCGTGACCGTATGCCGAGTTCCCTCATCGCCCGCGATCCGGGCTTCGTCCCCGCTTTACCGGCGCCCTAGTGAACACATCTACAGCTCGCAGTCATTTCAGCGAGGGAGGTCGTGTATGGACATCGTCGTTAAGGGCCGCAACGTGGAGGTGCCCGACCACTATCGGGCACTCGTCAGCGAAAAGCTGGCCCGGCTAGAGCGCTACGACAAGAAGGTCATCCGGTACGACGTGGAGCTCTTCCACGAGCCCAATCGCCGTCAGTCGAAGAACTGCCAGCGTGTCGAAATCACCGGTAAGGGCCGAGGCCCCGCCGTACGCGCCGAAGCGTGTGCAGGCGACTTCTACGCAGCGCTGGATTCCGCACTGAACAAGCTCGAGAACAGGTTGCGGAAGACACACGACCGCCGGCGCGTGCACTACGGCCGCAGCCGCCCGGAATCCGTCGCCGAGGCGACTTCGATGGCGGCCGCCGGTGGAACCACCGAAACCCGACATCTGGCGGGTACCGCTGTACTCGAGGCGCCGGAGGCCGAACCCATGGCCAACGGTTTCGCCGTCGAGAGCGGTGACTTCGAGATGCCCCAGCAGCAGCGCTGGGATGACGGGGTGACCGAACACCAGCCCGGTCGCGTCGTCCGCGAGAAGAAGCATGACGCGGAGCCCATGACGGTCGACCAGGCTCTCTACGAGATGGAACTGGTCGGTCACGACTTCTATCTGTTCAACGACTCCGACGCCGGGTGCCCGAGCGTCGTCTACCGGAGGCGAGGCTTCGACTACGGCGTCATCCGGCTGAGTTAGCCGGCCCCTACGTCCAGACGGCGGCCCGCACGCGTCCCGTGCGGGCCGCCGTCATGTCCGGATCAGGCGGGACGCACCCCCGTCGCGTCAGGTACCGACCGACGGTGCGTGCGCGAACACCGAGGTGTTCCCTACGATGGGGTCGGACGGTGGTGCGTTACCCGGCACCACCGCGGACGAGATTGCCCGGGACCGGCTCGGGTGCGATCACAATCAGCTAGTGAGGTCGACCGGATGGTGCTGAACCGCCTGCTCCGCGCGGGCGAGGGCAAAATGGTGAAGCGGCTGCGACACATCGCCGATCACATCAACACCCTCGAAGACGACGTCAAGGACCTTTCGGACACCGCGCTGCGGGCCAAGACCGAGGAGTTCCGTAAGCGGCACGCGGACGGCGAGTCACTCGACGACCTCCTGCCGGAGGCGTTCGCGGTGGCGAGGGAAGCGGCTTGGCGCGTGCTCGGCCAGCGCCCCTACGACGTCCAGCTGATGGGCGGCGCCGCGCTGCACCTCGGCCAGGTCTCCGAGATGAAGACCGGTGAGGGCAAGACCCTGACCCAGGTCCTCCCCGCGTACCTGAACGCCGTGTCCGGCAAGGGCGTGCACGTCATCACGGTGAACGACTACCTCGCCAAACGTGACGCCGAGTGGATGGGCCGCATCCACCGCTTCCTCGGCCTCGAGGTCGGGGTCATCCTGGCCGACCAGACGCCCGAGGTCCGCCGCCAGCAGTACGCCGCCGACATCACGCACGGCACGAACAACGAGTTCGGCTTCGACTACCTCCGCGACAACATGGCGTGGAGCCTCGAGGACTGCGTGCAGCGCGGCCACAACTTCGCGATCGTCGACGAGGTGGACTCCATCCTCATCGACGAGGCACGGACGCCGCTGATCATCTCCGGCCCGGCCGACCAGTCCTCGCGCTGGTACGTCGAGTTCGCCCGGATGACCCCGCTGATGAAGCCGGACATCCACTACGAGGTGGACATCCGCAAGCGCACCGTCGGTGTCACCGAAAAGGGTGTCGCCTTCGTCGAGGACCAGCTCGGCATCGACAACCTCTACGAGGCCGCGAACACGCCGCTGGTCGGCTACCTGAACAACGCGCTGAAGGTCAAGGAGCTCTACAAGCGCGACAAGGACTACATCGTCCGTGACGGTGAGGTCCTCATCGTGGACGAGTTCACCGGTCGCATCCTGCACGGCCGCCGCTACAACGAGGGCATGCACCAGGCGATCGAGGCCAAGGAAGGCGTCGAGATCAAGGCCGAGAACCAGACTCTCGCCACGATCACGCTGCAGAACTACTTCCGGCTCTACGACAAGCTGTCGGGTATGACCGGTACCGCCGAGACCGAGGCGGCCGAGTTCCACCAGACCTACAAGCTGGGTGTGGTGCCGATCCCGACCAACAAGCCGATGGTCCGCGCCGACCAGGCCGACCTGATCTACAAGACCGAGCAGGCCAAGTTCGAGGCCGTCGCCGAGGACATCGCCGAGCGGCACGAGAAGGGCCAGCCGGTGCTGGTCGGCACCACGAGTGTCGAGAAGTCCGAGCACCTGTCGAAGCTGCTGCTCAAGCTCGGTGTCCCGCACGAGGTCCTCAACGCCAAGCACCACGACCGGGAGGCGCTGATCGTCGCCCGCGCCGGGCGCAAGGGCGCGGTCACGGTCGCCACCAACATGGCGGGCCGCGGTACCGACATCGTGCTGGGCGGCAACCCGGACCTCATCGCCGACGAGGTGCTGCGCGAGCGCGGTCTCGACCCCGTGGAGCACTCCGAGGAGTACGAGGCCGCTTGGCCGAAGGTGCTCGAGGAGATCCAGGCGGAGACCAAGGCCGAGGCCGAAGAAGTCCGCGAGGCGGGCGGGCTGTACGTGTTAGGCACCGAGCGGCACGAGTCGCGCCGGATCGACAACCAGCTCCGCGGTCGTTCCGGCCGTCAGGGCGACCCGGGCGAGTCCCGCTTCTACCTTTCGCTCGGTGACGAGCTCATGCGCCGCTTCAACGCGACGATGGTCGAGCGGGTCATGACCACCATGCGGCTGCCGGACGACGTGCCGATCGAGCACAAGATGGTCTCCAAGGCGATCAAGAGCGCGCAGACGCAGGTCGAGCAGCAGAACATGGAGATCCGCAAGAACGTCCTCAAGTACGACGAGGTCATGAACGAGCAGCGCAAGGTGATCTACGCCGAGCGTCTGCGCGTCCTCGAGGGCGAGGACCTGCGCGAGCAGATCGAGCACATGCTGGTCGACGTCATCAACGCGTACGTCACCGAGGAGACCTCCAGCGGCTACTCCGAGGACTGGGACCACGAGAAGCTGTGGACGGCGCTGAAGACGCTGTACCCGGTCAAGGTCACGTGGGAAGAGCTCACCGAGGACGACGACCTCGACGCCGACAAGCTGCGTGAGGCGTTGCTCGAAGACGCCCACCGCGCGTACGACGAGCGTGAGGCCGAGATCGACGGCAAGGTCGGCGAAGGCGCGATGCGGAGCCTGGAGCGTCAGGTGATGCTCACCGTGCTCGACCGCAAGTGGCGTGAGCACCTCTACGAGATGGACTATCTCAAGGAGGGCATCGGCATGCGTGCCCTGGCGCAGCGCGACCCGGTCATCGAGTACCAGCGCGAGGGCTACGACATGTTCCGCGCGATGCTGGAGTCGCTGAAGGAGGAGGCCGTCGGCTTCCTGTTCAACCTTCAGGTCGAGCAGGCCGAGCCCACCGCCCCGGCGCCGGAGTCCGCGTCCGCGCTGCCCGCCGGTGTCGGCTCCGGCAACGGCCAGGCCGCGAACGGCGACGGCAGGCACGCCCGTCCGACGCCTCCGCAGGGTCCGGCGACCGACACCGAATCCGTGCCGTCCGCCTTGCGAGGCAAGGGACTCGGCGGCGGCTCGCAGTCCGGGCTGACCATGTCGGGCCCGTCCGAGGACGGCGGCGTCGAGTCGCATTCGGACAGTGCCGCCAGCGCCGGTGGTGACCAGAGTGGAACCCGCCGGGAGCGTCGCGCCGCGCAGCGCGCCTCTCAGAAGAAGGGCAAGAAGGGCCCGCGCCGCTAAAGGCCCCCAATGCGCGTGAAGGCCCCCTTCACTCGGCTGAGCCGAGGGAAGGGGGCCTTCACGCGCTTCCACGTCCTTCGTGTCGTGCCGGAGTTGGCGGAAGCGCGAGGCTCGCCGAAGAGACACTTTCCGTGATGACGACGTCCGTTTTGGGTGATGTGCACGATTTGACGATGGGGTCGTGAGTGATAAATAGCGTTATTGAGTTGAAGGTCAAACGTGGCGTGTTCTCGGGCGGGCCGATGGTGGGATGCAGGCTCCCTTCGTCGCGTCTAATGCGGTGAAAGGAGCCTTCGGCCCTGGTCAAGCGCGGGTCGTGAGTGGCGTTTCGGGTTATTGAGGGGCAAGTCAAATATGGCGTGCCGCGCACCCTTTGCGGCCTGGGTCCGCGCTGACCGACGAGGGCTGATCGCGCGGTGAATGTCCATAAAGGACACCCTTCGGCTGCCAGTGTCCGGTTTGGGTAGTCTGTACGGTTCCGCGACCTCGCCCAGGACCGTATATATAGACATCAACCGGACATTTAGTTGTCACAAAGCGTCCCTTGTGGAGACTCAGGGCACAGTCAACGCCTGTCCGCCAGTCCAGAACCACACGGCGAAGGTCGTCTCTGCCTTGAAGCCAGCGCGCGCAATCAGGCCGCGAGCGCCGAGACGCGCCGCGGTGGCTTCAGCAGGTGGAAGCGGGTGCACACCCAGCCCGACGGCGTCCGCTCGAACCGGGCGGCCAGCGCGAGGCTGCGTCCGTTCTGCTCGACGGTCGCGCAGGCTTCGACGACGCCGTCCGCCGGGTGACCCAGGTGGACCGACTTCGGCCGGTAGCCGCCCGTCGGACGACGACGGCCGCTGTCGAGCAGCGCGTGGTGGAGCGCCGGGTCGAGGATCGGCCGCACCTGGACCGCCGGACGGCGGCCGTCACAGGCTTCGAGGATGGTGGTCAGCAGCCTGCCGACCTGCCTGCCATCCGGAGTGTCCGGCCCCGGCCGCGGTTCCTCCACGACGCGTTCCCCGGACAGCGGCAGGTCGAGCACGAGCTGGTTGTCCGGCGTCGCCACCCGGTGCACCAGGCTGTCCGGCCTGCCGGCGACCCGGTACGGCGGTTCGAACGGTTCAAGCCGTCTCAGTACGTACGACTTCATCAAGCAGTCCCCCTCCGCGGCCCCCTCGGCCACGCCCAGCAACTAAGGGGCAGTCCGCGGCCCCGGCCGCGACAAGGACCGCCCGAGAGGATGAACCGGGCGGTGATCGCTTGTGTACGGTGGGCCGGTGCTGAAAGGGCTGGTCATCGACTACGTCGGGGTGCTCACGGACGCGGGCGCGGACGAGCTGTACGCCTTCCTGCGATCGGCCAGGGAACGCGGCATCAAAACGGCCTTGCTCTCGAACGCCCCCGGCGCGTCGGACGAGGCCAAGCGGTCACTCGACCCGTTCTTCGACGCGCTCGTCTTCTCCGGCGAGGTCGGCGTGGCCAAACCCGAACGCGAGGTCTACCTGCTCACCGCGGGGCTGCTCGAACTGCCCGCCGACCGGTGCGTCTTCGTCGACGACGCCGCGCACAACGTTCGCGCGGCGGTCGCGGCCGGGATGGCGGGAGTGCACCACACCTCGGTCGAGGAGACGTTGACCGAGCTCAGCGCGTTGTTCCCGAAGCCTTAGCCCGGCGCACCAGCTCGAACGACAGCACCGCGGCGGCCGCCGAGACGTTCAGCGACTCGACTTCGCCGGGCATCGGGATCGACACCCACTCCGTCACCAGTTCGCCGACCTCGGCGCCGACGCCGTTCGTCTCCCCGCCCAGCACGAACGCCGCGCGCTGCGGCAGTTCGACGTCGAACACCGAGCCGCGCGCCGAAGCGCCCAGCGCGTAGAGCCCGTAACCGGCTTCGGTGAGCATCTCGGCCGCCTCGCGCGCGCTGCCGCAGCGCAGCACCGGCGCGCGGAACGCGACCCCGGCCGAGGCCTTGACCACCATCGGATCGAGGGCGGCGACCCCGCGCCGCGGCACCACGACGCCGTCCAGCCCGGCGGCGGTCGCCGTGCGCAGGATCATCCCGACGTTCGCCGGAGTGGTGATGCCGTCGAGCAGCAGCACCCGCGACGGCGGCCTGCCGTCGGAAAGGGCCGCGTGCAGCGACCGCATGCGCGGGGCGACGACGTCGGCCAGCACCCCTTGGTCCTGCTTGCCGTTGCCCGCCAGCACCTTGACGCGATGGGCGCTCGCCCGCTGCACCGGGACCCCGGCGGCCTTGGCGGCGCGCTGGATCTCGGCGGCGTTCGGCCCGCGCACGGTGTCGGCGAGGATCACCTTGTCCACCTCGAGCGCCGCGTCGTCCAAGGCCTCGAGCACCGGTTTGCGCCCGTACACCGTCAGGAACCGGTCCTTCGGCGAGATCACCGACTCATCACCCACACCGGCGAGTGTCCCACTATGTAAGGATCGGCCCATGCCCGACCGCCTCTCCGCGCTGGACGCCTCGTTCCTGTACGTGGAAGACCACTCGACCCCGATGCACGTCGGCGGCGTGGCGATCTTCGAGCGACCGCGCGACGGCTTCACCCACGAGCAGCTGCTCGACCTCATCGGCCAGCGCCTGGCGTTCCTGCCGCGCTACCGGCAGCGGGTGCTGGAGGTGCCGGGGCATCTCGCCCGGCCGGTGTGGGTCGACGACGTCGATTTCGACCTGAACTACCACGTGCGGCGGTCCGCGCTGCCGCAGCCGGGCTCCGACGGGCAGCTGTTCGATCTCGTGGCGCGGCTGATGTCCCGGCGGCTCGACCTGGGAAGACCGCTCTGGGAGGCGTACTTCGTCGAGGGGCTCGCGGGCGACCGCGTCGCGCTGGTGACCAAGACGCATCAGTCGGTCGTGGACGGGCTCGGCACCATCGAGCTCGGCCAGCTGATCCTCGACGGCACCCCGCAGGAGCCGGAACCGTTCGACGACACCTGGCATCCGCGCCGGGAACCGAGCCGGACACAGCTGATCCTCGACGCGGTCGCCGAGACCGTGCAGCGGCCGACGGAGCTGGTGGAGAACGTCCGCTCCATCGCCCACGACGCCACCGCGATGGCGGGCAAGGTCACCGAAACGGTCGGCGACGTCGCTTCGGCGCTGAAGACCATGGTGCATCCGGCGCCGTCCGGGCCGCTCAACGTCCGCACCTCCGGCGGGCGCATGTTCGCCGTGGTGCGCACGCGGCTGGAGGATTTCCGCAAGGTTCGCGCCGCGCACGGCGGCACGGTCAACGACGTCGTGCTCGCGGCGATCACCGGTGCCCTGAGGGAATGGCTGCTCTCCCGCGGTTCGAACCTGACCGCGACGACCACCGTGCGCGCGCTGGTGCCGATGGCCGTCCGTGACGCCGAGACGGCCGAGTACTCGACTCCGGCGCTGGTCGGGAACCAGGTCGACGCCTATCTGGTCGATCTCCCGGTCGGGGAGCCGAACGCGGTCTTGCGGTTGCAGCACATCGGTCACGCGATGGCGGACCATCTCGACTCCGGCCGTTCGGTCGCCGCGCGCGGGCTGCTGACGGTCGGCGGTTTCGCGCCGGCGACACTGCATTCGCTGGGGGCGCGGGCGGCCGGGTCGATGTCGGGCCGCATTTTCAACGTGCTGATCACGAATTCACCGGGCCCGCAGGTGCCGCTCTACGCGGGACAGGCGAAGATGGTGGAGATGTTCCCGGTCATGCCGCTGGTGCGCGGTCAGGCGCTGGCGATCGGGGTCACCTCGTATCACGGGGGTGTCTACTTCGGACTGAACGGCGACCGCAAGGCCGTGTCCGATGTGGACCTGCTCGCCGGGATGATCGAGGAATCGTTGGAAGAGCTGAAGGGTGCGCACTGGTGAGGGTCTATCTACCCGCGACGATCGCGATGCTCCGTGAGCTCGAAACCGCCGGAGAGCTCCGGGCGCGCAGCGGCACGGGCTTCGCGCTGACCCCGGCGCTGCGGGAGTCCTACGCCAGCGGATCCGACGAAGAACTCGAGTACGCCGCGCTGCTCGACGCCGCCAGGGCGTCGCTCCGGCTGATCGCGGCCGAGGAGAAGCCCGAGCCGCGGCGGGTGGTGATCTCGGCCGACATCGACGAGGTCACACTGCGCCCGGATCTCGACGCCGCCGTCGTCCGGCTGGCCGGGCCGGTGAAGATCGCCGACGTCGCCGCGATCCACGTCGACGCGGCCGAAGCCGCCGAGGCCGTGCAGGCCGCCGCCGCGGTGATCGACCAGGCCGACCTCGGCGACCCCGACGCGGAGTTCACCCTCGGCGACGCCGAAGACCACGAACTCGCCTGGTACGCGCCCCAAGAGCTCCCTTTCCTGCTGGAACTCCTGTAACCCCTCGCGTTTCGTCCTCTGAATGCGGTCCTTGCACGCGCAACCACCGCATTCAGAGGACGAAACGCTAGAACCACGAAGGGCCGGGCACCGGGCGTTCGGGCCGCCAGCCGGTCGCTTCGGTGAGCCGGGTCGAGACGACGCGCTGAGAACGCGCCAGCACCGACATCGGGCCCAGCCGGTTCGCCGCCCACTTCGGCAGCGCGCGCGGCCGCCGGACACCGGCCGCCGCGGCCATCGCCTCGCCGAGTTCCTGCTTCCGCACCGGATCCGCGGCCAGGTTGTAGACGCCGCTCGGCGCCCGCAGCGCCGCGATCGCGCCCGCCGCCGCGTCGTCCGGATGGATCGCCGCGGTCCAGTCGCTCCGGCGGCCGATGATCAGCGGCGAACCGCGCCGCGCGGCCGCCAGCATCGTCTTGGTCATCGGGTCGTCGGCGACCAGCAGCCCGATCCGCAGCCGGATCGCGGTGCGTCCTTCGTCCGCCAATTCCGCGATGTTCGCGTGCGCCACCGTCGAAGACGCGATGTTGCCGCGAAGCGCCAGAGGCGCGTCCTCGTCCAGCTCCTGGTCGCCGCCATCGGCGTAGACGAACGAAATCCCTTCCTGCACCACGATTCCCAGCTCGCCGACTCGTCGCACGGCGGCCGCGAGGGTGCGGCTGCCGTCGATCCGCACGAGATCGTTCTCGGCCCAGCCGGACCGCGACATCGCCCGTCGCGCGTCCGGGATCCGGGTCGCGACGTTCACCACCGCCTCGTGCCCGTTCAGCGCACCGGCCAGCGAATCGACGTCGAACAGGGAACCTCGCACCGGTTTCGCGCCCGTCGCGCGCACCGCGGCGACCCGGTCCACGTCGCGGGCCAGGCCGCTCACCTCGTGGCCTTCGGCCAGCAGACGTCGTACCAGCGGACGCCCCAGCATCCCGGTCGCCCCGATCACCATCACGCGCATGTTCGCTCCTCCTGTCCGGCCTTCACGAACTGGACGAGACCGGTGAGGCGAACGTGACGGATCAGCCCGCCGGGATCTCCCCGATCTCCTCCGGCGGCGGTGCCTGGATGTCGGCCTGCGTGCCCCATTCGCTGTACCGCGTGACGATCCGGGCCGCCGCGCTGTCCGGGATGCCCGAAGCGGCGAGCGCGGGGGCGAGGTCGAGCACGATCTGCAGCGGCCGGCGCGCGTCGTCGAGCCAGACCTCCATGGGGAGCTTCCCGACCTTGTCCCGCATCTCGCCGACGGCCTCGGCCGACAGGCCGGCGGGCAGGTCACCGCCCAGCGCGGCCAGGTCGACGTCCACCCGGTAGTGCTCGGTGGACACTCCGTCGAGTTCGGCGTGCTCGGATCCGGTGAGCGTGCCCGCCTTCCGCACCTGGTCGAGCGCGCGGCCGGGGTCGTTCTGCTTCGCCAGCTGGTCGATGCTGCCCCCGGCGACCTGTGAGAACGGGTCCGTGCCCTCGGGGGAGACCTTGACCCAGGGTTTCCCGCCGGGAATGTCTTCGCGGGCGGTCTCGGGGACCTTGGCGAAGACGATCTTGCCGACCAGCCGGAGCTCGATCGGTTCGCCGAGGAAGTCGGTGGTCATGGCCAGCGCGGTACCCGTCCCCGCGACCTTGGCCTGCCCCTGGCTCTTCGACCGCATCGTGCCCGCCGTGACGTCGGTGGTGAATTTCGCGGCCTTGCCGTCCATGGCGGACGTGGCTCCGTCGGCGAGCGCGCGGGCGTCGGCGAAGGAAACGGCGTCGCCGTCACAGGCGCCGAGCAGCGCACCGAGTACGAGCACGACGGTGGACAGGGCCGTTCTCCGCATGAGGACCTGCTTTCAAAGGCGGGCACCCAAGCGAAACACAGCGGCGGACCGCACCCCGATCGGGGGAACGGCTCAGCGGCTGTCGCCGACGGCCTCGGGTGGCGGCGCGATGATCACCACGTCCGAAGCCCAGCTGTCGTATTTGACCGTGGCCTTGCCGATGCCGACCTGCACCGGGCGCTGCTCGGCGTCGAGCCACAGCTCGGCCGGGGCGCCGCCGAGGTCGAGGACGTACCGCGTGGCGGCCGTGCCGTTCACCTCGGCCTGTTCGGATTTGGTGACCTTGCCCGATTTCGAGATCCGGTCGATCGTCCGCGTCGGATCCATCGTTTCGACGACGTTCGTCATCAGCGCGCCGTTGGCCGAGGAGAGCGCGTCCTTGCCGCCGGCGGTGATCTTGACCCATTCCTTGTCGGTCTTGAGTTCCTGGACCTGGGCGTCCGACAGGTGGTAGTAGAGGACGCCGTCGGCGAAGATCAGGTCCCGTTTCTCGCCCGCGACCTCGGCGACCATGGAGAACTTGCTGTTCGGCCCCTCATAGAGCCCGGAACTGGTGACCACGACCTTGCGGCCGTCCTCGGCTGTGGTCTCGAGCGTGATCTTGGACGACCGGGCCTTCTGCGTGCCCGCGGCGGCGACCGAGGCCAGCTGCGCCGCGTCGTTCACGGGCGGTGCCGCCGGTTTCTCTTCGCCGGAACAGCCGCCCACGAGCAGGAGAGCGGTACAGACGACGGCGAATCCGGTGGCACGCATGGGACTCCCTCGGGTGAATGGTCTGTACCACTACCGTAGCGCCTAGCGCGTGAATTTCCACCGTCCGAAGGTCCGGAAGCGGTGAAGGCCCCCTTCCCACGGCTCAGCCGAGGGAAGGGGGCCTTCACGCATCTCGCGTGTCTGGAGCCGCAACACGTGTGATTGGAGCCGTAACTCGCGTGTCTCCGGGCGGATCAGCGAGTTCGGCCTCCAGACACGTGAGTTCCGCCTTCAATCACGCGAGATACGGCTTCACGCGCAAAGCGGGGCGCTACAGCACTACCGCCCGGCCTTCTTCATGATCTCCGCCAGGTCGCCGACCTGGTCGGCGGGCGGGGCGGTGACGGTGATCGGCGTGCCCCAGTCGGTGTACTTGATCGTCGTCTTCGACGAGCCCTCGCCGGGAGCGCCCATCGCCTTCATGAACGCGGTCTGGTCCATGGTGACCTGCAGCGGCAGGTTGTCGGCGTTGAGCCACATCTCGGTGGGGATGATGACGTTCTTGCCCTTGAGCTTCGCGTCGATCTGCTTCTGCACCTCGGCCGGCAGCGGCACGCCGGCTTCGCCCACGACGAGCGCGATCGCCTTCTCGACCTCGACGTCGATGACGTAGTGGTTGGTCAGCTCGCCGTTCAGCTGGACCTGGTCGGACTTCGTGATCTTCCCGGCCTTCGAGACCTGCTCGAGGGTGCGGGACGGGTCGCTGTCCTTGACGGCCTTCGACATCATCTTGCCGAGCAGCTGCGAGATCGGGTCCTTGCCGTCGGCCGAGACCTTCACGTACTCCTTGTCGGTCTTCATCTCCGCCTTGTCGTCGGCGTCGAGCTTGAAGTACAAGGCCTTGTCGACGAACAGGATGTCCATCTTCTTGCCGTCGCTGTCCATCGACATCGAGAACTTGCTGTTCTCGCCGTCGTACAGGCCCTGGCCGGTCACGGTCATGGTCTGGCCGTCGGAGGAAGCCTCCATGCTGATCTTCGACGACTTGGCCTTCGTCGTGCTTTCCCTGGTGAGAGCGGCCAGCTGGACCGCGTCGCCCAGTGGCGACGAAAGCAGGCTCTTCCCTTCGGAAGGAGCGGGAGCAGCCGTACCGGGCTGCCTCTCGCCACCGCAAGCGGACAGCGCCAGGACGGCGGCCGTGGTGATGGCGGCGAGCGTGATTACGCGCTTCAAGTGAACCCCTCAGAAAAGTTGATCTAATCCGAACGGGGTATCGCGCAAGATCGAGATTAGTTACCGATCGTCGTCATGTCCGGCTCGGGAACCCAAAAGGCGGCGCAATGACTCCAGTCGCTCGTGGCTCGCGTCACCATCGGTGACCACGTCGTCGAGCGCGCAGTCCGGGTCCGCAGGCGGCCCGAGGTGACCGCAGCCGGACGGACATTCTTCGGCGGCCGCGGCGAATTCCTCGAACGCGAGCACGATGTCGTCGGCGGTCACATGCGCCAGGCCGAACGAGCGGACGCCGGGGGTGTCGACCACCCAGCCGCCGCCGGGCAGGGGGAGCGCGACCGCCGCGACGGATGTGTGCCTGCCCTTGCCGACCGCGCTGACCACTCCGGTCGCCAGCCCGGCGTCGGGCACCAGCCGATTGACCAAAGTGGACTTCCCGACCCCGGAATGCCCGACCAGCGCGGTGAGCCTGCCCTTGAGCCGCCCGGTCAGTTCTTCCGGATGCTCGTCGTGGCGGGTGACCACGGCCGGGATGTCGAGGCCCGCGTAGCCGGCGAGGAGTTCGTCCGGGCTGGCCAGGTCGGCCTTCGTCAGGCAGAGGACCGGTTCGAGCCCGCCCGCGTAACAGGCGACGAGACACCGGTCGATGAATCCGGTGCGCGGCGGGGGATCGGCCAGTGCGGTCACGATCAGCAGCTGCTCGGCGTTGGCGACCACCACCCGTTCGAAGGGGTCGGTGTCGTCCGCCGTCCGGCGCAGCACACTGGAGCGCTCGTCCACCCGGATGATGCGGGCGAGGGTGTCCGGTTTGCCGCTCACGTCGCCGACGATGCCGACGGTGTCGCCGACGACGACCGAGACGCGGCCCATCTCGCGCGCCCGCATCGCGGTGACGACGCGGTCCGGATCCGAGTCGATCGCGCAGGTCCAGCGCCCGCGGTCCTTGCCGATGACCATCGCCGTGGAGGCGTCCGCGTGCTCGGGACGCCGTTTGCTGCGCGGCCTGGTGCCCTTGCCGGGCCGGATCCGCACGTCGGATTCGTCCAGCCTGCGCCAGTCCTTGCCAGCCAAACCGCCTCCTGCTCTTCGAACACCGCGGAACAATGATCCCATGCTGCTCGCCATCGCCTGGCCGGCGTGTAACGATGGCTGTCGATCAGGGAGGTTTTCGCATGTGCGGGCGCTATGCCGCCACCAAGGATCCGGCGGCGCTTATCGACGAGTTCGCCGCGGTGGACCTGACCGAGGGCCGGATCCGGACCGATCACAACGTGGCCCCGACCAAGGACGTGCCCACCGTCGTGCAGCGGCATCCGCGTGACGCCGACGGCGCGGTGCTCGAGGACGAGCCCGCCGTCCGATCGCTGCGGATGATGCGCTGGGGCCTGGTCCCGTTCTGGGCGAAGGACCCCGGCGTTGGCTCGAAGATGATCAACACGCGCGCCGAGACGGCCAAGGAGAAGCCGTCGTTCAAAAAGGCGGTCTCGGCGAGGCGCTGCCTGGTCCCCGCCGACGGCTGGTACGAGTGGCGGCGTGACGGCAAGGAGAAGCAGCCCTTCTTCATGACCGGGCCGGGTGACGGATCGCTCGCGTTCGCCGGGATCTGGGAGACCTGGCGGCCGAAGGACGACAAGGACGCCGATCCGCTGATCACCTTCTCCGTGATCACCACGGATTCGGTCGGCAGGCTCACCGACATCCACCACCGCATGCCGCTGCTGATGCCGCGCGAGAAGTGGGACACCTGGCTCGACCCCGACCGGCCCGACGTCACCGAGTTGCTCGTCCCGCCCCCGGCGGACCTGGTCGACACGATCGAGCTGCGGCCGGTGTCCAGCCTGGTCAACAACGTCCGCAACAACGGCCCGCAGTTGCTGGACCGGGTCGAACCCGCCGCCGACAGCGCGCTCTTCGACGTGCCGAAGTCATGACGAAGCTGGAGATCGACACCGCTTACGGCCCCGCGCGGGCCGAGCTGCACTGTGCCGAAGAAGGCGTCGCCGTCCTGATGCTCGGCCACGGCGCGGGCGGCGGGATCGGCGCGAAGGACCTGGTCGCGGTCACGCGCGCGGCGCAGGCGGCCGGTGTCCACGTCGCGCTCGTCGAGCAGCCGTACCGGGTGGCCGGCCGCCGGGCGCCCGCACCGGCCACCCAGCTCGACACCGCCTGGCTCACCGTGGCCGACGAGATCTCCGAGCGCTTCGACGACCTCCCGATCGTGTTCGGGGGCCGGTCGTCCGGGGCCCGCGTCGCCTGCCGGACCGCCGCGGCGGGGCAGGCGGTGGCGGTGCTCTGCCTGGCCTTCCCCGAACATCCGCCGGGAAAGCCGGAGAAGACCCGGCAGGGTGAATTGGACGCCGTCGAGGTCCCGACCCTGGTGGTCCAGGGCGAGCGCGACCCGTTCGGCCTGCCCAAGGCGGGGCCGCATCACGAGATCGTGGTGCTCAAGGGCGACCACAACCTCAGCGCCGACCTCGAAGGCGTGTCACGCGCGGCCGCCGAGTGGCTCGAGCGTGTGCTGCGGCCGCTGACCTGAGAGCCGTCGCCGGGCGTAGTGCACGGTGACGGCCGCCAGCAACGGCGCCCAGAGCAGGAGCGGCGCGTAACAGGCCGCCATGACGATGCCGTAGACCGGCGAGTCCTCCCTGGTACCCGGCACCATCGACGAACCGGCCTCCGCCCAGCCGAACAGCCCCTGAGCGCTCAGCGCGGCCAGCGCGATCGCCCCCGCGGCGGCCGGGAGGATCGCCGCGAGCGGCGGGATCCGGCGGCCGCCCAGCCCCGGGATCCAGCGCGGCCACACCTCACCCCACGGCCGGACGAGCCCGAGGGTGAGGAACGCGAGCGCCTCGGTGAGGAGACTCAGGCCGAAGACGTAGGCCGTGCCCCAGCCGGGAATGCCGAACTCCGCCAGCCCTCGCTCGGTGAACCCGACCGGGATGCCGAGGCCCATCGCGATCCGCCACAGCCCGGACGGCAACGTCGCCAGCAGCGTCGCGTGGGCGGCGAGGTTCGCCCATCTCGGTACGCCGGGCAAGGTCTCGGTCATTTCGTCGCTCCCAGGAGTCGTCGTTCGCTTGCCGATGACGATTCCCGAGCGCGGCCGCGTGATCTTCCCGCTGTGGTCCGGCTCCGCTCCCTCTCGCGGGTGAGTCTCTTCCCCCGCGTTTAGTCCTCTGAACGCGGTAGTTGCGTGTGCAAGGACCGCATTCAGAGGACTAAACGCGGGGGGTCAGGCCGCGATCGGAGCGACCACGGCGCCGGTGAGCCGCGCCAAATCTCCGGGCGCGAGCTCGACCTCCAGCCCGCGCCTCCCGGCCGAGCAGTGCACGGTCTCGAACTGCTCCGCCGACGAGTCGATCACCACCGGCAGCCGGCTGCGGTGCCCGAGCGGCGAGATCCCGCCGAGCACGTATCCCGTCGCGCGCTGCGCGGCGGCGGGGTCGGCCATCTTCGCCTTCTTCCCGCCCGCGGCGGCCGCCAGCGCCTTCAGATCCAGCTGACCGATGACCGGGACCACACCGACGGTCAGTTTCCCGTCCACCTCGGCGACCAGTGTCTTGAACACGCGCGCGGGGTCGAGCCCCAGCGCTTCGACGGCTTCGAGGCCGTACGACTCGGCCCGCGGGTCGTGGTCGTAGGCGTGCAGAACGTGTGCCACCTTCTGCTTCACCAGCAGCGCCGTCGCCGGGGTTCCCTTGCCTGCCATGGGCGGAGTCTACGAGCGTGCCGGGAATGCCCGGCCGGGCCGCACTGTTGAAAGGCACGTGTCCACCACACTCGAAGCTCCCCGAATCCTGATCCCGCGCACGCCGGGCGGCCAGGTGATCCGTCCGCGCGTAAACTCGTCGGCGTCTCATGCGCACAAGCGCATCGACGCCGATCGGGAAGGGAACGGTTTGCCGAGCACGCAGAATCCCGCGCCGGACACGGGCACGGACGCCGAAGAGGCGGCCGCGCGGGCCGAGCGCTTCGAGCGGGACGCGATGCCCCTGCTCGACCAGTTGTACTCGGCCGCCATGCGGATGACCCGGAATCCCGCCGACGCCGAGGACCTCGTCCAGGAGACGTACCTGAAGGCGTACGCGGCCTTCGCGTCTTTCAAGGCGGGCACGAACCTCAAGGCGTGGATGTACCGCATCCTCACGAACACCTACATCAACGGCTATCGCAAGCGTCAGCGCCAGCCGGTGCAGCAGCCCACCGAGGAGATCACCGACTGGCAGATCGCCAAGGCGGAGAGCCACACCTCCAGCGGGCTGCGCTCGGCCGAGGTCGAGGCGATGGACAACCTGCCGGACGCCGACGTCAAGGAAGCGCTGCAGAAGCTGCCCGAGGAGTTCCGCCTCGCGGTCTACCTCGCCGATGTCGAAGGTTTCGCGTACAAGGAGATCGCCGAGATCATGGACACGCCCATCGGCACCGTGATGTCCCGGCTGCACCGCGGCCGCGCCCAGCTCCGTGACCTGCTCGCCGACGTGGCCCGCGAGCGCGGCTTCATCCGCGCGGGCAAACAGCAGGAGGTGGCGGGGCGATGAGCGAGGACTACTGCGCCGGCGCGGACGACAAGGTCAGGTGCGAGGAAGCCCTCGCCGACATCTACCTGCTCCTGGACAAGGAGTGCAGCGCCGAACGCGACGCCGCTCTGCGCAAGCACATCGAGGACTGCCCGCCGTGCCTCGAGGAATACGGCATCGACGAGCACATCAAGCAGCTCCTCGCCCGCAAATGCGGCGGCGACCACGCGCCGGACGACCTCAAGTCCCGGCTGCGGGCCTCGATCCGCCAGACCGTGCAGACCAAGGGCGCGATCACCATCGAGCGCACCGAGGTCAAAATCGAGCAGAGCTTCGACTAAAGCGACTCAGGACACACGAAGGCCCCCGTACCGGATCGGTGCGGGGGCCTTCGGCGTCTGATCGATGATCAGGAGTTGGGCTTCTTGCCGTGGTTCGCGCCGTTCTTCTTACGGTCGCGACGCTTGCGGGCGCGCTTCGACATGTTTCACTCCTCGTCCGAGTGGCCCGCGCGGGGTAATACGACACCGCTGGGCCAGGGTCAACCTCTCCAGTGTGTCATGCGGCCCTCACCCTGCTTGGATGGGGACGTGTCCACCCTTTCCGATCTGCTCGCGGAGAACACCGGCCTGTCCGGCGAGGCCGCGGATCATCTCCAGGCCGTGGTCGCCGAATGGCAGCTGCTGGCAGACCTGTCCTTCGCCGATTTCCTGCTCTGGGTCGCCGTCTCGGAGGAGCTGCAGCCCGACGGAGGCGACTACGTCTGTGTCGCGCACGCGCGTCCGACGACGGCGCCGACTGCCCATCCGGAGGACGTCGTCGGCTCCCGCTTCACCGTCGACGAGCATCCGCAGCTGGCCAAGGCGAGCCGCGAGGTGCGGATCTGCCGTGAAGAGGACCCGCATTGGTACCGCGACCTGCCGATGCGCCGAGAGGCCATCCCGGTGGTGTTCGGCGGCGCGGTGATCGCCGTTCTCAGCCGAGAGACCAACCTGGCCGCCTCGCGGGTGCCGAGCCCGCTCGAGATCGCCTATCTCGGCAGCGCGGGCGACCTGTGCCAGATGATCGTCGACGGCACGTTCCCCAGCCCGGGGAACCAGACGGACACCCACACCAGCCCGCGGGTCGGCGACGGCCTCATCCGCCTCGACCCGACCGGCACCGTGGTCTTCGCCAGCCCGAACGGGTTGTCGGCCTATCACCGGATGGGGCACGAATCCGACCTCGTCGGGCAGCGTCTCGCGCCGCTGACCCGCTCGCTCATCCGCGACCCGTTCGACGCGACCGAGGTCTCGCACCGGATCATCGAGGCGCTCGACGGCAAGCCCAGCAGCCGGACGGAGGCGGATTCCCGCCGCGGCGCCGTCGTGCTGTTCCGTGCGCTGCCGCTGCGCCCAGCCGGGCAGGCCGCGGGCGCGCTGGTACTGGTGCGCGACGTCACCGAGGTGAAACGCCGCGACCGCGCCCTCCTGTCGAAGGACGCGACCATCCGCGAGATCCACCACCGGGTGAAGAACAACCTGCAGACCGTCGCCGCGCTGTTGCGGCTCCAGTCGCGCCGGACCTCCAGCGAGGAGGCGCGGCTCGCGCTCGGCGAATCGGTGCGCCGGGTCTCGTCGATCGCGATGGTGCACGAGGCGCTGTCCATCTCGGTGGACGAGCGGGTCGATCTCGACAAGCTGCTCGACAACGTGCTGCCGATGGTCGGTGAGGTCGCGACGGCCGAATCGCAGGTCGGGCTTTCGCGCACGGGCTCGTTCGGCGTCGTCGTCGCCGAGATCGCGACGCCGTTGGTGATGGTGCTGGCCGAACTGGTCCAGAACGCCATCGAGCACGCCTTCCCCGACGGACGGCCGGGCAAGGTCGAACTCGTGGTGGAGCGCTCGGCGCGCCGGCTCGACATCGTCATCCGCGACAACGGGCGCGGATTGCCTTCGGGTTTCTCGCTGGAGCGCAGTGACGGCCTCGGGCTCCAGATCGTGCGGACCCTCGTGGAGTCGGAACTGCGCGGATCGCTGTCGATCCGGGGGCTGCGTGGGGAAACCGAGGAGGCGGGCGGCCGCCGGATGGGCACCGAAGCGGCCCTGCGAATCCCGCTGTCGCGACGTCTGTAGTGGACTGTCGCGTTTGATCGTCCTCAAAGGACAGTCTCACCCGGACACGTTTTAGGGCCGGCGCCCGAAGAGAAGTGGCGCCGGCCCTGTAACGGTTCCGCGGGAGGACTTAGAAAAGTCCAGTGAAGCCATACCCCCTCGGGGGTGTGTCGGCCTCGCTTGTTAAGCTCAATTCGGGTAGGTGTCACCTCGCAACGCAGGGCCATAGAGCCACTACGCTGCGGGATTACCCGAAGCTTGGGTGCTACTCGGTTTTGGGTGATGCGATGAAGCGTGCGTGAGTTGAAAAACTCAGGCGGAGGTACGCGTGCCGATGTGCGTACGACGGCGCTTCAGGGCCCGTCGCTCGTCCTCGCTCATCCCGCCCCAGACGCCTGCGTCCTGTCCGCTGGCCAATGCCCAGGCCAAGCAGTCGGAAGCGACGGTGCAGCGGTGGCACACGGCCTTCGCCTGCGCTACCTGCGACAGAGCAGGACCGCTGGTTCCCACGGGGAAGAACAGCTCGGGGTCCTCGTCTCGGCAGGCCGCGTCGTGGCGCCAGTCCATGTTTCTGAGCTCCTTCATAACGGCGCGGTACTCCGCGCCATAGTCGTCATGGCGGTCGTTTTTTTGGGTGCTTGTGAATGCTTTCACGAAGCACCCGTTTCGACAAGGGTTTTCTGAAGATCGGTGAGTCAGCTCACCCGGCCGAGCGACGCTTCTGACCTGCGGTTTCGTTCCGAAACGGCCTTCCGTTGGGAAGGCCGATGCGGTGAGCGGAGGTTCTGCGTCGATGAGCGGCAGTTCGTACTTTGCCGCAGGCGATCAGCGGTCCGGTCGTCAGACGATTACCGTCAGTGCTCCCGGGACGCTGAAGAACTCCACCCTCTTCCGCTGGCCGACGAGGTCGCCGTCCACCTGGAAGTTTACCGGTTCAGCAGCGTCAATGCGGATCATCGGCAGGTCATCGTGACGAAGGAGACGTCGTCCGCGTTGGTCGCTCTTCGTGAGCAATGCCTGCCGTACATGCTTGAACACGGTGGGCAATCCCAGACCGCTCAACGCGAAAAGACCCAGTCCGGTGTCGAACGAGCTGTCGGGGTTCAGGTGGACGGGACGGTCGCCCAGGTAGCTCCACGGATCGGTGTTCGACACGAAAGCGGTCAGCACTTCGGTGGGCTCTTCACCCGGGATCCTGACCGTGAGGGGCGGACGGCCGAGCGGAGGCCGCAGATGCGACGCCACCGCGGCCCTCAGATAGAGCCCCGCGGTGGTCTGCTTGCCCCGGCGCTTGGCCACGCGGCCGACGACGTCGGCGTCCCAGCCCAGGCCGGCGTTGAAGGTGAACCAGTGGCCGTCGGCGATCCCGAGGCCGACTTTGCGGCTTCGGTCGTTCTCGATGGCGTTGAGGAGCTGATGGGTCGCTTCCACGGGATCGTGCGCGATCCCGAGCGCGCGGGCGAAGACGTTCGCCGAGCCGCCCGGTACGACACCGAGCATGGGGACGTCGCCGACCCGCGCCGGATCGCCGTCGGCGTCCGCGAGCAGGCCGTTGACCACCTCGTTGACCGTGCCGTCGCCGCCGTGGGCGACCACCAGGTCGATCCCGTCGCGGGCGGCGGACCGTGCCACGGCCATCGCGTGGCCGCGATAGTCGGTCTCCACCACGTCGAGTTTGACCTGGCTGGCCAGTGCGTGCGCCAGCACGTCACGGCCACCGGCGGTGGTCGAGGTGGCCTGGGGATTCACGACGAGGATGGCACGCACATACCGCAGGGTAAGTGACTTCGGCCCGAAGAGGGGAGCGTCAGGTGACGCGAAGCTCAGTGGCCCGTGCGTCCTCGAAGCAGCACCGTATGACCCTGTGGCGGGCGTTCCTCCTCATCGCCGGCGGCTCTCGCGCGTCGTGACAAGTGCACCCGGGCCGACCGCCCGCTCATCGACGACAGTTCCAATTCTTCCCATGCGGCGGCGAGGGGAAACCGGCCGACCGGGTGGCATACGATCGAAAGTGCTCACGTACGGTGACCCGCCCTGGTGGGGCGCCGTGTCCGGAAGCCTGGAAGGCTGTTTCGCCGTGTCCATCGCCGACAAGCTCTCGCCCGCGCCCCGTGAAGTCCGCCTCGCCGGCGCCGTCACCGCGCTGCCGGGGCTCGCCCTGATCGTGTTCGCGATCCTGCTCCTGGTCAACGGCCGGGCCGGACCGGAGAACCTCCTGGCCGAGGTCGCCTACTACCTCGTCCTCGCCGCCGGAACGCTGGCCTGCGCCGCCGGGCTGATGATGGGGAAGACGTGGGCTCGCTCGCCCGGTGTCGTCGTCGCGCTGATCCTGGTGGGCGTCGGCTGGTACGGCGCGGGCCCGTCCGGGCAGCCGGTGTGGGGAGTGCCGCTCGCGCTGATCGGCGTCGCCGTCATCGTGCTGCTGTTCCGTCGCCCGTCGCGCGCGTGGGCGCTGGGGATGCAGGAGGGCGAGACCGAGGAAGAGGCCGCCGAGCGTGACGGCGCCGCGGGCCGCGCCGCACGCCGTGAACGCGAGGAACGCGACTCCTAGTCCGGCGCACTCGCGTGATCAGCGCCGTGACTCGCGTGTTTGGAGGCGTAACTCGCGTGATCGGAGCCGTAACTTCGAGTTACGTGTCTGATCACGCGAGTTACGGCGCTGCTAGATCTGGGCGGCGAGTGCCTTCAGCGGTTCGTCGGTGAGGCGGTCGACGGTCCATTCGTCCATCGGCACGGCGCCGAGGGATTTGTAGAACCCCTGCGCCGGGTTCCAGTTGAGCACCGACCATTCGAGCCGGGCGTAGCCGCGCTCGACGCAGACCGCCGCGAGGGTGGCCAGGAGCGCCTTACCGAGGCCGGAGCCGCGCTGCTCGGGGCGGACGTAGAGGTCCTCCAGGTAGATGCCGTGCACACCGCGCCAGGTGGAGAAGTTGAGGAACCAGAGCGCGTAGCCGACGATCTCGCCGTCGACCTCGGCGACGTGCCCGAACAGGCCCGGCGCCTCGCCGAACAGCGCGGTGCGCAGCTGCTCGGGCGTGAGGTGGCATTCGTCCGGGGCGCGTTCGAACTCGGCGAGGTCGTAGACGAGCTGGACGACGGCGTCCACGTCTTCTTCGCGGATGCGCCGGATGCGGTCGTCGGGCAAGTTCAGTCCTCTGTGGTGGGGAGCAGGTTGAGGTGTTCGATCTGCGGCTCGCCGCGTTCGTCGCCGAGTACGGCGACTCCCGCCGGGTCGAGTCCGAAGTGGACTCCCGCCGTCGACGGGAGGCCGACCCAGCGCGCGACCAGGACGCGGCTGAAATGCCCGTGGCCGACCAGGATCACGTCGCCCTTGCCGAGCGGCTCGCGAACCCGGTCGAGCAGCTTGTCCGCGCGGGTGTTGACGTCCTCCGCGCTCTCGCCGCCGGGGATCGGGTGCGACCAGACCGTCCATCCGGGAACGGTCTCGCGGATCACCGGCGTGGTGACGCCCTCGTAGTCGCCGTAGTCCCATTCGGACAGCTCTTCGGTGACTTCGTCGACGCGCAGACCCGCCAGCTCGGCCGTTCGCAGCGCGCGGGTGCGGGGGCTGGAGAGGACGAGTGCCGGGTTGCCGCCGAGAACCGCGCGCAGGGTGCCGCCCGCCGCGCGGGCCTGCCCCTCGCCGGCGGCCGTGAGCGGGATGTCGGTGCGTCCGGTGTGCCGTCCGTTGACAGACCACTCGGTCTGACCGTGCCGGAGGAGGAAGAGCCGATGTGCCACGTTGCGAATATAGCCTGCGGTCCGGCTATGCTACTGGCGAGTAACATGGTGAGGAGACCGTGATGGCGCAGAATCCGACCTACGCGATGTGGAACCGGCTGGCGGGCAAGCCGGTCGGCAAACAGCTGTTCTCGGCGGCGATGTGCCTGCGTGTGCCGTACTTCCGGACGGTGCTTCCGTCGGTGCGCGATCTGCGCCCCGGCCGGTGTGAGGTGACGTCACCGAAATGGTGGGGTGTTTACAACCACATCAAGACCTTTCACGCGATCGCGGCATGCAACCTCGCGGAGATCGCCATGGGCATGCTCGCCGAGGCGACCGTGCCGACGACGCATCGCTGGCTGCCGAAGGGAATGACGGTCGCGTACGTGGCGAAGGCCGAGACGAGCCTGCGCGCCGTCGCCGAGCTGCCGGAGTTGCCGGAATTCGGCGACGAGGGCTTCGAACTCCCCGTGCCGGTGACGATCACGGACACGAACGGGAAGCCCGTCGTGACCGCGACCATCACCATCTGGGTGACCAAGAAGAAATAGGTACGGTCCGGCCGGTCGAGGTGCCAGGCTTCCGGTATGGCGATCGAAGCGTTCGAGGACGGTGACGAACGCCTCTGCTTCCAGGCGACCCGCTTGGACAGTGACGAGGCCTGGATCTACCAGCTGAGCGAGGCGCGTCCTGTTCCGCCTTCGTGGATCGGAACGCCCTCGGCGGGCGCGGTTTTGCCAGGTGACGCGCTCGTCACGGTGATGGCATACGACCCTGAGATCGAGAAGCCGCCCTGTGTCTCCTTCGCGCCTGGCGAAGTGGTTACTTTGACCTCGCTGAGGGGGTTCCTCGATCGCGTCGCCGAACATCTCGACGACCTGCGGTGGGGGGGGGGGGGGGGGGGGGGGGTGGGGTGGGCAGCAGCACCAACCCCCCCAACCACGCCGCCCCGGCGCGCGG
>NZ_JBIWKX010000043.1:39529-71866 GCF_044765885.1 Amycolatopsis sp. NPDC102389
TTTTTTTCTCTCTGCCCGCGGGGGGGGGGCCCCCCCGCCCCCCCCCCCCCCCCCCCCCCCCGCGGGGGGGGGGGGGGGGGTTGGCGCAACCCCCCCCCCCCCCCCCCCCACGACCCGAAGTGCCCGCTAGAGCGGTTTGAACTGGACGTAGGTCACCTGCTTGAAGGTGTTCTTCCCGCTCGGTGACGGCAGTCCGAGCAGTTCGTCGGCGACTCGCGTCAGCGGGCCGCAGCCGGTCGTGCCCGGCAAGGCGAGTTGCGTGTCGACGACGCCGAACTTCACCGTCTTCGGGTTCTGTGAGATCACCTCGAGGGGTACCGCGGGATCGTCCTTGACCACCGAGTGAAGCGGCGCGTCGAGGGTGCCGATCGTGCATTCCTTGGGCAGCAAGGGGTGCCGCACGGCGGCGTAGAGGTCCAGTTCGCCGCGGCGTTCGTCGTTCGACTGGAAGTCCGAGTAGCCGCCGTACTTCAGCTGCAGGCTCGCGCCGAAAGTGCCGCGGACCCGGGCCGGAGCGTGCCGCAGTTCGCCGAACACCTGCGCGTATTTCCCGTCCACTTCGCCTTCGGAGAACGTCAGCCGCATCTCCCCGAGCGGGATCTCTCGGCCGCCGACGGTCAGGACTCCTTGGGAGACAAAGGCTTCGCATCGCCAGGTGCCGGGGTCGGCGTTGGCCGGCGGAGCGGGGCAGGCGGAGAAGTCGAAGTCGGGCAGTTCCGCCGCGGAGGCGTGGCCGGGGAAGGCGAAGAGGGCGGCTGCGGACAGTGCGGCCGCGGTCGCGGCGAGAAGACGTCTCATGACTCGAAAGAGTGGTCCGCACCGCTCCGAGTCACATCGGGGAAGCCACCCAGGGGACCCCTGAATCGCCACGTTCGAGTGAAAATAAACGGTGTTTACCCAGCTGACGCGAATCCGCTTCGGATTCGCCCTTGAAGGTGGCTCGGACGGCGGGCGATCATCGGCCCATGTCCCCACTGTCGCGCCGCAAGTTCCTCGGGTACACCGCGCTCAACTCCGCCGCGGCTCTCGGGCTCACCACGATTTCCACCGCACAGGCCGAAGAAGCGTCTTCCGGCTTCTCGACGGCCGTGGTCATCGGCACCGGCTATGGCGCCGCGGTCACCGCGCTCCGCCTCGGCGAAGCCGGGATTCCCACGGTCATGCTCGAAATGGGCAAACTGTGGGCCGACCCCGGACCGGACGGCAAGGTCTTCTGCGACATGCTCCGGCCGGACCGGCGGGCCGCGTGGTTCAAGAACCGCACGCAGGCCCCGCTCGCGTCGTTTCTCTGGATGGACCTGGCGAACCGGGACATCGGGCGGTACCCCGGTGTCCTCGACAGGGTGAATCACGGCGACATGTCCGTCTACGTCGGCCGGGGCGTCGGCGGCGGTTCGCTGGTCAACGGCGCGATGGCCGTGACACCGAAGCGTTCGTACTTCGAAGAGATCCTGCCCGGGGTCGACGCGGACGAGATGTACGGGACGTACTTTCCCCGGGCCAACCAGGCCCTCGGCGTGAACCACATCGACCAGCAGTGGTTCGAAACCTGCCGTTCCTATCGCTACGCGCGGGTGTCCCGGAAGGCCGCGACGCGCGCGGGACTCAAGACGGTGTTCGTGCCCAGCGTTTACGACTTCGAGTACATGAAGCGGGAAGAAGCGGGCACGGTGCCGAAGTCGGCGCTCGCGTCCGAGGTCATCTACGGCAACAACCACGGCAAGCGATCACTCGACAAGACCTATCTCGCGGCCGCGCTGGGCACCGGGAAGGTGACCATCAAGACGCTGCACCAGGTCCGGGGCATCACCCGGCAGAGCGATGGCACCTACGTTCTCACCGTGCATGAAACCGCCGAGGACGGCGCGATCGTGGCAAGGAAGCAACTCGGCGCGAAGTACCTGTTCCTCGGGGCCGGCAGTCTCGGTTCGACGGAATTGCTCGTGCGGGCCAGGGAAACCGGGACCCTGCCTGAACTGAACGACGAGGTCGGGCGCGGCTGGGGCACCAACGGCAACGTGATGCTGGGCCGTGCCAACCACGTGTGGGATGTCGGCGGATCGCTGCAGTCGGGGATGCCCGCGCTCGGCATCGACGCGTGGGACGACCCGGTGAATCCGGTCTTCGCCGAGGTCGCGCCGGTGCCCGCCGGGGTCGAGACCTGGCTGAGCCTGTATCTGGCGATCACGAAGAACCCCGAGCGCGGCCACTTCACCTACGACGCCGCGAGTGACTCCGCGCGGCTCCACTGGCGCGCTTCGCAGGGACAGGCGTCGATCGACGCGGCGAAAGCGTTGTTCGACAAGGTCAACCGGGCGAATCGCACGATCTACCGCAGTGACCTGTTCGGGGATACGCGGTCGTTCGAGAACCGGTTCACCTACCACCCGCTGGGGGGATTGGTGCTCGGTGAGGCCACCGACCTGTACGGCCGGGTGAAGGGCTACCCGAACCTCTACGTGACCGACGGCTCGCTGATCCCGGGCAGCACCGGGGTCAATCCCTTCGTCACGATCACCGCGCTGGCGGAACGGAACGTGGAACGGGTGCTGGCCGAGGACGTGGCGCGCTAGTTCAGTTCGCGGCCCGCAACGCCTCGTAGTACGCCACACAGTCGTCGTACCGCGGCAGCGAGCCCTGCTCCAAGGCCTCTTTCAGGTAGGGCGCCGCAGTGTCCTTTTCGGACACGACGGGTTCGATGTCCTGCGGCCAGGGCAGCGCGAGATCGGCGTCCATCGGGTTGACGCCGTGCTCGCCCGCCGGGTTGTACGGCTCGGAGCAGAGGTACGCCATGACCGTTTCGTCTTCGAGCGCCATGAAGGCGTGGCCCAGGCCTTCGGCGATGTAGACCGCTTTGTACTCGGTGCTGTCGAGCAGAACGGACGTCCATTCACCGAACGTGGGCGAGCCGACCCGGAGGTCCACGATGACGTCCAGCAGCGAACCGCTCGGGCAGTACACGTATTTCGCCTGCCCGGGCGGGGTGTCCGCGAAGTGCACGCCGCGGATCGACCCGCGGCGCGAGACGCTGGTGTTGGTCTGCCCGAGGCGAAGCCGGTGCCCGACCGCTTCGACGAACGCTTCTTCCTGGAACGGCGCCACGAACAAGCCGCGGTGATCGGGGAAAACCCGCGGGGTGAACTCGAAACAGTCGGGGATGCTGAGGCGCCTGGCTTGCATGACCTCAATGCTAACGAGCCCTTCCCAAGCCGGACGGACGTCTTGCGAAACCTCCTTTGAGCTGCGGGAATCCGCGCCGGTTTGTGACATCAACCGCACCAGAGGGGCACACTGGTCCGCATGCCTGTCACAATGATCTGACCGCTGCGTCCGCGGCCGTCGCCACACCCACGGCACCGATGGCCGATTGGACGCTTCGCCGACAGGCCGGCGCTACCGCGCTGGGCTGCCGTGTCGGAGGACGAGTTACCCCAGGTGGCCGGGCCATGCCCAATCTTTGGCCTGCTCACCGGCCAGTTCCCCCGCTCGCAGTCCCAGGAGAATTCCAATGACCTTCGCTCGAATCGAGACTTCGCCGTCCTTAGACACGGCGGAAGCAATGACGGGAACCACCACGATGACCACGCCAGTGACGGACACCGAGATCTTCGAGGGGCACGAGGGCGGCAAGCTCTCCGTGGCCGCCACGCGACCGATCTCCTCGCCCCGTGACCTTTCGGTCGCGTACACGCCTGGGGTGGCGAAGGTGAGCCGGGCGATCGCCGAGGACGCGGCCAAGGCGAAGCGGTACACGTGGGCGGACAGGCTGGTCGTGGTGGTCAGCGACGGTACGGCGGTGCTCGGCCTCGGTGACATCGGCGCGAGCGCTTCGCTGCCGGTCATGGAGGGCAAGTCGGTCCTGTTCAAGACCTTCGGCGGGCTCGACTCGATCCCGCTGGTGCTCGACACCACCGACGTCGACGAGATCATCGAGACCCTGGTCCGGCTGCGCCCGTCGTTCGGCGCGGTGAACCTGGAGGACATCTCGGCGCCGCGCTGCTTCGAGCTGGAGGACCGCCTCAAGGAGGCCCTCGACTGCCCGGTCATGCACGACGACCAGCACGGGACGGCGATCGTCACGCTGGCCGCGCTGCGCGGGGCGAACCAGGTCCTCGGCAAGGACATCTCCGGCCAGCGCGTGGTCGTCTCGGGAGCGGGCGCGGCGGGTGTGGCCTGCGCCAGGATCCTGCAGAACGCCGGTGTCGCGGACGTCACCGTGCTCGACTCGCGCGGCATCATCCACGAAGGTCGCGAGGGCCTGAACCCCATCAAGCAGAAGCTCGCCGAGACCACGAACTCGGCCGGTCTGCGCGGTGGCCTCGGCGAGGCGCTGCGGGGTGCCGACGTCTTCCTCGGCCTGTCCGGGGCGACCATCGACGAGACCCTGCTGGCCGGGATGGCCGACGACGCGATCGTGTTCGCGCTGTCCAACCCGGACCCGGAGGTCCACCCGGCCGCGGCGTCGCGGTACGCCAAGATCGTGGCGACCGGGCGCAGCGACTTCCCGAACCAGATCAACAACGTGCTGGCGTTCCCCGGCGTCTTCCGCGGCGCGCTGGACTCCGGCGCGCGGGCGATCACGGAGAACATGAAGCTGGCGGCGGCCGAAGCGATCTTCGCCGTCGCGCAGGACGACCTCGGCCCGGACCGCATCGTCCCGAGCCCGCTGGACCCGCGCGTGGCGCCCGAGGTGGCCGCCGCGGTCGCGAAGGCCGCCGAGGCCGACGGCGTGGTCTAAAGGCTGAAGGGGACTTTCCCGCATAAGACGAGGCGAAGGGGACTTTCCCCGCATCACATGCGGGGAAAGTCCCCTTCAGCCACTCTCAGGCGAGTAGTTCCGCCAGCCGGTGCCGCGGCAGGTCGATCAGCCGCGCGTCCGTGAGGTCCGACGGCACGTCCAGCGAGACGTTCGCCAGCCGCGCGTGCGCCCTGGTCAGCAGTTCCTCCTGGTGCTCCACGGCGTCCGCGACGACGATCGCGTGCCGGTTGTCCGGGGTGCTCCGCAGCAGCCGCAGCTTGTACTTCGCCCCGACCAGCCGGTTGAGCGCGGCCTGCGCCTCGGCGTTCGTCAGGTCGGGATGCGAGTTCGGGACCAGCAGCGCCAGCCGTCGCGCGTTGGTGCCCAGCAGGGTCCGCAGCAGCCACGGACCGGGGTCGGCCGAGAGGTCCATCGCGACCGCGTCGCCTTCCGGCCCGGAAACGGACCAGTCGACCGGCCGTGACTCCAGCGCCAGCCCGCCTTCGGTGGCGATCTCGTGCAGCTTGTCCAGCAGCGACGGCTTGGCCGCGCCGGCGGACTCCACCGACTGCGGGCCGTGCGTGTAGATCGCGGCCTTCCCCTTGCCGCCACGGTTCTTCTTCGACTTCGCGGTCGGCTGGCAGACATAGAGATCCGCCGCGCTCCCGATCGCCTGCGCGCCGAAGTACCGGTTGAAGCCCGGCAGGATCGCTTCGAAGGTCAGCCCGAGCGTCGCGAGCGCCCGCTGCACCTGCGCACCCAGCGCGGGATGCCGGGGGCTGTAGCCGTAGGCGAGCAGCAGCCGCCCATCCGAGGGTTCGGCGAGCGCTTGGACCCCGCGTGCCGCGAACAGGCCCATTCCCTCGGGGGTGTAAGGCGGATCACTGAACACGAGGTCCATCCGCCCGGCTACCGAGGGCGGCAGTCCGACGCGCAGATCCGTGTGCAGCGTGCGGATGGACCGCTCGCTGAGTTCGTCGATGTAGGCCAGCACACGGTCGTCGAGATCGACGACGGTGAGGTCCGCGTCCGGCCGCAGCGCGCGGACGGCCAGCGACGTCAGGTCGTGGTCGCCGAGGAAAAGCAGCTTCGCCGTGTCGAGGTCGTAGTGCTCGTCCAGCCACAGCGCCCGGTTCAGCACGGTTTCCGGCGTCGCCTGCACGTGATCGAGCGCGGCGAGCGGCGCGGGCACGTTCTCGACGTAGCTGGTGATGGTCTTCAGCAGGTCGGGATCGGATTTCCGGTCCCGTGCTCCGAAGCGCGCGTACTTCTCCCGGGTGGCGGGGGCAAGCCGGAAGCGGGACTCGTTCCGCTCCAAGTCGTCGCCGAGCGCGTTCAGGACGTCTTCGACACTCCGGCGTGGCGCGGTGCTGACGCGGACCAGTTCGCCGAGGTCACGCCAATCCGTCCGGAGCAGGGAAATCACCTGATGGAGCGGTCGCACGTGGACACCGTGCGCCGCGAGGACGTCATCGACGGAAAGACTCACGGCCTGCAGCCTAGGCCGTGTCCCGTGCGGCACGCTCGCGGTCTCCGCGCCCAGGCGGCCCCTGGCGGCACGGGCGGCCCGGCCGAGTACGACCCGGTACGAGGCCGAACCGCCCGCACCGCCAGGAACCACCTGGATCACGGAGCCCATCGAGCGTGCCGCACAGGACACGGCCGATGACCCGATCCCTGAGACACCGTGCCAACAGGCAGGATCTGGGCTACGGTTTTTCGACCAGACATGGGGAGAGACACGTGACTATCGAGTTCCGTGGCGTGACCAAGCGGTATCCGGACGGGACGGTCGCGGTCGACGACCTGAACCTCACCGTGGAGGACGGCACCATCACCGTCTTCGTCGGGCCGTCCGGCTGCGGCAAGACCACGTCGCTGCGGATGATCAACCGGATGGTGGAGCCGACCTCGGGCACGGTACTGCTCGACGGCAAGGACGTCAGCGACGGCGACCCGGCGTTGCTGCGCCGCGGCATCGGTTACGTCATCCAGCACGCCGGCCTCTTTCCACACAGGACAGTTCTGGACAACGTCGCCACCGTGCCGCTGCTGTCCGGCTGGGACAAGGGCAAGGCGCGCAAGCGCGCGGCCGAGCTGCTCGAGACCGTCGGCCTGCCCGCCGAACTCGGGAAGCGATACCCCGCCCAGCTTTCCGGCGGCCAGCAGCAGCGCGTCGGCGTCGCGCGGGCGCTCGCGGCGGATTCACCGGTGCTGCTGATGGACGAGCCGTTCTCCGCCGTCGACCCGATCGTCCGCGAGGAACTGCAGGACGAACTGCTGCGCCTGCAGTCGCAGCTGGGCAAGACGATCGTGTTCGTCACCCACGACATCGACGAGGCCGTGCGGCTCGGCGACAAGATCGCGGTGCTCCGCGTCGGCGGGGTACTCGCGCAGTACGGCACGCCCTCGGAGGTGTTGCGTCATCCCGTCGACGACTTCGTGGCGTCGTTCGTGGGCAAGGACCGCGGCTACCGCGGGCTTTCCTTCCTGTCGGCGGAAGGGATCGTCGTCGAAGAGGTCGAGCGGGTCGAGGTCGGCAAGCCCGCCCCGGGCCCGTCCGAAGACTGGCGGGTCGCGGTCAACGCCGAAGGGCAGCCGCGCGGCTGGCTGCGTCCGGGGTCCACTGTGGACGGAGAGCTCGCGGAGACCGATCTCGTCGCCGGTGGGTCGCTGTACCTCCAGGGTTCGCCGATCCGGGGCGCACTCGACGCGGCGCTTTCGTCACCCGCGAGTCTCGGTGTCGTGGTCGACGCAGAGCAGAAGGTCGTCGGCGTGGTCAGAGCCCGGCAAGTCCTCGAGGTGATCGAAGCGCCGTCGCTGAGTTCCTGATGGGGGACTTCTTCGCGGAGCTCGGCCGCTATCTGAGCAGCGCCAACAACCGGTCGCAGTTCTTCGGCGACCTGCTCGACCACATCTACCTCTCACTGGTCCCGCTGGTGCTGGGCCTGCTGATCGCGGTGCTGGCGGGCTGGCTCGGCCACCGGTTCGCCGCGGTGCGGTCGGTGCTGCTGGTGGTGTCGAACCTGCTGTACACGATCCCGTCGCTCGCCTTGTTCGTGGTGATCCCGGGCATCATCGGCTCCAAGATCCTCGACAGCGTCAACGTCATCGTGGCGCTCACCGTCTACACCGCCGCCCTGCTGGTGCGCCCGGTGCTGGACGCGCTCGACGCCGTCCCGCCGCACGTCGTCGCCGCGGCCACGGCGATCGGCTACAAACCCGCGCGCCGTTTCCTCACCGTGGAGCTGCCGCTTTCCGTACCCGTGCTCGCGGCGGGCGTCCGGGTGGCCTCGGTCAGCAACATCAGCCTGGTCAGTGTCGGCGCGCTGATCGGCACCGGCGGGCTCGGCGTGCTGTTCACCGACGGCTTCCAGCGCGAGTACTTCTCGCCGATCGTCGTCGGGATCGTCGCGACGCTGCTGCTCGCGCTGATCGTGGACCTGATTCTGGTCCAGGTCCGCAATTCCCTCACACCTTGGGACCGGGTGGCGACCACGGCGGGGGCGAAATGATCGGCGACGTCCTGAACTGGTTCGGCGACCCGGCCCACTGGCAGGGCCCGGACGGCGTCCCGGCCCGGCTGCTGCAGCATCTCGGCTACACCGCGCTGGCGCTGGTCTTCGCGCTGATCATCGCGATCCCGCTCGGCCTCTACGTCGGGCACACCGGTCGCGGCGCGGTGCTGCTGGTGAGCGGCGGCAACGCGATCCGCGCCCTGCCGACGCTGGGGCTGGTGACCTTCCTGTTCCTGCTCTTCACTGAAAGCGAACTCTCGACGATCATCGGTCTCGTGGTGCTCGCGATCCCGCCGATCCTCGCCGGGACGTACGCGGGCCTGCAGGCGACCGACCACGGCGTGGTCGACGCGGCACAGGGCATCGGAATGACCGGCTGGCAACGGTTGTGGAAGGTGGAAGTGCCCATCTCGCTCCCGCTGGTGCTCGGCGGGGTGCGGAATTCGGTGCTGCAACTGGTGGCGACGGCCGCCGTGGCCGCGTACGTCGGGCTCGGCGGCCTCGGCCGCTTCCTGCTCGACGGACTGGCCATTTTGGACTATCCGCAGGTCGTCGCGGGCGCGCTCCTGACGACGTTGCTCGCCGTCGTGCTGGATCTGGCGCTGGCGGGCGTCCAGCGGTTGCTGGTGCCCAAGGGAGTTCGGCTGGCGCAGGCCGCGAGCGGGAAGAAGGCAAGTGTATGAGGCGCAGGATGATGGCGCTGTTCGCCGGGATCGCTTTGCTGACAGCGAGCTGTGGCAACCCGCTCGCCGGCGGAGCCGAGGGCGGTGCGACCGGGGACATCATCATCGGCGCGTCCGACGTCGGGGAAAGCCTTCTGCTGGCCCAGATCTACGCGGGCGCGCTGCGCAACGCGGGCGCGGAGAACGTGACCGTGCGCCCGCCGGTCGGCAGCCGCGAGGTCGTCGTCAAGGCACTGCAGGACAAATCGCTTTCGGTGGTGCCGGACTACAGCGGGAACCTGTTGCGCTACTTCGACAAGGACACGCAGGCGACCACGCCGCAGGACGTTTACGCGCAGCTGAAGAAGAAGCTGCCGTCCGGGTTCGAGGTCCTCGAACAGGCGCCCGCCGAGGACAAGGACCTGCTGGTGGTGCGCAAGGAACTCGCCGATTCCGGGATCCGGACCTTCTCCGATCTCGGCAAGCGGTGCAAGGAACTCGTGTTCGGCGGCCCCGGGCAGTGGAGCAGCCGCTGGAAGGACAAGATCAAGACGCTCTACGGCTGCGAGTTCGCCGAGATCCGCACGACCGACACCGGCGGCCCGGTCACGGTCGCCGCGCTGAAATCCGGTGACATCCAGGTCGCCGATCTGTTCAGCACGTCGTCGTCGATCGCCGCCAACGGGTTCGTGCCGCTGGTGGACGACAAGAACATGTTCCCCGCGCAGAACATCGTGCCGTTCGTGGCGAAGGGGACGTTGTCACCGAAGGAGGTCGACGCGCTGAACCGGGTTTCGGCGGCGCTCACGACCGACCAGTTGACCGAGTTGAACGTCCAGTTCAGCGAGGAGAAGCGCAACCCGCTCGACGTCGCCGAGGAGTTCCTGCGGCGGAACGGCCTCCTCGCGCCCGCCTGATCCCACGCGTTTCGTCCTCTGAATGCGGTCCTTGCGCGTGCAACTACCGCATTCAGAGGACGAAACGGGGAAGGGTCAGAGGCGGTCGAAGGCGGGTGAGTAGCGGAACTCGCCCTGGAGCTCGGGCGTGTACGCGCGGAGGGTGCGGACCTGGAAGTGCGGCGCCCATTCCGCGACCGGCGGCGTGATCCCGTGCTGTGCGGCGAGCACGAAACCGAAGCGGGAGTAGTAGTTCGGGTCGCCCAGCAGGACCACCGCGCCGTAGCCGAGCGCGTCCGCCGCGCCGAGCACGGCGTGCACGAGCGCGGAGCCGATGCCGGAGGCGTGATACTCGGGCAGGACACCGAGCGGGCCGAGACCGACCGTCGACTTCTCGTCGGCGCCGAGCCGGGACGGGCTGCAGCAGACGTGCCCGACGACCTTTCCGTCGCGTTCGGCCACGATGGACAGTGCGCCGATCAGGTCGCCGTCCTCCCGTAGTTCATCGACGAGTTTCGCCTCGACCACCGGGACACTGAGTTTCGCGAACGCGGCCAGATGCACGGCGTGGATCGCCTCGCGGTCGGCCGGATCTTCTTGTCGGAGCAGCATGCGGCCGAGTGTGCTCCCTCCGAAGGTAGGATGGAAATCGTTTTCCGCCCGCCGACGTCGCGACTTTAGTAGGCGGCCATCCGTGTGTACTTCGACGAGGGTGAAACGTCGAGAGGGCGGGAAAACGACCACCAGATGTGCGGATCCCCAATTCTTCGTGGGCCGTACGGGCGCAAAACGCGACTAAAGGCGGGGGCTGAACGGTGCCCGAGCTGCGTCGACGCGGCGCCCAATACTACCGGGATGTCGGTAATGCAAGGTCTTCCTTGGGGTGAAAACGCGACTTAGTCTCAGCCTGCGCTCCTAAGTGGAACGCGGTTCACCTCAGATTCACCCCAACGATCCGGCGGGCCTCGTCATGCCCGTGGGTCGACCCTGCCTGGGAGGAATATCTTGAGCAATTCCCTGGGAACCTTGAAGAGACGACTGCCAGCCTTCGGTGTGGCCGCGGCCGTCGCCGTGCTGACGGCGGTGGGCGGCACCACCGTCGCGTCGGCGGCGGAAGGTTCGATCGTCAACGCCGGCAGCGCCAAGGCGATCAAGGACAGCTACATCGTCGTGCTGAAGGACGGCTCGTCGGTCGAAGCCACCGCGAAGAGCGTGACCCAGCGCCACGGCGGCACGGTCGAGAAGACCTTCGCGTCTTCGGTCCGCGGCTTCTCCGGCGCGCTGACCGAAAAGCAGGCGAAGCGCGTCGCCGCCGACCCCGCTGTCGCCTACGTGGAGCAGAACCAGACCGTCTCGGCCTCGACGGACCAGCTGAACCCGCCGTCGTGGGGCCAGGACCGGGTCGACCAGCAAAGCCTTCCGCTGGACCAGAAGTACAGCTACAGCACCACGGCGTCGAACGTCACCGCGTACGTCGTCGACACCGGCATCCTCACCACGCACCCCGACTTCGGCGGGCGCGCGACCCACGGCCGTGACACCGTCGACAACGACAACGACGCCACGGACTGCAACGGCCACGGCACCCACGTCGCCGGCACCATCGGCGGTACCGCGCACGGTCTGGCCAAGGGCGTCAAGCTCGTCGCCGTCCGCGTGCTGAACTGCTCCGGTTCCGGGACGACCGCCGGTGTCATCGCCGGTATCGACTGGGTGACCGCCAACGCCGTCAAGCCCGCCGTCGCGAACATGAGCCTCGGTGGTGGCGCTTCGACGACCCTCGACCAGGCCGTCCAGCGGTCGATCGCGTCGGGTGTCACCTACGGTGTCGCGGCCGGTAACGACAGCGGCGCCAACGCCTGCAACACGTCGCCCGCCCGTACGCCGGAAGCGATCACGGTCGGTTCGACGACCAACACCGACGCCCGGTCGAGCTTCTCCAACATCGGCACCTGCCTCGACATCTTCGCGCCGGGCAGCGGCATCACGTCGACCTGGCTGAACAACGGCACCAACACCATCAGCGGTACCTCGATGGCGACCCCGCACGTCGTCGGCGCGGCAGCTCTCTACGCCTCCGCCAACCCGTCGGCCACGCCCGCTCAGGTCCGTGACGCGCTGGTCAACGCCGGCACCAAGGGCAAGGTGACCGACGCCGGCACAGGTTCGCCGAACGTGCTGCTCTACACCGGCAGCGGCGGTGGCCCCGGCCCCGAGCCGACCCCGTGCGGCACGCAGACCAACAGCGGCGTCGTCGCCATCCCCGACGCCGGTGCCGCGGTGACCAGCACGATCACGGTCGCCAACTGCGCCCGCAACGCTTCGGGCACCACCAAGGTCGCGGTGAACATCACGCACACCTACGTCGGTGACCTGGTCATCGACCTGGTCGCGCCCGATGGCACCTCGTACCGCCTGAAGGGTTCGAGCGGCGACTCGTCCGACAACATCAACACCACCTACACCGTCAACGCCTCGGCCGAGGCCGCGAACGGCGCGTGGAAGCTGAAGGTGCAGGACGTCTACCGGATCGACACCGGCTCGCTCAACAGCTGGTCGTTGACCGTCTGATCCACCCCTGGAGTACGTGAAGGCCCCCTTCCTCCTGCTGGGAAGGGGGCCTTCCCGTGTCAGGAGAGTGATCCGGCGCCCAGTTGCGGCGTTCGTCCACTAAGGACCGTCGCGAGGCCCTAACCTCTCCGCATGCAGCCCGGACCGCCCTATCAGCAGGGACCTCAGCAGCCTTATCCACCGCAGGGATACCCCGGGTACCCGCAGCCCGGATACGGCCCGCCGCCCAAGAAGTCGAACACCGGTCTCGTCGTCGGTCTCGTCGTCGGCGCGGTGGTACTGCTCGGCGGTGGCGGGGTCGCGGCCTTCCTGCTGCTTTCCGACGACTCCGGTTCGTCGACCGCGGCGCCGACCTCGTCCAAGAAGACCGGGCCGCCGGACAAGTACACCTCGATGCCCGGCTGCGAGAAGATCGGGAGCAAGGTGAGGAACCTGCCGCCGCTCGAAACGCCGAAGGGCGAGGAGCCGGCGAGCACGTCGAACGACGAGATCACCTACACCCGTTCGTCCTGCAGCTGGCGTGAACCGAACGCGCCTTCGGCGACCGTCTCGATGTACCTGTCGAAGTCGAAGGAGCCGGGTTCGGGCGCGGGGGAGAGCTGGGCGAAGGCGAGTGTCGAAAACGCCGTGACCGATGGCGGCGTGCTCATCGCCGGCATGGCGAAGTCCACGAAAGCCGTGCACACCAAGCTCGATTCGCCGAGCCAGTGCCAGATCAAGTTCTATCAGGGCAACGTCGAGGGCGAGATCATCGTGACCGGCCCCGACCCGTCCGGGACGGTCAACCAGACGGTGTGCAAGGAGAACGCCCTGAAGATGGCCAAGGCGACCTCCGAAGCGATCGGCTAGCTTCCCCCGAAGTACGTGAAGGCCCCCTTCACTGCGTCTAGCGCAATGAAGGGGGCCTTCACGTACTTCTCAGGCGATCAGTCGAAGGCCCGCGCGATCAGCGCCTTCTGCTCGACCTCGTGCACCTTGGACGAACCGGCCGACGGCGCCGCCATCGGACGACGCGACACGACGTCCAGGTTGGAGAACACCTCCGGGAGCTTCCGGGGCAGGTTCAGGCCGAAGAACGGCCACGCACCCTGGTTCTCCGGCTCCTCCTGGACCCAGACCGCGGGAGCGCCGTTGTAGCGCTCCAGCGCCGCCAGCAGCTTCTTCTTCGGCAGCGGGTAGTACTGCTCGACCCGCACGATCGCGACGTCGTCCGCCCCGCGCTTCGTGCGCTCGGCCACCAGCTCCCAGTACAGCTTGCCCGACGTCAGCAGGACCTTGCGCACCTTCGACGGGTCGACCTCGGCGTCGTCGATGACCGACATGAACTTCGTCTGGCCGGTGAAGTCCTCGACCGCCGAGGTCGCCGCCTTGTTACGCAGCATCGACTTCGGGGTGAAGGTGATCAGCGGCCGGTTCACGCCGTCGAGAGCGTGACGGCGGAGCAGGTGGAAGTAGTTCGCCGGGGTCGACGGCACCGCGACGGTCATCGAGCCTTCCGCGCACAGCGAGAGGAAGCGCTCGATGCGGCCGGAGGTGTGGTCCGGGCCCTGGCCTTCGTGGCCGTGCGGCAGCAGCAGCACGACGTCGGAGAGCTGGCCCCACTTGGCCTCACCGGAGGAGATGTACTCGTCGATGACGGTCTGCGCGCCGTTGACGAAGTCACCGAACTGCGCTTCCCACATCACCAGCGCTTCGGAGTTGGCCACGGAGTAGCCGTACTCGAAGCCGACCGCCGCGTACTCGGACAGCGCCGAGTCGTAGATCATCACGCGGCCCTGGTTCTCGGCCAGGCTGGCCAGCGGCGAGTACTCCTGGCCGGTCTTGCGGTCGATGAGCACCGAGTGGCGCTGGGTGAAGGTGCCGCGGCGGGAGTCCTGACCGGACAGCCGCACCAGGCGACCTTCCATGGCCAGCGAACCGAAGGCGAGCAGCTCACCGAACGCCCAGTCGATGCCGCCTTCGCGGGACATCTTGTGGCGGCGCTCCATGACCGGCTTGACCCGCGGGTGCGGGGTGAAGCCCTCGGGCACGTTGAGGAACGCGTCGCCGATGTGCTCGATGACCTCGGTGGTGGTCGCCGTGGGCACCTTGGCCGGGACCTGCTGCTCCTCCTCGACCGAGGGGCTGGCCTTCGCCGGGTGCTTCTCCAGCTCGCGGACCTCGTTGAACACGTGCTCCAGCTGGCTGGAGAAGTCGCGCAACGCGGCTTCGGCCTCTTCGACGGAGATGTCGCCGCGGCCGATCAGCGATTCGGTGTAGGTCTTCCGGACCGACCGCTTCGTGTCGATGATGTCGTACATCGCCGGCTGCGTCATCGAAGGGTCGTCGCCCTCGTTGTGGCCGCGGCGGCGGTAGCAGATCAGGTCGATCACGACGTCCTTGTGGAACGCCTGGCGGTAGTCGACGGCCAGCTTGGCCACCCAGTGCGCGGCCTCGGGGTCGTCGCCGTTCACGTGGAAGATCGGCGAGCCGATCATCTTCGCGACGTCGGTGGCGTACTGGCTCGACCGCGAGTGCTCGGGCGCGGTGGTGAAGCCGACCTGGTTGTTGACGATGACGTGCACGGTGCCGCCGGTGCGGTAACCGCGCAGCAGCGCCAGGTTCAGGGTCTCGGCCACGACACCCTGGCCCGCGAAGGCCGCGTCGCCGTGCATGAGGACGGGGAGGACGGTGAAGCCCTCGCCGCCCTTGTCGAGGATGTCCTGCTTCGCGCGGACGATGCCCTCGAGGACCGGGTCGACGGTCTCCAGGTGCGACGGGTTCGCGGTCAGCGACACCTTGGTCTCGCCGTCGCCGAACATGCGGAAGTACTTGCCCTCGGCACCGAGGTGGTACTTCACGTCACCGGAACCGTGCGCCTGGCCCGGGTCGAGGTTGCCCTCGAATTCCTGGAAGATCTGCGCGATCGGCTTGCCGACGATGTTCGCGAGCACGTTCAGGCGGCCGCGGTGCGGCATGCCGATGACGACCTCGTCGAGCTCGTGCTCGGCGGCCTTGTCCAGCAGCGTGTCGAGCAGCGGGATCGCCGTCTCGCCGCCTTCGAGGGAGAACCGCTTCTGGCCGACGTACTTGGTCTGCAGGAAGGTCTCGAACGCCTCGGCGGCGTTCAGCTTCGAGAGCACGTACTTCTGGACCGCGGGGTCCGGCTTCTCGTGCGGGATCTCGACGCGGTCCTGGATCCAGCGGCGCTCCTCGGGGTCGAGGATGTGCGTGTACTCGATGCCGACGGTGCGGCAGTAGGAGTTGCGCAGCACGCCGAGGATGTCGCGCAGCTTCATCCGCTCCTGACCGGCGAAGCCGCCGACCGGGAACTCGCGGTCCAGGTCCCACAGGGTCAGGCCGTGGGAGAGGACGTCGAGGTCGGCGTGGCTGCGCTGCCGGTAGTTCAGCGGGTCGGTGTCGGCCATCAGGTGACCGCGCATGCGGAAGGCGTCGATCAGCTCGATGACGCGCGCGGTCTTGTCGACCGGGCCGTCCGGGATGTCGGCGACCCAGCGGATCGGCTCGTAGGGCAGGCGCAGGCTGGTGAAGACGTCGTCGTAGAAGCCGTCCTCGCCGAGCAGCAGCTCGTGGATGCGCTTGAGGAACTCGCCCGACTCCGCGCCCTGGATGATGCGGTGGTCGTAGGTCGAGGTCAGCGTCATGATCTTCGAGACGCCGAGGTCGACCAGCGCCTTCTCGCTGGTGCCCTCGAAATGCGCCGGGTACTGCATGGCGCCGACGCCGATGATCGCGCCCTGGCCCGCCTGCAGGCGCGGCACCGAGTGGTTCGTGCCGATGCCGCCCGGGTTGGTCAGCGAAATCGTGGTGCCGGCGAAGTCGTCGGCGGTCAGCTTGCCGTTGCGGGCCTTCTTGACGATCTCCTCGTAGGCCTGCCAGAACTGCATGAAGGTCATGTTCTCGGTGGCCTTGATGGAGGCCACGACGAGCGTGCGGGAGCCTTCCTTGCCCTTCATGTCGATCGCGAGCCCGAAGTTCACGTGCTCCGGCGTGATCGCGAACGGCTTCCCGTCGATCAGCTGGTAGTGCCGGTTCATGTTCGGGAAGTTCTTCAGCGCCCGGACCATCGCGTATCCGATGAGGTGCGTGAAGGAGATCTTGCCGCCGCGCGTGCGCTTGAGGTGGTTGTTGATGACGATGCGGTTGTCGGCCATCAGCTTCGCCGGGACGGCGCGCACACTCGTGGCCGTCGGCACGGACAGCGAGGCGTCCATGTTCTTCGCGATCGCCGCCGCGGCGCCGCGGAGCTGCTTCGACTCCGGCTCGGCGTCCTTCTCGGCGGGCTTGGCGGGGGCCTTCTCAGCCGCCTTGGGCGCGGCTGCCTTCGCCGTGGTCTTCGGGGCCGGCTTGGCGGGGGCCGCCTTCGCGGGGGCTGTCTGCTTCGCGGTGGACTCGGCGTTGCGGACCGTCTGCGGCGACGGCGTGGCGGCCTGGCCGTTGGCGCTCGCGCCGTCCTTCGCGGTCTCCGCGGGGGTCTGACGTGCGTCGTCGGCCTTGGCCTGCGCGTCCTGCGTTGGCTTGAAGTCCGCGAAGAAGTCGTGCCAGGCGGCATCGACTGAGCTGGGGTCGGCAAGGAACTGGTCGTACATTTCCTCGACGACCCACTCGTTGGGGCCGAATTGTGACGCAGGGCTGCTGCTGGACACGGCTTGGACTCGCCTCTATCCGTCTCGAGATCTTGAACACCGCTGATGCGCCTACCAGGCTAACCCCCTCGGTCGCAGCCGTGTGATGGAACTGGCCTGTGTGAGGCGTGGCGCACTAGGTGATGGGTCACTGTCTCGATCAAGAGATCGAAAATGTGTCACTCGCCGCCCTCGCCCGCCGCCGTCCGGGGGAGCAAGGGACCTTTGCTCCCACTTTCACCGTCCGTGCAGGTCAGGTCACTGTTTCGTCGGTAAAGGTTGGCTGGGTCGTCGTGCCCGGACAGCCTGGAGTTCACGTCGGGGCGCTTCGCTGGGTGGAGGATGCGGCCGGTGTCGTGCCGGCCGCCGATCGCCCGCGAGGTGGTGGCGGCCCATGTGGCTGGACGAGTGTCCGTCGTTCTGGGACGAGGGGCGCGTGCGCCCGCTGGTCACCGAGTCCGGCAAGGTCGTGCTGATGTGCGACTCGTGCTCGGCGGTCTGGCCGACGCTCGCCGACTTCAAGGAGATGGAGCACGTCGAGCCCGACGAGCCGGACTGGACGGTGTCGGCCGGGGTGCACGTCCGGCCGGGGACCGTCCGGTGGGCTTCGGCCCAGGACCTCGAAGTCGCCGGGATGAGCGGCCTCAAGTGGCGGCCTTAGCCGGGGTACGGACGCTCCGCGGGTAGCAGCGCTTCGGCGTCTTCGATGCGGTTCGCCGCGACCAGGGCGCCGACCTCGCGCATGAGCGGGGTGACGTCGGTGACCGACGTGATCCAATTGTCGACATAGCGATCGACGGCCTCGCCGCTGAGCCCCATCTGGAGCGAACGGTGCTTCAAGGGGTCGAGCCGGATGCCGCGTTCCGGATCCCACTGGATGCGGACCGGACTGGTCTTGACCTCGTTCTGCCACGTCTTCCGGTCGGGATGGACGCCCGCGTCGTAGTGGCTGAGCGCCGCGTGTCCGAGTGCCCAGGCGAAGCCCTCGCGAGTGATGTCGAGGGCGAGTACGCGCTCTTGGCCGGGCTTCGCGGCCCAGCCGCAGCGGTACGCCATCCAGAGGAAGGACGGCTTGATCCAGGTCATGCGTTCGCGTTTGAACGGTGGCACGAACGTGCCCGCCTTCACGGCGGCGTCGGCGATGGCCGGCGAGTACGCCTGATAGACGCGGATCGTGGTTTCGGTGTGTACGGCGCGGATCTGTCGCGCCGGGATCTCTTCTTTCATTTCGCGTTCAGCGTGGCAGATGCGGATGTTCGCGCGCGACCGAAATTCCCGTGCCCCGAGAGTCATGTGCGGAAGTCCGTGAAGGCCTCCTTCACTACCTTGAGGGTAGGCAAGGGGGCCTTCACGGACATCGTGGCGCTACGTGAGGCCCCGCATTCAGAGGACTAAATGCGGGCGATCGTCAGCCCAGGGACCATAGGCGTGCGTAGTGGCCACCCGCCGCGACCAGTTCCGAGTGCGTGCCCTGTTCGATGATCCGGCCGTGGTCCAGCACCACGATCCGGTCCGCCTTGGCGGCGGTGGCGAGACGGTGCGCGACCACGAAGGTCGTGCGGCGGCGCGCGAGTTGTTCGGTCGCGCGCAGGACGGCGGCTTCGGTGGACGGGTCGAGCGCCGCGGTCGCCTCGTCGAGCAGGAGGACGTCCGGGTCCACGAGTTCGGCGCGGGCGAGGGCGACGAGTTGCCGTTGCCCGGCCGAAAGGGACCGTCCGCGTTCACCGACGGGCTGGTGGAAACCGGCCGGGAGCGCGGCGACGCCGTCGAGCGCGCCGACGGACCGGACCGCTTCCTCGACCTCCGCGTCCGTCGCGGAAGGCCTGCCGTAGCGCACATTGTCCGCGACGGTTCCCGAGAACAGATGCGCTTCCTGTGGTACCACGCCCATTCGCGTGCGCAGGGCGGCCAGGTCGTACTCGCGGATGTCCGTCCCGTCGATCCGGACCACGCCGCCTGTCGCGTCGTAGAAGCGCGCGACGAGCTTCACCGCCGTCGACTTCCCGGCGCCCGTCGCGCCGACCAGTGCGACGGTCTCGCCGGGCGCGACTTCCAGTGAGAGCTGCGAAAGGGCGGGTTCGTCCGTTGCGGTGTAAGCGAAATCCACGTCCTTGAAGGAGACCTCGCCGCGCAGGCGATCCGGCATGGCGACCGGATTTTCCGCCTGGGGAACGGAAGTCGGCGTGCGCAGGAGATCGCCGATCCGCGTCAGGCCGACCCGCGCCTGCTGGTAGCCGTCGAACACCGAGGACAGTTGCTGGATCGGCGAGAAGAACTGCCCCAGGTACAACAGGAACGCCACCAGCACACCGGCCGACAACGTGCCCGCCGCCACCCGGTTCGCGCCGACGATCAGCACGACGACCTCGGCCAGCCCGGAAAGCATTGCCGCGAAAGGGAAGTACGTCGCGACAAGACGCTGGGCGCGAAGCCGTGAACGCCGGTATTCGTCGCTTCGGGACGCGAACTTTTCCGCCGTGCGCTCCTCGCGCGTGTACGCCTGCGCGACCCGCAGCCCATTCACGTTCTCCTGCATGTCCGCGTTGACGACGCTGACCCGTTCCCGAGCCTCGGTGTACGCCTTGGATGACGCCCGGCGGAAGATCACCGTCGCGACGACGAGGATCGGCAGCACCGCGAGCGCGTACGCCGCGAGCCCGATGTCGGTGATCATCAGCGCCGCCGCGATCCCGACCAGCGTCAGCGCGCTCACCACCGCCTGCGCGACACCGGTCTGCAGGAACGTCGAGAGCGCGTCGACGTCGGTCGTCATCCGGGTCATGATCTTCCCGGACAGTTCGCGTTCGTAGAAGTCGAGCCCGAGCCGTTGGAGATGGGCGTAACTGCGGACACGCAGCGAGTACAGCACCGTCTCGCCGACCCGCGCCGTCATCTTCGTCTGGAGGTAGACCACCAGCCAGTCGGTGAGGATCACCAGCGCACCGATGCCGGCGGCCAGCCAGATCACCGCCTCCACGCCGGCGCGCACGCCGTTGTCGATGCCGTGCTGGTACAGCGCGGGCATCGCGATGGTGGCCAGCGCGTCGGCCGCGACCAGCCCGATCACCACGGCGAGCGGGCCGCGTACCGGTTTCAGCAGGCGGGCGAGGCGGAACTTCGGTTCGGGCGCGGTGACATCCGTGCCCGGCAGGCGCGGGACGTCCGTGGCGGGTGGAAGTTTCCGGACGCCTTCGATGAGTTCCTGGCTCGGCGGGAGGTTGACGTCCCACTCGCCGCTCGAGCCCTTCCGCTCGCTCGCGAGTTCGTCGGCCTTCTCCTGCTCCGGCCACAAAGCGGGGGTGATTCCCGCAGGGCCGCAGTCGAGACCTTCGCAGCGATGCGGTTCCTCGACGTCGTCACCCGGACCGGCGACGAGTTCGCGGAACAGCGGGCAGCGTTCGAGCAGCTCCTCCTCGGTGCCGACGTCGACGACGCGGCCCTTGTCGAGCACGGCGATCCGGTCGGCGAGGGCGAGGGTGGAGCGGCGGTGCGCGATCAGCAGGGTCGTCCGGCTCGCGGTGACCGAGCGCAGCGTGTCGTGGATCGCCGCCTCGGTGACGGTGTCGATGGCGGACGTCGCGTCGTCGAGGACCAGCACGCGCGGATCGGTCATCAGCGCTCTGGCGAGGCCGAGCCGCTGCCGCTGCCCGCCCGACAACGTGAGACCGCGCTCGCCGACGAGCGTGTCGTAGCCGTCGGGGAGGCGCTGGATGAACTCGTCCGCCTCCGCCGCCCGGGCCGCCGCGCGGATCTCTTCGTCGCTCGCGTCCGGCCTGCCGTAGGCGATGTTGTCGCGTACCGAGGAGGAGAAGAGGAACGCCTCCTCGAAGACCACACCGATCACGCTGCGCAGATCGTGCTGCCGGACGTCACGGACGTCGAGGTCGCCGACCTGGACCGAACCGCTGTGCACGTCGTAGAACCGGGGCAGCAGCAAGGAGATCGTCGACTTACCGGAACCGGCCGTGCCGACCAGCGCGAGTGTTTCGCCCGGCCGGGCCTCCAGGGTGAGGCCGTCGAGCACGGGATCCGACCGCGTGTAGCCGAAGGAGACGTCCTCCAGCCGGACGCCGAGCGGGCCTTCGGGCAGCGGCCGCGCGTCCGGGCTGTCGACGACGTCGGGCTGCGCGTCGATGAGTTCGTTGACCCGTTCCGCGCCGGCCCTGGTCAGCTGGGCCTGGACGACGAGGCTCGAGATCATCCGGGCCGGGCCGATCAAGATGGACAGATAGGTCGCGAACGCCAGGAAGGTGCCGAGGCTGACCTCGCCCTTCAGCGCGAGGATGCCGCCGACCGCCAGTACCGCGACCTGGCCCGCGGCGGGGAGCGCCGCCGTCGTGGCCGTCGGCAAGGACGAGAGCCGCGCAGCGCGCATGCGTTCGGCGAAAAGCTTCCTCGCCGTCTTCTCCAGCTTCGCGACTTCGCGCGCTTCCTGGCCGAAGCCCTTCACGACGCGTACGCCGGTGACGGTCTCCTCGACCTGCTGCGCGACGTCGGCCGCGCGCTGCTGGGCCGCCCAAGTCGCGGGGAAGAGCCGCTTCCGGCTCACCGCCATGATGATCGCGATCGCCGGGGCGACCACCATCGCGATCAGGGTCAGCGTCGGCGACATCCACAGCATCGCGCCGAGCGAGAGGAGCGCGAAGATCACCGAGCCCGCCGAGAGCGGCACCTGCATCAGGACCGAGGTGACCAGCTGCAGATCCGAGATCGCGCGCGAGGCGACCTGACCGGTGCGCAGCGCGTCCTGTTTGCCGCCGTCGAGCCGCGAGACCGCGTTGAACACCTGGCGGCGCAGGTCGTGCTGGACGTCGAGGGCCAGCCGTCCGCCGACGTACCGGCGGGCGAAGGCGTTGCCGAAGGTCAGCACCTGCAGCACCGCCATCACGGCGGCGAGCAGGCCGAGGCGGGAGGTGTCGCCCGCGACGGCGTCGTCCAGCGCCTCGCGGATCAGCAGCGGACCGGCGGCCTGGAGCCCGACGCCGACGATCGCCGCGCCCAGCGAGAGCACGACGAGCCAAGGATGTTTCCAGCACGAAGCGGCCAGGCGGCGGATCCAGCCTCCGGTGGGCACCGGGGCCGTCTCACGTGCCGGGCTCGCTTGACGCGGACGAGGTGGAGCAGTAGTCACCCCGCAAGCCTATGCGGCCCCACCGACAGGACTGTCCGGTTCGCGCAGGGCCGAACGCGATGAAAGGCCCTTTCATCGCAAGATTTGCGATGAAAGGGCCTTTCATGGCGCTTGTCGAGCTGTGACCTACGTGATGTCCTTCTTCTGGTTCACGGCCCAGCCGGCCAGGAAGAAGATCATCGTCCAGCCGAAGAAGATGAGCGCCGAGGCCCACCACGAGAACGCGCCGGGCGCCCCGGCCGCGTACTGCAGCGCCCACGCCGTCTCGTCCTGCAGGCCGGGCACCTTCACGCCGGCGGCGCCGAACGCCTCCGCGCCGATGGCGCCCACGATGCCGTTGACCGTGCCGTTCGGCAGGACGCCGCCCAGCCAGGTGACGTCCGCGGCGCCGAACATGACGAACACGAGGACGTTCTCGACCACCAGCATCCAGATGGTCAGCGTGATGATGCTGCCGACCACGCTGCGCCAGACCGCGCCGACCCCGATACCGAACAGGGTCGCCAGGATCGTGGCGAGGACACCCGCGCCGAGCACGCCCAGCCACTGGCCCGCCGTCGGCAGGCGTGCGCTGTCGACCGTGATCACGGTGCCGAGGCTCGCCGCGCCCACGATGATCACGCCGTAGATCGCGCCCCACGCGATGTAGGTGATCATCTTCGCGCTCAACGCCGAAACCCGGTTCGGGGCGGTGAGGAACGTCGTGGTGATCGTCTTCTTCGTGTACTCGCCGGCGAGGGCGAAGACGCCGAAGATGATCGGGATCATCGTGCCGATGTTGATGCCGTGCCCGAGCGCGAGCAGGCCGACGGGCAGCTCACCGGTCGAGATGCCGAGCGCCTGGGTCAGCTCGCGCGTGTCCGAGCGGCCGAGGAAGTCGCTGAAGTCGTTGGTGATCATGCCCCAGAACAGGGCGAACGCGAAGGCGAAGACCACCGCGGGGATCATCAGCGCCCACCACGCCTTGAGCGTGAGCGTCTTGCGGAACTCCGCCTTGATCAGGTTGCCCATCAGCCCTGGCCTCCCCAGCCCTCGTTCTGGCCCTGCTGCTGCGCCTGCTGCTGAGGCGGCGCCTGCTGGTACTGCGGTTGCTGCGGCGGCTGACCCTGCTGCTGGAACTGCTGCGGCGGCGCGAAACCGGGCGGCGGAGTGTTCTGCGGCGCGTAGCCGGGAGGCGGCCCCTGATACCCGGGCGGCGGGCCCTGATAACCCGGAGGCGGACCCTGGTAGCCCGGCGGCGGGCCCTGCTGGAACCCGGGCGGCGGCGCGGAGTATTGGCCCTGCGTCAGCTGGAAGAACATCCGCTCCAGATCCGCGGTCTCCTCCTGCATGCCGTAGACCGCGATGCTCGCCTTGGCCGAGACGTCACCGATCTGCTGCACCGTCGCGCCGGACACCGCGACCCGGCCGTCCGGCATCGGCGAGACCTGCGTGATCCCCGCCTCCTGCAACGCGGAGACGAGGCCGTTCGCGTCGGCCGACTGCACCAGCACCCGCGACTGGTTGCTCTTGCGCAACTGGTCCAGCGAGCCGTTGTAGCGGGTCATGCCCTGGCTGATGATCACGACCTGGTCGATCGTCTGCTCCACCTCGTTCAGAAGGTGGCTCGAGACCAGCACCGTGCGCCCTTCACGCGCGTACGCGCGCAAGAAGTTCCGAAGCCACAGGATGCCCTCGGGGTCGAGACCGTTCGTCGGCTCGTCCAGCACCAGCACCTGCGGATTCCCCAGCAACGCCGTCGCCAGCGCCAGCCGCTGCCGCATACCGAGCGAGAACCCGCCCGCCTTGCGGTCCGCCGCCGACGAAAGCCCCACCAGCCCCAGGACCTCGTCCACCCGCTGATCCGGCATCCCGATCGCCGCCGAGTACACGCGCAGGTGATTCCGCGCCGTGCGCCCCGGGTGGAAACCCTCGTTCTCCAGCACCGAACCGACGACCCGCGCCGGATTCCCCAGCTGGTCGTGCGGGCGCCCGTTGATGGTCGCCGTGCCGTTCGTGGGCGTCACCAGCCCGAGCAGCATCCGGAGTGTCGTGGTCTTCCCGGCCCCGTTGGGCCCCAGGAAGCCGGTCACCGAACCGGGCTCCACCGTGAAGCTCAGATTCTGGACCGCGTTGACCGCACCGAACTGCTTGCTCAGGTTCTGCACCGCGATGCGGCCACTGCCGTCGTGCATACCGTCCCCTTTTGTTGACGAAGGCCGATCACGCGACATCCTGCCTCACGGGGTGAGTCCGCACCCGAGGAAGGGGTCAATCCGCCGAAAGCGACCTTCGTCACGTTCGCCACGGTGACGACTCCGTCCTCCAGCGCATCCGCCGCTGCGCCGAATGGCCGCTGACTACCGGATATACGACGCGGAGCGCGGAAAGTCACCGATCGCGCGGGGAGTTCGTGAAGAAATAATTCGGAAGACATGGCAACCCCATGCAGCGCGACGGCGACTTATTACCTACGATGTAGGAGGCGGCCCGCTCCCAGTGACCCCCAGGCTGGTCGAGCGGGCCGCCCTCAGCCCCTTTGCCCCACTTCGGTCGACGCTGGCGCGTCTTCCCGAAGGTGGGGCTTCGTCGTATCACCCGGGGGGCCGAGCCCCCCGGACCCCCGCGGTGCGGTCGGCGCCGGTTGGGTGGTGGGTGGCCTAGGGCGCGGAGCGCCCTAGGCCTGGTGAGGGCCTACGGCGCAGAGCGCCGTGGCCTGGTGAGGTGGATGCTCAACGGTGCGGAGGTCGCTCTGAAAAGGAGCGAGGGACCTTTGCGTGTGGTGGCAAAGGTCCCTCGCGTGGGAGTGTGGCGTGGGGGTCAGGCCAGGACGGCGGCCAGGTCGGTGGCGGGCAGGCCGTGCGCGGCGGCGACGGGGGCGTTGGTCAGCGCGCCCGCGTGCGTGTTGAGGCCCTTCGCCAGCGAAGCGTCGGCCTGCAGCGCCTTGAGCCAGCCGTGCTCCGCGAGCTGGACGGCGTACGGCAGCGTCACGTTGGTCAGGCCGTAGGTCGACGTCCGGGGCACCGCGCCCGGCATGTTCGCGACGCAGTAGAACACCGACTCGTGGACCTTGTAGGTCGGCTCGTCGTGCGTGGTCGGGCGCGAGTCGGCGAAGCAGCCGCCCTGGTCGATCGCGATGTCCACCAGCACGCTGCCGGGACGCATCCGCGAAACGAGGTCGTTCGAGACCAGCTTCGGCGCCTTCGCGCCGGGCACGAGCACCGCGCCGATGACCATGTCGGCCTCCAGCACGGACTGCTCGACCGACAGCGCGTTCGAGGTCACCGTGCGGATGCGGCCGCCGAAGTCGTTGTCGATCTGGCGGAGCCGGTCGACGTTGGTGTCGAGGATCTCGACGTCCGAGCCGAGGCCGAGCGCGACCCGCGCCGCGTTGAGGCCGGCGACACCGCCGCCGATCACGACCACGCGCGCCGGGTGCACGCCGGGGATGCCGCCGGGCAGCACGCCGCGGCCACCACTCGGCTTCATCAGGGAGAACGCGCCCACCTGCGGTGCCAGCCGTCCGGCGACCTCGGACATCGGCGCGAGCAGCGGCAGCGCGCGGTTCGGGGTCTGCACCGTCTCGTAGGCGATCGCGGTGGTGCCCGCGGCCAGCAGCGCGTCGGTCAGCGGCCGGTCCGCGGCGATGTGCAGGTAGGTGAACAGCACCTGGTCGGCGCGCAGCCGCGGGTACTCCTCGGCGATCGGCTCCTTGACCTTGAGCACGAGCTCGCCCTCGGACCAGGTCTCCTCCGCCGTGGCGAGGATCTTCGCGCCCGCGGCGACGTACTCGTCGTCGGAGATGGACGAGCCGACGCCCGCGCCGGTCTCGACGAAGACGTCGTGGCCGCGCCCGGTCAGTTCGTGCACGCCCGCCGGGGTGAGCGCCACCCGGTATTCATGCTTCTTGATCTCACGGGGGACGGCGATACGCACGGAAAGCCTCCTGGCGGCGGGTCTGTGGAACAAAAGGTGCTGCCACTCACGGTGAGCCACCCGGACGGCGGTGTCATCGTTCGCCCGCGACAATGTTGAGAATCGACCATGGTCATGGCGGCACAATCGCTTGACCTCCAGTCGACTGGAGCTTGCACCTTGGGTCACATGAGAGCCGTGTGGTTGAAAGAGTTCGGCGGGCCCGAAGTGCTCGTCGCGGGCGACGCCCCGGATCCGGTGCCCGCAGCGGGCCAGGTGCTGGTCGAGGTGGCGTTCGCCAACATCACGTTCGTCGAGACGCAGTTCCGGGCCGGCGGTGGCGGGCCGTTCCGCGCCGAGCCGCCGCTGATCCCGGGCAACGGCTTCGGCGGCGTGATCAGCGCGGTCGGCGCGGACGTGGACCTCGGCCTGGTCGGCAAACGCGTCGTGACCTCCACCGGCGGTTCCGGGGGCTACGCGGAACGGGTCGCGGTCGCCGCCGATGCCGTCTTCGAGGTGCCGGACGGCCTGGCCCTCGACGCCGCGGTGGCGATCCTCGCCGACGGCCGCACGGCGACCGCGCTGGTGACCGCCGCGCGGATCCGGCCGGGAGAGCGGGTGCTGGTGGAGGCTGCGGCGGGTGGGGTCGGAGGGCTGGTCGTCCAGCTCGCCAAGGCCGCGGGTGCCGAGGTCGTCGGCGCGGCGGGAGGCGCGGCGAAGACCGAACACGTCCGGGAGCGCGGCGCCGATCTGGCGGTCGACTACCGGGAGCCGGGCTGGGTGGCGAAGGCGGGCGAAGTCGACGTCGTGTTCGACGGGGTCGGGGGAGAGATCGGGGCGGCGTCGTTCGGTTTGCTGAGGCCTGGCGGCCGGATGCTGATCTACGGGCTGTCGAGTGGTTCGTGGACGGAGGTGTCCGAAGAGGACGCCGCCGCGCGCGGGGTCACGGTGCTCCGGGACCTCGGCGGACCGGCCGAGATGCGGGCGTTCACTGAGTCGGCGCTCGCCGAAGCCGCCGCCGGGCGGCTGGAACCCGTGATCGGCCAAAGGTTCCCGCTCGCGCGGGCGGCGGACGCGCACGCGGTCATGCAGTCGCGCGGCGCGATCGGCAAGACGGTGCTCGAGGTCTGATGTTCGACGTCGACGAATTCCTCGCCGGTCCGCTGACGGCCAGGGTCGCCGCGGCCGGGCCGTCCGTGCGCCCGACCTGGTATCTCTGGGAGAAACGGGCCTTCTGGATTCTCACCGGACCGTGGGCGCGGCTGGCCGGTCTCGTCCGTGATTCACCGTCGATCGCGGTGACCGTCGACGTGTGCGACGTCAGTACCGGCCTGGTGAAGCAGGTGCTCGCGCGCGGCGAGGCCGAGGTGGTGCCGTTCGACGTCCCCCGTGGACGGCGGCTGCTGAGCCGGTATCTCGGTCCCGACGAGAGCAAATGGGATGCGCGGTTTCGTTCTTACCTGCACGATGATCCCGAGGTGAAAGGGACTGTCTGGGTCCGGATGGTGCCGAAGCGATTCGTCGCCGAAGACCTCGGTTATCGGGTATGACGCACGGCCGCGTTCGCTGGGGGTGGGCGCGGCCGTGCAACCTGCGAAACGGTAAATGCAGCACGATCGAGTCAAGATGTTGATCTTACTGGCCGGTAAGCTGCCATTCTGTTCCGCATGACAAATCAGGACTGGCGGCGGGAGCGGCGTGTCCGCACCGTCGACACCGAAGGCAATCCGGCCGATGTCATCGTCGGCCTTGTCGAAACCCCGGGGCACGGCTACGAAGCCGCGCTGCGGGTCGACGGTGGCCCCGGTGTTCTTTTGCCGCTTTACCCCGGTGCCGATCTGCTCGCCGCGGTACGGCAGACCATTGAGGACGGATATCGCGCCAGCGCGCACTGAACCGTCGAATGTCAGGAAAGGGTCTTTCACGACGTTTTACGTCCTGAAAGACCCTTTCCTGACGTCTGCGCACGGTTTTGTCGAACGACAAAGTGTTCGTTATCGAGCAGTTTGCAGTGGAATCAACTCCACCGCAGGGAAACGAGTTGCGTGATCAACGCCAGCCGGACGTCGGGATCGTCGAGATCCAGCGGGACGAGGTCGAGCAGCCGTCGCATCCGGTACCGCAGGGTGTTGGGATGGATCCGGAGTTCCTTCGCGGCCGCGCGCGGGTCTCCGGGATGTCGCAGCCACTGGTAGAGCGTGTCGACGTAGCCGCTCTCGTGGGCTTCGTCGTGCGCGCGCAGCAAGCCGAGCGGGCCGAGCTCGGCGACCTTCGAGGTGCTCGCCGCCGTCGCCCCGCGGTGCAGCGAAAGGGCGGTCCACGCTTCGTCGAAGACCACGACGCGGCCAGGGACGAGCTTCGCGCGAAGCAGGCCCAGCGCCTCGTCGGCCTGGAGCCGTGAAGTCGCGAGCTCGCCGATTTCGCAGGCCGAACCGGCGGCCGCCCTCGGCGTCCCGCCCTTCCTCGACGACGGCAGGGCTTCGAGCGCGGCCCGGAGTTCGGTCCAGCCGTCGCCGTCCGGGACGACGGCGTAGAGGACGCCGCCGAGTTCGGTGGCCACCGGCCGCCTGCCGACGCCCTGCGAGATCCGTTCGAGGAGCGCCAGCCGCAACCCCTCGTCGTCGCGGCCGTCGCCGCCGGAGACCTCGATGACGACGACACGGTGCGGCTCTTCGGACAGGTCGAGTTCCGCGATCGCCTTGCGCGGGCTGGCCTTTCCTTCGAGGACCGCGCGCAGGAGCTCGGCAGAGACCCGGCGTTGCGAGTCGGTGTGCGCGCGGCGGCGCAGCAGGTGCAGCGCGACGACGGGGGCCGCGTCGGCGAACGCGGCCGCGCGTTCGTCGGAGACCGGGCCCGCGACGACCGCCCACATCGACCCCAGCAGCTCGCCGCCCATCCGGATCGGCACGATGAGCCGGGGCAGGGTGCCGTCGCGCTGCGCGGGCACGAAGATCGTTTGCCGCCCACGGGAAAGCTCGCGGAAGACCCCTCGTGACCGGAACCGCGCGAGGACGTCGTCGGGGATGCGGCGGCCCATGATCGTCGACACGCGCGCCGAGTCGGTCAGGTCCTGCCGGGCCGAGTAGGCGAGCACCCGTGAGTTGGTGTCCTCGATGGTCACGGGCGCGTCGACCACCGAAGCGACGGCGTCCGCGAGCCGGAACAGGTCGCCGGAACCGGGGCCGCCGCCGTCCTCGAGGGCGTCCGATTCGTCGGCCAGCGCGTCGAGGACCGTCCTGAGCAGCCAGACGAGCTGGGCCCACGACGTCGCCGACCGCACTTCGATCAACGCGATGTCCGCCGATTTCGCCGCCCGTTTCACCGAGGGCTTCGCCGCGAGCGGGGGTTTCAGCAGGACGGCGGCGGCGCCTTTGGCCGCGCTGAGCTTGACGAGTTCCGCGGCGTCCGCGGTCTCGGTGATCGCGACGCCGAGGACGAGGTCACCCGCGGCGAGGGTGTTGCCGGGTTCCGCGATCACGACGTCGCCGACCGCCGGGGATTCCTCAGGGACCTGGAGGGCGTGCAACAGCGTCGGACCGACCCGATCGACCACGCTCCGCACGGAAACCATGGGGCGATTGTCCAGCAGGTGGGACCACCGCACACGTCAGACCTCGCAATCCGCTCTTCAGGAAAGGAATCCCACCTCCTGAGAGCGGTTGGGTGCTCCGTTCGGCGGAGCTAGCTTCGGTGACAACAGCCGAAACCCTTGAACCGCTAGGAGAATCGCGATGAGCGCGGACGGATGGTCGTTCGAGACCAAGCAGATCCACGCGGGCGCGGCGCCGGATACGGCCACCGGTGCGCGGGCGACCCCGATCTACCAGACCACCTCGTACGTGTTCCGCGACAGCCAGCACGGCGCCGATCTCTTCAGCCTCGCCGAGCCCGGCAACATCTACACGCGGATCAACAACCCCACGCAGGACGTGCTGGAGCAGCGGCTCGCCGCGCTCGAAGGCGGTGTCGCGGCGCTGGCGTTCGCCTCCGGGAGCGCGGCGACGACGGCGGCCATCCTCAACCTCGCGAACGCGGGTGACCACTTCGTCTCCAGCCCGGCGCTCTACGGCGGCACCTACAACCTCTTCCACTACACGCTGCCGAAGCTCGGCATCGAGGTCTCGTTCGTCGAGGACCAGGACGACATCGAGCAGTGGAAGGCGGCCGTCCGGCCCAACACCAAGCTGTTCTTCGCCGAGACGCTGGCCAACCCGGGCAGCAACGTGCTCGACATCCGCGCGGTCGCCGACGCCGCGCACGAATCCGGTGTCCCGCTGGTCGTGGACAACACCGTGCCGACGCCGTACCTCGTCCGGCCGATCGAGCACGGCGCCGACATCGTGGTCCACTCGGCGACCAAATACCTCGGCGGGCACGGCACCACGGTCGCCGGGGTGCTGGTCGACGGCGGCACCTTCGACTTCGGCAAGGACCCGGCGCGGTTCCCCGGTTTCAACGAGGCCGACCCGAGTTACCACGGTCTCAAGTACTGGGAGGCCCTCGGCCCGGGCGCGTTCGCCGCCAAGGCCAGGGTCCAGATCCTGCGCGACACCGGCGCCGCGATCGCGCCGCTCAACAGTTTCCTCATCCTGCAAGGGATCGAGACACTGTCGCTGCGGCTGGAGCGGCACGTGTCCAACGCGCAGGCGCTGGCCGAATGGCTGGAGCAGCGTGACGAGGTCGAGAAGGTGTACTACGCCGGGCTGCCGTCGAGCCCGTACCACGAGGCAGCGAAGAAGTACCTGCCGAAGGGCGCCGGCGCGGTGCTGTCGTTCGATCTGCGTGGCGGGGCCGAAGCCGGACGGGCCTTTGTGGACGGTACGGAACTGCACAGCCAGCTGGTCAACATCGGCGACGTGCGCAGCCTGATCGTGCACCCGGCCTCGACGACGCACAGCCAGCTCACGCCCGAGGAGCAGTTGTCGAGCGGTGTCACGCCGGGCCTCGTGCGGCTCGCCGTTGGCCTGGAAGGGATCGAGGACCTCAAAGCCGACCTCGAGGCCGGATTCCGGGCGGCCAAGGCCGCTCTGTGACCCAGGCTTCCGATCTCCCTCCCGTCACCGGTGCGTGGCGGGAGGGGGATCCGCCTGGCCGTCGCCGGTTCGTCAGCGGTGTCCGAACCCTCGAAACCGGCGGCACCTTGCCCTTCACGCTCGCCTACGAGACCTGGGGAACGTTGAATCCCAGTGCCTCCAACGCGATCCTCATCGAACACGCGCTGACCGGGGACAGTCACGTCGTCGGCCCCGCGGAGGAAGGGCACGTCAGCCCCGGCTGGTGGGACGGCCTGATCGGGCCGGGCAAGGCGATCGACACGGACGCGTTCTTCGTCGTGGCCCCGAACGTGCTCGGCGGCTGCCAGGGCTCGACCGGTCCGTCGTCGCCGAATCCGGACGGAAAGCCTTGGGGTAGCAGGTTTCCCGCCGTGACGGTCCGGGACCAGGTGGCCGCCGAGACCGTCCTCGCCGACGCGCTCGGCATCGGCCGGTGGGCCGCGGCGATCGGCGGTTCCATGGGCGGGATGCGCGCGCTGGAATGGGCGGTGAGCGAGCCGGACCGGGTCGCGGCGCTGCTCGTCCTCGCGTCGACCGCGCAGGCGTCGGCCGATCAGATCGCCTGGGCCGCGCCGCAACTGCACGCCATTCGCGCCGATCCTGGCTGGCACGGCGGCGACTACTACGACGTCCCCGGCGGCGGCCCGGACGCCGGGCTCGGCATCGCGCGCCGCATCGCGCACGCGACCTATCGCAGCGAAGCCGAACTGGCGCAACGCTTCGGCCGTCGCTACCAAGACGGTGAAGACCCGCTGCGCGGCGGCCGGTTCGCCATCGAGTCCTATTTGGACCATCATGCCGGGAAGCTGTCGCGCCGGTTCGACGCCGGCAGCTACGTGGTGCTCACCGAATCGATGAACACGCACGACGTCGGCCGCGGGCGGGGCGGCGTCGCGAACGCGCTCGGCCGGATCACCGCGCGCACCGTGGCCGCCGGAGTGGACAGTGACCGGCTCTACCCGCTGTACCAGTCGCGGGCCATCGCGGACGGGGTCGCCGGGGCGGAATTCGCCGTCATCGCGTCGCCTTACGGGCACGACTCGTTCCTGATCGAGACCGAGCAGATCGCGCGGCTGGTGAAGCTCCTGCTGGATTAGGCCGCGGTGCCTGCCGGTGCGGGAAGCGTGTCGCGAAAGCCACTTTCGGGACATCTGACCTGGATCCACCGGTGGGTTTTGTTGGTGATCTTGGTGGGGTTTGTTGATCTTGTTGGTGGGCGTGGGCGTGCTGGGGTGTGCTGGCTGGTCC
>NZ_JBIWKX010000044.1:0-69684 GCF_044765885.1 Amycolatopsis sp. NPDC102389
CTGCGGATGATGTGGTACACCCCGGGCTGCCCGCCGGGCGTGCCGGCGGGCTGCGACCCCTGCCCCACAAGGCGCCGGGGCTTAAACCTCGTGGGTGTTGTGTAAGGACGGTTAGAACCGTCCTCACCACTCACGAGGCATTTTGAGGATCAGGCGGCGACGTGGTGGTCGTCAGCCTGGACGGAAGCCGTCATGCTCCGCTGCTGAGACCGCTCGGTCGCGCGAAGGGCCTTCGCCTTCGCGGCCGAAGCACCCGAAACACCGTTGATGTTCGCGGTGCTGGTCGCGTACACGCCCAGCGCCCAGGCGACGGCGTCGGAGTTGCGTTCGAGCGCGACGCGGTCGACGTTGCCGAGGTTGTCGCAGGCCTGGTGGTAGCACTTGTCGTAAGGAACGTCGGCGCTGCCGCCCCACTTGGCCGCCTGCGCCGCGGTCTTCACGCCTTCGGCACCGGTGAACAGGCCACCGGCCGGGATGCCGACCGCGATGAACCGGCCGTAGTCGGAGCGACCGGTGAAGTCCGTGCCCTCGACCGGGACACCCTTGCCCTTCTCGAGGTAGTCCACGAGGGTCTTCTCGAGCTGCGCGGAACCGTACGGGCCCGCACCCGCGCCGACACCGTCGGAGTTGTCACCGTCGTAGGCGAAGTACGCCGCGTTCGGCGAGCCGATCATGTCGTAGTTGAAGTACAGCGCGATGTCGAGCTGCTGCTCGAAGCTCAGCGAGTTGACGTAGTGGGTCGAGCCGACGAGACCGAACTCCTCGGCGCTCCACCAGCCGAAGCGGACGGCGTTGTTGGCCTTGGGCTTGCTGCCCAGCTGCAGCGCGGTCTCCAGCAGCGCGGCGGAACCGGTGCCGTTGTCGTTGATGCCGGGGCCCTCGGTGACGCTGTCGAGATGCGAGCCGAGCATCACGACGTTGTCCTTGCGGCCGGTCTTGGTCTCGGCGATGACGTTGTAGCTGGTCCGCGCCTCCTGGAAGGCACGCAGGTCGAGGGTGACCGAGGTGCCGGCCTTGCCGGCGAGCGCCTGGCCGTCGGCCTGGGTGATGCCGCCGGTCGGGATCTTGCCCGCGGCCGGGTCGCCCAGGGTGCCGTTGACCGGGCCCGGGACGTTGTTGTAGACGATCGCGCCGACGGCACCCGCCGCGGCGGCGGTCGCCTGCTTCTGCGCGAAGGAGCAGCCGCCGCGCTGGATCAGCGCGATCTTGCCGGTGACCCCGCCGGCGTAGTCGGCCGCTTCGCAGCCGCTGGTGTCGTCGACCGGCACCACCGCGAGCGGGGCGGTGATTCCGCCCGTGGGCGTCGACGGGCTGTAGGACATGATGATGATCGGGACGTCGGCGCCCGCGACCGTCAGCTTCTCCGCGAGGGTTTCCGCGTAGGTGAAGGGGAACTCCTGCCGCGTGACCGTGAAGCCCGCCTGCTCCAGCTTCGTGGCGACGTACTCCGCGGACTTCTTGTGTCCTTCGGTGCTGGCGGCGCGGCGGCCGCCGTTCGCGTCCGAGATCCGCTGCAGCGCGATCAGATGCCGGTTGACGTTGTTCACGTCGACCTTGCTGACGAGCTGCTTGGCCAGCGCGGGGCCGTCGAGCCCGGTCGCGGCCGTTGCGGCGGGAGCCATTCCGACCGTGAGCGCGGCGGTGGCCATCACCACGATCGAGGGAACAATGCTTCTTCGCGAATATGACATGGGCGTCACCTTTGTGTGGTTTGCGCCACAGGTCAACCGACGTTCGGCGGACTTTACGACACCGGGATAGGGTCGTTTGTATGTACGCGATCACCATCCGTGAGCCCGGCGAACCCGATGTTCTCGAATGGACCGAGGTCCCCGATCCGGTGGCGGGTGCGGGCGAAGTCGTCATCGAGGTCGCCGCGAGTGCCGTCAACCGTGCTGACCTGCTGCAACGCCAGGGAAACTACCCTCCCCCGCCGGGGGCCAGCGAAATCATCGGACTCGAATGTTCGGGCACGATCGCCGAAATCGGCGAAGGCGTCGAAGGGTGGCGAATCGGCGACGAAGTTTGTGCTTTGCTCGCCGGTGGCGGCTATGGGCAAAAGGTCGCCGTTCCGGCGGGACAACTGCTTCCGCTCCCCGCCGAAGTCGAATTGCTCGCGGCCGCCGGACTGCCGGAAGTCGCGTGCACGGTGTGGGCGAATGTGGTGATGCACGCCGGCCTGTCCGAGGGTGACGTCCTGCTCGTCCACGGCGGCGCGGGCGGCATCGGCACGCACGCGATCCAGGTCGCCAAGGCGCTCGGCGCGACGGTCGCGGTGACCGCGGGTTCGGAAGAGCGGCTGGAGAGCTGCCGCCAGCTCGGCGCCGACATCGCGATCAACTACAAGGAGCAGGACTTCGTCGAGGTCCTGCGCGCCGAGACCGGCGGTGCGAACGTCATCCTCGACAACATGGGCGCCAAGTACCTCGGCCGCAACGTCGACGCGCTGGCCATGGACGGCAGGCTGGTGATCATCGGCATGCAGGGCGGCGTCAAGGGCGAGCTGAACATCGGCAAGCTGATGGGCAAACGGGCGAGCGTGTTCGGCGCGGGCCTGCGTTCGCGGCCACTGGAGCAGAAGGCGGCGATCGTCGCCGACGTCCGCGAGCGGCTGTGGCCGTTGGTGGAGCAGGGTTCCGTGAAGCCGATCGTCGGTCAGGTCGTCCCGATGGCCGAAGCCGCCGCCGCGCACCGCGCGCTCGAAGACGGCACGGTTTTCGGCAAGATCCTGCTTGCCGCGAAGTCTTAGCGGATCTCTTCCAGCACCCGGACGAGCTGATTGACCTCGAAGACGTTCGAGTAGTGCGCGAGCCCGATGCGGACGGCGCCGCCGACTTCGGCGGCGCCGAGCGAGCCGAAGACGCCGCTCGTGCCGTCGTCCGCGAAGGCGCAAAGCCCCTGCGACGCCAGGTATTCGGCGACCTCGGGCGCCTTCTTGCCCGCGACGGCGAAGGCCAGCGCGGGGATCCTGCGCATGGCGTCGCCGATGACCATGACGTGCCGCAGCGAACGCAGCTCCGTGGACAGCTGTGCCAGAAGTCCCGCGTGGTACGACTTCGCCGAGCCCAGCGACGTCACCAGCTTCTCGCGCCGCGAGCCCATCGCGGCATCGTCCAAACCGGCCAGATAGTCGATCGACGCGATCAGCCCGGCCAGCAACGGATACGCGTGCGGCCCCAGCTCCATCCGGGCCGGACCGCGCGCGGCCGGGTCGAGCGACACGGACGGCAGGCGTTCGAGGAGTTCCGGGTCGCGGAAGACCAGCGCCCCCACCGACGGCCCGCCCCAGGCCTGGGCCGAAACCACCATCACGTCGGCGCCGAGCGCGTTGAGGTCGAGCGGCACGAACGGCGCCGCGTACGTCGCGTCGACGACGACCAGCGCGCCGACGCGTTTCGCGAACTCGATCACCGTCGGGACGTCGGGCCGGGTGCCGACCGAACCGGACGCGAGCGTGACCGCGACGGCCTTGGTGCGCGCGGAGACGAGGTTCTCGTACTGCCAGGCGGGCAGCTCGCAGGTCTCGATGTCGATCTCGCCCCAGCGCACGACCGCGCCGACGCGTTTCGCCGCGCGGCGCCACGGCGCGAGGTTGGCCTCCTCGTCGAGCCGGGAGACGACGACCTCGTCGCCGATGGTCCAGCGATCGGCCATCGCGTCGACGAGACGGCGGATGAGATCGGGCGCGTTGGGGCCGAGCACGACTCCGGCCGGATCGGCGCCGACCAGGTCGGCGACCGCCCGGCGAGCGGCCGTGACAATGCTTTCCGCGCGCTGGGAGGCCGGAAACGCTCCACCCGGCCCGGACACCGGAGCGCGCATGGCCGTGGATACGGCCGAAGCGACCTGTTCAGGTACGAGCATTCCGGCGGCGCCGTCGAAGTGAATCCAGCCGTCACCCAGCGCGGGAAACAACCCACGGATACGAGCGACGTCGAACGCCATGGGGACACCGTACGGACGTGCGGTTTGGCGCTTTACCCGGGGTTGGCTGCCTGACCACGGGGTGCGACGATTCCCGCTACGCTCGGAGACGGCGCCGAAAACCACACTGCGCTTCGCGCCCCACGTAGGCCAGGATGGAGCACATGACCGACCCAGTTTCCCGCGAATCGAACACCCCCGGTGACGGCGGCGGAGACTCCCCACACCATGTGGTGGTCGTCGGCCCCGACGGCACTCCGGTCGGCACCGCGCGCATCGCCTCCCCCGGCTCCGACTCCGGCGAAGAGCCGCAGGAGGAGTCACTCGGCGACCTCGTCGAGGAACCCGCCAAGGTGATGCGCATCGGCACGATGATCAAACAGCTGCTGGAGGAGGTCCGCGCCGCGCCGCTGGACGACGCCAGCCGCACCCGTGTGCGTGAGATCCACCAGACCTCCATCCGCGAGCTGGAGCAGGCGCTCGCGCCCGAGCTGCAGGACGAGCTGGAGCGGCTCGTGCGGCCGTTCACCGAGAACTCGACGCCGTCCGATGCCGAACTGCGGATCGCGCAGGCGCAGCTCGTCGGCTGGCTGGAAGGGCTGTTCAGCGGCATCCAGACCGCGCTGTTCGCGCAGCAGATGGCGGCTCGGGTGCAGCTGGAGCAGATGCGGCGGGGGCTTCCGGCGGGTCCGTCCGCGGGCGGCGCCGCTTTGGGTGGGCACGGTGCCGCCGGCGAGTCTCACGGGCCCGGCCAGTACCTCTGACGCGCGCTGGTCAGCGCAGCGGCCGGAAGAACGTCCGCAGGTCTTCGATGAGCAGGTCCGGCACCTCCAGCCCCGGGAAGTGACCGCCTCGGTCCGGAGTGGACCAGTGCACGACGTTGTCGGTGCGCTCGGCGAGGTGCCGGATCGGCAGGCCGGTGTCCTTCGGGAACACGGCCACGCCGGTGGGCACTGTGGACCGTGGCGGCTCCTGGCCCCAAGCCGGGCCCAGCGAGGCGTAGATCCGCGAAGACGAGTTCGCCGGCCTGGAACTCCCGCCCGCGCGCCAAAGCCGCCTCGCCCCGCGCGAGTTCGTCGCCGGTGAGCCCCGCGAGATCCGCCTCGCTCCGGGGCACCGCGTGCGGCAGCATCGTCAGATGCGCGCCGATCACCCGCTCCGGGCACCGGACGCCCACCACGCGCGACACGATCGCGCCCCAGTCGCCGCCGTGCAGCCCGAACCGCTCGTACCCGAGCCGCGACAGCAGCACCGTCCAGGCGTCCGCGGTCCGGTCGGAACCCCAGTCCGCCTCGGTCGTCGGCCCGGAGAACCCGAACCCCGGCAGCGACGGGACGACGACGTGGAACGCGTCCCCGGGGTCACCGCCGTACGCGCGCGGGTCCGACAGCGGACCGATGACGTCCAGGAATTCCACAATGGACCCCGGCCAGCCGTGCGTGAGCACCAGCGGGATCGCGTCCGGCTCCGGTGACCGCGCGTGCAGGAAGTGGACGTTCGCGCCGTCGATGTTCGTCAGGAATCCGGGGAAACCGTTGAGGCGCTCCTCATGGGCGCGCCAGTCGTAGCGGAGCCGCCAGTACTCGGCGAGCTCCTGGAGGTACCCGAGCGGCGTCCCGAGCCCCCAGCCGACGCCGTCGATCTCGTCCGGCCAGCGGGTGTTCGCCAGCCGGGCGGAGAGGTCGTCGAGGTCGCGCTGGGGGACGGCGATCGTGAAAGGCGTGATGGTCATGGGGACGACGGTAGGGAGGATCGAGGACAGCCGCGGTCCTCGATTCAGGTCAGACTTCCCTGTCCTCAGCCAACGAGGACTTGCAGCCGGTCCAGCACGCGATCCACGCCATGGCCGTCCACGACGGACGCCGCCGTCTCCGAGAACCTCCGCCGGGTCTCCCGGTCCAGCAGCAAGGTCCGCAGCGTCTCGACGACATCGTCGTCCAGAGCCGCCGCGCTCCCCAGCCCGGCAGCCAGCCCGAGATCCAGCGCACCCCGATAGCCGGTCTCCTGGTTGTCGACCAGCTTCACCACGCCGGTCGGCACACCGAGGCAGCACAACTCCAGCAGCGTGACGCCGGCCGCGCTCACCGCCACGTCCGTCTCCACGAGCAGATCCAGCAACCCCGGCCCGGGCGGTGCGACACGGAATTCCTGGCCGGGCAAGGCCTCCGGCATCGCGGGTTCGCCGCGCACGAGGACATCGGCGACGAAGGGCAGTTCCGTGTCGCGCAAGGCGTGCAGGAGCGCGCTGACCGTCCCCGCCCATTCCGTCCCGCCGCCGAGCACCACGGTCACGTGCGGCCGGTCGGTCTCCTCGCGGCCGCGGCGCTTCTCCCGCGCACTGCGGACGACGTCTCGCATCGGCGCGTACTCCACACCCCTGAGCAGCTCGCCGGAGCCGTCGTCGGGCCGCAGCTCGGGAGCGAAGGCGCAGTCGACGACGAGGTCCGCCGCGCGCCTGCCGAACACGTCGTCTTCGACGGACACCAGCAGCGCGCCCGCGGCGTTGACCTCTTCCCGCAGCTCGCCGAGACCGTAGTGATCGACGACCACCGCGTCGAAGCCCTCGAAGGGCGCGGACGGCACTATCGGAACCGAGAGCTCGCCGAACCGGGACGCCAGCCATTCGGCGTTGTCCACCCGGCCCGAGAACACGACCTCCCAGCCTCGCGCGACGGCGCGTTCGGCGTAGGCGACCATGCGCGAGACGTGCCCGGCGCCGATCGACGGCGAGGCGTCTGCCCGGAGCAGCAGCCGGGTCATCGGGCGACCTTCTTCTGCTCGACGTGCGCGTTGAGCTTCACCAGGTCGGGCCGCGCGCGCAGCAGGGAGACCACTTCTCGCCAGTCGCCCACGCGGTCGCCCAGTTCGGCCACGATTCCTTCGATGACCGCCCAGTCCTCGGCGGTGTCCAAGGTCACGCGCAGGTCGTCGGCGGGCGGGCTGACGACGATCCCGGCGCACGAGTACCGCTCCGGGTTCGCGTAGACGCCGGAAGTCACGTGCTCGCGGTCGGCGCCCCGGGCCGTCTCGATCTGTTCGGCGAGCACCCCGGCGCGCACGAGTTCGGCGTCGAAACCGCGCGGCAGGGTGCGCACCAGCACGGTGCTCAGGTAGTCCAGCGACGGCTGCGCGCGCCACTGCGCCACGAGCTGGCCGATGAGATGGGGATCCAGCAGCGGGCAGTCGGCCGTGAGCCGCACCACCGCGTCGGCCGGGTACGACTCGATAGCGACCGCGAAGCGCGCGAGCACGTCGTCGAGCGGGCCTCTCGCGACCAGGGCGCCGTGCCGGGCGGCCTCCTCGGCCACCGCGTCGTCTTCGGTCTCCGTCGAGGTCGCGACCACGACGTTGTCGATCCCCGGCGAAGCAGCGGCGGCCCGGACGACCCAGCCGAGCACACTCCGGCCCGCCAGCGGACGGAGGACTTTGCCAGGTAGCCGGGTGGACGACGCGCGTGCCTGGATGACGGCGTTGACCACGTGGGCCCCGGGGGCTGGATCCATGGGTGACATGATGGCGTGCGGCAGTGGCACCGAAACGCGGAGGTCGACGATGTCCGAGCTGGATGGCTCCAGCATCCTGCTCACCGGCGGGACCGGTTCGTTCGGCAAGGCGTTCATCACCTACGCCCTGGCCGAGCTGAACCCGCGACGGCTGGTCGTGCTCTCCCGCGACGAGCTCAAGCAGTACGAAGCGCGCCAGCAGTTCGACAACGACCCGCGGCTGCGCTGGTTCATCGGCGACATCCGGGATCGCCGCCGCCTCGAGCGCGCGATGCACGGCGTCGACTACGTGGTGCACGCCGCGGCGCTCAAGCAGGTCGACACCGGTGAGTACAACCCGTTCGAATTCGTGCAGACCAACGTCGTCGGCTCGCAGCACGTCATCGAGGCCGCGATCGACACGGGCGTGAAGAAGGTCGTCGCGCTGTCGACGGACAAGGCGTCCAGCCCGATCAACCTCTACGGCGCCACGAAACTGTGCGCCGACCGGATGTTCATCAGCGCGAACCACTACGCCGCGACGCATCCGACCAGGTTCTCCGTGGTCCGCTACGGCAACGTGATGGGCTCGCGCGGCAGCGTGATCCCGTTCTTCCGCGCGCTCGCGGCCAAGGGCGAGTCGCTGCCGATCACGCACAAGGAGATGACCCGCTTCTGGATCACGCTCCCGCAGGCCGTGCAGTTCGTGGTCGACTCCTTCGAGCAGATGAACGGCGGCGAGCTGTACGTGCCGCGTATCCCGAGCATGCGGCTGGTCGATCTCGCGCAGGCGATCGCGCCCGGTTCGCCGATGCACGAGGTCGGCATCCGCCCCGGCGAGAAGCTGCACGAAGAGATGATCGCCCCCGACGACGCCCGCCGGACCGTGCGGCTCAGCGACCGGTACGTCGTCCAGCCGCATATCGCGGGCTGGGGCTACGAACCGCCGACCGGCGGCGAGGCCGTGCCGGAGAACTTCGCCTATCGCTCGGACACCAACGACCTGTGGCTCGACGCGGACGAGCTGCGCGACCTGGTCGAGCAGTATGGGTGACTTCCTCCCCTATGGCCGCCAATCCGTTTCGGACGAGGACATCGCCGCCGTCACCGAGGTGCTGCGCGGCGACTGGCTGACCACCGGCCCCGCCGTCACGCGCTTCGAAGAAGACCTCGCGGAGCACACCGGCGGTACGCCCGCGGTAGCCGTCACCTCGGGCACGGCGGCGCTGCACGTCGCGTACGCGGCGGCCGGGATCGGCCCCGGTGACGAGGTCGTCACCTCGCCGATGACGTTCGTCGCCACCGCCGCGACGGCCGCGCTGCTCGGCGGCAAGGTCGTCTTCGCCGACGTCGAAGCCGACACCGGCAACCTCGACCCGGCGGCGGCTTCGGCGGCCGTCACCTCGCGGACCAAGGTCGTGGCGGCCGTGGACTACGCCGGCCACCCGGCGGAATTGGACGAACTCGGCCGCATCGCCCGTGACAACGGCGCGCTGCTGCTGGAGGACGCCGCGCATTCCGTCGGCGGCAGCTGGCAGGGCAGGCCGGTCGGCTCGCTCGCCGACCTCACGACGTTCTCCTTCTTCCCCACCAAGAACCTCACCACGGCCGAAGGCGGCGCGGTGATCGCGGGTTCGGACGAGCTGCTGGCGCGCGCCCGGGGTTTCCGCAATCACGGCCTGGTGCGGGACAAGGCGGCACAGCGGTATCCGGACGAAGGCGCGTGGCACCAGGAGGTGCACGAGTTCGGCCTCAACTACCGGTTGCCGGATGTGTTGTGCGCCTTGGGAAGCAGTCAGCTGCGCCGGCTCGCCGAGTTCAAGAAGCGGCGCGCCGAGATCCACGCGCGGTACACCGCCGAGCTGTCCTCTTTGGACGGTGTTCTCACACCCGCTGTGCGCGAAGGCGCGGATCCGGTGTGGCACCTGTACCCGCTGCGAGTCCTCGAAGGACGCCGTCGCGCGCTGTTCGATCACTTGCGCGCCAAGGGAATCGGTGTGCAGGTCAACTACATCCCCGCGTACTGGCACCCGGTCTTCGAGGATCTCGGGTACCAGCGCGGGATGTGCCCGAACGCGGAGCTGTACTACAGCCAGGAGCTTTCGCTGCCGCTGTTCCCCGCGTTGACCGACGCCGACGTGGACCGCGTCATCGACGAGGTACAGACGTTCTTCGGCTAGAGCTGAAGGGGACCATAGCCGCATAACACGCGGTGAAGGGCGCTTTCGTCGCATCACATGCGGGGAAAGCGTCCTTCAGCCATTCCGCTAGATCAGGCCCCAGGTGAGCGCGGTGCCCTTCGGGACATCGGACGAGAAAGTACGGCCGAGCACGTTCACGATCTCGGCGGGCGCCAGCCCACCGGCGGGCCGGATCGAGCGGACGTTCTCCCGCGTCACCGTGTCCCCGGCGCGCACATCTTCGACGACGTACAGGGAACGCCGCAGCCGCAGGCCTTCCTTCTCGCTCTCGCGCGGCCCGATCACCGCCGCGCCCAGCGCTTCCCAGGCGCGGTGCGATTCGGTGACCAGCGCGGCCAGTTCGGCGGGCTCCAGGGAGAACTCCGAGTCGACACCGCCGTCGCTCCTGGCCAGCGTCACGTGCTTTTCGATGGCGACGGCGCCGAGGGCGACGGCCGCGAGCGGGGCGCCGATGCCGGGCGTGTGGTCCGACAGGCCGACGAGCGTCCCGGTCACGCCCGCCAGGACGGGCAGGCCACGCAGGTTGCTCTCGCTGGGCGACGCCGGATAGCTGGCGGTGCAGCCGAGCACGATCAACTGGTCGTTGCCCGCCTCACGCGCGGTCCGGACCGCCGCGTCGATCTCGGCGACGCTGGCCATCCCGGTCGAGATGATCAGCGGTTTGCCGGTCTTCGCGCACAGCTCGATCAGCGGCAGGTCGACGATCTCCGACGACGCGATCTTGTACGCGGGCGCGTCCAGCGACTCCAGCAGCTCGACGGCGGTGGGGTCGAACGGGCTGGAGAAGATCTCCAGGCCGCGGGCACGGGCGCGCTCGAACAGCGGCTCGTGCCATTCCCACGGCGTGTGCGCGCGCTCGTAGAGCTTGTAGAGGTTCTCGCCGCCCCACAGCGAATGCGAGTCGCTGACCCGGAAAGCGGGCGCGTCGACGTCGATCGTGATCGTGTCCGGCCGGTAGGTCTGCAGTTTGACCGCCTGCGCGCCGGTTTCGGCGATCGCGTCGACGATCTCCAGCGCCCGGGCGAGCTCGCCGTTGTGGTTACCGGACATTTCGGCGATGACGAACGGCGGATGCCCGGCTCCGATGCGGTGCGCGCCGATCCGGACTTCCTGTGCTGACATGGGCGAAACGCCTCCCTGACGACGGTCTGGTCAGGACACAGTCTTACGCAGCTTCCGGAAACCGTCGACGGCAGGCGCGACCTCGGCGTAGCCCGCCCGGTCGAAGAGCGCGGCCGACGCCGCGTTGTCCTGATGCACGGCGGCGACCACCTCACGCGCCCGGTGACCGGCGGTGAAGGCACGCTCGCCCTCCGCCAGTACCGAGGCCGACAGGCCGCGACCCCGGCTCTCCGGCGCGAGCGTGATGCTGACCTCCCACACACCGTCGCGCTCGCGGTCGAACCGGACGGTGCCGACCGGGACCCCGTCGAGTTCGACGACGTAAAGCACCCTGTCCGGCGACGCCAGCACGCCACGCAGCCAGGCGGAATGCTCGTCCAGCGTGATCACGCCGGTCGAACGGGACGCCTGACGGGTACGTGGGTCGTTCCGCCAGCCGAGCAGCAACGCGGCGTCGGCCTCCGTGGCCTCGCGAGCCAGCACGGGGTTACTGCGTCTGCTCGATGGTTTCGCGCTGACGGTCTTCGATGCGGCGCAGCCGGTCCTCGTACCGGGCGATCCCGGCGAGCCGGACACGGATCTGGGCGTGCTGGCGCTGGATCTCCTGGATCAGGCTGCGCGCTTCGGCCAGTTCGGGCTTGTCGGCGTGCGCCGGCAGCGACAGCGACTCGCGCAGATCCTCCAGCTGGGCCTCCTGGGCCGCGACGCTCGGGATCAGGCGGTCCAGCTCGGCGCGGGTCCAGCGCAGGTCGCCGCGGGCGTGCTCGAGGCCGCTCTCGGCGCCGTCGAGCCGTCGGCGGTGGTCCGCGGTGGCGTGTTCCAGGTCGTTGACACGCCCGTTGAGGTCGCGGAGCCGCTCGTCGATCCGGAAGTCGATGAGCCGGGCGATCCGGCCGATCACGCCGCTGCGGAGTTTCTGCACTGCCATGGGGAGTGGTTCCTTCTCGGAGTGGGGCTGGCTGGGAGTTCAGCGCAGGAGTTCGGTTTCGCCGGTCTTCGTCCACGAGTCCAGCAGCCTGCCCTCGGCGGCGATCCGGTGTTCGGGTCCGACGATGCAGGAGTCGCCCGCGGCGTGCTCCCAGTGGGTCTGGGCCGGGTCGTCGATGAACGAGAACCCGGACAGGACCAGCGTGGCGTGCGGGAACGACGTGCGCGCGATCCACGCGGCCAGCGTCCCGGTGGTCGACCACAGGCCCTCTTCGCGGCTGGGCAGCCCGAGCGCGTCGGAAAGCGGCAAGACGACCTCGCGGTTCGGCACCGGCACGTAACCGAGGTCACCGGGCCACCAGCCGGGGATGTCTTCGGGTTCCCAGTGCATCCTGCCCGGCTCGACCAGCAGGTAGAGCCGCTTGCGGTAGTCACGGAAGACGTGTTTGGTGGCGCGGACGGCGCGATTGAACACGACGGCGTGCACCCGGCTGCCGACCGCCTCGGGCCCACCCGGCTCGTCCACGACGAAGCCGTTGACGCGGATCACGAGGTCACAGGCGTCGATGGCCTTCGCCCGCCGGGGATCCGGCGGAAGCGGCTGATTCCCGACCACGGCCACCGAACGGGGCTCCGGCCGGTCGGCGTAGGCGGCGAGCAGATTGACCATCAGGCTCGCCTCGCCGAGTGCGGCAGTCATGAGGGCAGAAAGTACCAGCACACGCACCGCGTTCGGGTGCGAATCCGACGGTAGCTTTCCGTGGTCGGGACGGGGCGTCCCAGGCATCATCGGCCCCATCGGTACCCTCGTTCCCGTGCATGCCACCAGCACGGTTCACGCCGCCGACGGTGCTGCGCCGACCTCGGTTCCGCCGATTTCGGACAGCAAGACCTTTTCGCGCGCGTTCGCCGACATCAAGACCGGTTTCGCCGCCAAAGAGCTGTGGGGACACCTCGGCTGGCAGGACATCAAGCAGCGCTATCGCCGCTCGGTGATCGGCCCGTTCTGGATCACCATCAGCCAGGGTGTCATCGCGCTGGGCCTGGGACTTCTGTACTCGCAGCTGTTCCACATGCCGACGGCGACGTTCCTGCCCTACATCAGCACCGGGTTCATCATCTGGGGCTTCATCAGCGGGTGCCTGTCCGAGGGCATGGAGACCTTCATCTCCAACGAGGGGCTGATCAAACAGCTCCCGGCGCCGCTGTCGGTCTACGTGCTGCGGACGGTGTGGCGCCAGACCTTGATGCTGATGCACAACCTGATCGTCTACGTGATCGTCGTCGCGATCTTCTTCACTTCGCTCAACCACCAGTACTCGCTGAACACCGGCAACTGCGATCCGGGCTTCTCCGGCATCTGCCACCCCGGCATCGGCTGGTACTCGCTCACCGCGATCCCCGGTTTCTTCATGCTCGCCCTGAACGCCGGCTGGGTCACCCTGCTGCTGGGCATCATCTCGACCCGCTACCGCGACATCCCGCAGGTGATCAGCTCGATCATCCAGCTGCTGTTCTACATGACGCCGATCGTGTGGCCGGTCGACCAGCTGATGGCGGGCGGCGCGCGGGTCGACACCTCGTGGGCACTGCCGTTCGTCCACGGCAACCCGTTGTTCCACTTCATCCAGATCGTGCGCGCACCGTTGATCGGGCAGGAAGTCAGCATCAACAGCTGGTACGTGGTGATCGGCTTCACCGTCGTCGGCTGGATCCTCGCGCTGGTCGCGATGCGCAATTACCGTTCCCGCGTCTCTTATTGGGTGTGACAGATGGTCAGCATTGATGTGCACAACGCCTACGTCGACTTCCCCATTTTCGACGCGAAGACCCGCTCCATGAAGAAGAAGGTGCTGGGCAAGGTCGGCGGCAAGATCGGTACCGAGACCAAGGTGCCGATCATCGAAGCCCTGCACGACGTGACGCTCCAGCTGAAAGAGGGCGACCGCGTCGGGCTCGTCGGCCACAACGGCGCCGGGAAGTCGACGCTGCTGCGGCTGCTGTCCGGGATCTACGAGCCCACCCGCGGTTCGGCGAAGATCTCCGGCAAGATCGCACCGGTCTTCGACCTCGGCATCGGCATGGACCCGGAGATCTCCGGTCTGGAGAACATCATCATCCGCGGCCTGTTCCTCGGGATGACCGCGAAGCAGATGGAAGCCCGCGTTGACGACATCGCCGAGTTCACCGAACTCGGGGACTATCTGCAGATGCCGTTGCGGACGTACTCGACCGGTATGCGGGTGCGCCTGGCGCTGGGCGTGGTCACCTCGATCGACCCGGAGATCCTGATCCTCGACGAGGGCATCGGCGCGGTCGACGCGGCGTTCCTCAACAAGGCCAAGGACCGGCTGAAGGCGCTGGTGAAGCGGTCGGGCATCCTGGTGTTCGCCAGCCACTCGGACGAGTTCCTCTTCGAGCTCTGCGACTCCGCCATCTGGATGGACGAGGGGCACGTCAAGCAGCGCGGTTCGCTGCGCGAGGTGCTCACCGGCTACAAGGGGCGCGACCCGTTCGAGAACATGAGCAAGGAAACGCTGGAGCGCTTCGGCATCGAGCCGGAGACGGTCTCGACGACGAACGGCGGCCAAGGATGACCAGCGAGACCCGGCAGTTGCCCGAAGGCGCCGTCGTCGGCGTGGTCGTCACGCGCCATCGACGGGAACTGCTCGCGGACTCGCTCAAGGTGATCGCCGCGCAGACCCGGCCGGTCGACCACCTCGTCGTGGTCGACAACGGGCCGGACAAGTCGGCGCGGGACATCGTCGAGAACTACCCGCTTCCCTTCACGTACCTGCCTTCGCACCGCAACCTCGGTGGCGCGGGCGGGTTCGCGCTCGGCATGTTGCACGCGCTTTCCCTGGGCGCGGACTGGATCTGGCTGGCCGACGACGACGGCCGTCCCGCCGACGAGAACGTCCTCGCGATCCTGCTGGACGAAGCCGAGAAGCGGGATCTGGCCGAGATCTCCCCGGTGGTCACCAACATCGACGCGCCGGACAAGCTCGCGTTCCCGTTGCGGCGCGGGCTGACCTGGAAGCGTTCGTCGTCGGAGCTGGGCACCGACTTCCTGCCCGGGATCGCCTCGCTGATGAACGGCGCACTGTTCCGAGCGTCCACTTTGGACGTCGTCGGCGTGCCGGATCTGCGGCTGTTCTTCCGCGGCGACGAGGTCGAACTGCACCGGCGCCTGGTGCGTTCCGGGCTGCCGTTCGGCACCTCGCTCAAGACCGCGTACCTGCACCCGGACGGCTCGGACGAGTTCAAGCCGATGCTGGGCGGCCGGTTCCACGCGCAGGATCCGGAAAACGAGGTCAAGCGCTACTACACCTACCGGAACCGTGGATATCTGCTGTCCCAGCCGGGAATGCGCAAGATCGGCGCGCTCGAAGTGCTGCGGTTCGGCCTTTACTTCGTCGGCGTGAAGCGGGATCCGAAGGCGTTCCTGCAGTGGCTCAAGCTGGTTCGCCAGGGCCGCAAGGAGAAGTTCTACCGCTACTGAGCGATATCGGGCCGGTGGCCGGGCAACCTGTGCCCGGCCACCGGCGTGCTCAGCTCGTGAACCCACCTGTACTCGCGCTGGAAACCACCGAAGCGAGACCTAGATCCAGACACAGACCCAGACCTCGGTTCGACGGGAATTTCGTCGTCATCGGGCTGGTCGTGGCTCTGTTCGCGGTCATCGCCTGGAACCGAAGATGGGTGTGCGACGACGGGCTCATCGTCTTGCGGACCGTGCAGAACCTCCTGGACGGCAACGGCCCGGTCTTCAACGCCGGTGAACGCGTCGAAGCGAACACCAGCACCCTTTGGACATACCTCCTCGTACCCGCCGGCTTCCTCGGCATCCGGCTCGAATGGGCCGCCGTGGTTCTCGGCCTGTTCTTCGCGGTCGCCGGGATGGCGCTCGGCCTCGATGGCGCGCGGCGCCTGCATCCCTCGAAACCGATCGTGCCGGCCGGAGCACTCTTGCTTCTCGGCCTCTCCCCGTTCTGGGACTTCGCGACATCGGGTCTCGAAACCGGCCTCGTCACCTGCTGGCTCGCCGGGATGTGGTGGCTCCTGGTCCGCCACGCCACCCGCCCCGGCACGCGGGAATGGGCGACGGTCTTCGTTCTCGGCCTCGGCCCGTTGGTCCGCCCCGAATTCGCACTGGTGACGGCGCTGGGGGGCGTCGCCTTGCTCCTCATCGTCAAGCCGGGCTGGAAACGCGCCCTGCTTTGGATCCTCGTGGGCGGCGCGCTGCCGGTCGGTTACCAGATCTTCCGCATGGGCTACTACGGCCTGATCACTCCGAACACCGCGCTGGCGAAGGAAGCCTCGAAGGCCCGCTGGGACCGGGGCTTCTACTACATCGCCGATCTGCTCGACCCGTACCTGCTGGCGATCCCGCTGCTCACGCTGGTGGTCGTCGCGGCCTTGGTGCTCCGCGGGCTGACGCGTGCGACGACCATCGTGGTCGTGCTGCCCGTCGTCGCCGCGCTCGCCCTGCTCTTCTACGTCACACGCGTCGGCGGCGACTACATGCACGGCCGGATGCTGCTTCCGTCGCTCTTGCTGCTCCTCCTCCCGGTGCTCGCCGTACCGCTGAGCAAGTGGACCGCGCTGCCGGTGCTGGTGCTCGGCGTCTGGGCCGTGGTGAGCGGGGGCTGGTTGCGGGCGCCCTCGGCGATCGAGCACAAGATCGGCGCCCACGCCATCACCGATTCCCGCGTCTTCTGGCTCGACACCACGGGCAAGGCGCATCCGATCCTGGCCGATGACGCCGCTCGAGCCACTGGGTACCTGCCGGAGCTGGCCGAGGCCATGGAAGGCAAGCAGGGACCGGTCGTCGCGGTGTCGGTCTACGATCGCTGGCTCGTCGTACCGGCGCGGGAGCGGACCGTGGTCTCCTCTCCGGGCGCGCTCGGCTTCCCCGGCATGCTGCTGTCCTCCGGCTACAAGGTGGTCGACGACCTCGGCTTGGCCGCCCCGCTGGCGTCGCACTCGATCTCGATCGAAGGCGGGGCGATGGGGCACGACAAGCGGCTCTCCGTCGCCTGGACCATCGCGGACGCCGGCCGGGGCACGCCGGAGGAACTGTCCGCGGCGACCGGGGGCGTAGTACCCGCGGAGGAGATCGCGTCCGCGAGGCGTTCCCTCGCACGGCCCGAGATCCGGGAAATGCTGGCTTCCGTGCGCGCACCGCTGACCGGAAGCCGGTTCTGGGACAACCTCGTGCACTCGGTCGGCCGGTCCGCCCTGCGCTACGACCGCGACCCGTACGTCGCCCAGCACGGGCGCTGAACAGCAAAGGGCCCTTCCTCGCGCCTAGTGCGAGGAAGGGCCCTTTCGCGTACGTCTACTCGCCGATGACCGGCGGCGCGGTGCGCATGTCGGTCCCGAAGACCTCGTCGGGGTCGCCCTCGACGAGGTACGTCGGACGCTGGTGCTCGGTGTCCTCGTCCCCCTCCGACTGCTGACCGCGGCCACCCATACCGCCGCCCATCCCCGGCCCGCCGCGACCGCCGGCGCCACCGCCGAGACCGCCCATACCGCGGCCCGCGGCCGCTTCGGCGGCACCGACGCCGCCGGGACGGGCAGCGCCGGACGCGGAACCCGAACCGGGCGTGGAACCGCCGCCGCTGCCCGGACCGAACCCGCTTCCGCCGCCACCGCGACCGGTGCGGCTGTTGTACTCCGAGTCGCCCATGCCGCCGCCCATCATCGGCGGCGCCATCGGCATCGGGCTCACCGGCATCGCGGTGTTGTTGTTGGGGCCGGGCGTGGTGATCGGCGCCGGGCCGTTCTGGTAGCCGGACGGCGTGGTGCCCGACGGAAGGCTGCCGGACCCCGTGGTGCTGCCCGGACCGGGCAGGTTGGAGCCGTAGCCGCCGCCACCGCCTCCTCCACCGCCGTTACCCCCGCCACCGCTGCCGGGCGGGATGTAGGTGTTGCCGGGGTGGTTGGAGCCGGGCGTGTTCGAGCCGGGCGGAACCTGGTACGGCTGCGACCTGCCCGGCTCGCCGGTACCGCCACCGCCGTCGACCCCGAACTTCGGCGGCTCGGCGAACACCGGCTGCTTCGACGCGGCGTCGTACAAGGACTTGTCGTAGCTGTTCATGGCGGAGGCCGCCTGAGTGTGGGCCTCCTGGCTGTCCTTCTGCTTCTGGATGGACTTGTCGATGTTCTCGCCCAGGTTGAACGGGTTCGACGTCATCCACCCCCCGACCTCGTCCTTCCAGTTGAAGGGGATCGGTTTGGGCATCGTGTTCTTCACGGTGGAGGCCGCGGTGCCCTGGTCGTAGATCGTCTCGGAGGCGAGCTTGGCGTTCTGGGAGTTCGCCTCGGACCATTTGCTGAGGCTCTTGAAGTAGCCCTGCGCGTTGCCCGCCGCGTCACCTTCCCAGGTGCCCTGCGAAGCGGTGACGGCCTGGTCCATCGTCCGCGAGAAGGTGTCGAAGGCCTTGTGCAGGTCGTGGTAGGCCGTGGAGACCTGGGTGACCTGCTCGACGTTCAGGTCCGTGTTGACGAACTGTTCGAGCTTCTCGTGGTCGTAGCCGAGGTAGTCGCCGTTCGGCGGCTCGAGCCCCTCGACGTACTTGACGTCGCCGTTGCTGGTCAGCTGGTCGACGTTCTTGTCGCCGACCTCCTGCGACTGCTGGTGGGCCTTCCCGGAGGCGAGGAACCGGTTGACCGCGCCGAACAGCCAGCCGTCACTGGGGTCGACGCCCTCCTGTGCCTTCTGCTGGTAGTACGCGTCGCGAGCCGCCGGCGAAAGGTCGGAGACCTGCTGCTCGCTCAGGTTCGGTGTCTTGGTGGTCATCCTGGTTCCCCCTTAGCCCTTCGGAAGCTTCGGTTCGACGATGTCGGCGACCTTCTCTGCGATCCCGCAGGCCTTTTCGGCGTCGTCGGCCGCGACCAGGAGATCGACCCTCGCGGCCGGGCCGAGTTCGAGCGCCATCAGGCACCCTCCCGGCGGCCTGGGCGCGCGGACCGCCTTGCGCCCGTTGACGTTGCCGGTGGTCTTGCCGGTGCCGGAGTCGCTCACCGTGTCGAGACCCTGTGTGTCACGGACACCCACGCCGATCGAGAGGGTCTCCGAGGCTGTCGCCGCCTCTTTGTTCAACGTGCAGAGCCGGGCTCCGCCCGCGTTTTCACTCGACGGCGGCTTGAAGGTCCCGTAGGACGCCAAGTCCGCCGCGCTGACGAGCGAACACGGATCGATCGACGCGGTGTCCCCGCCGGACGTAGGCGCGGCACTGGAAGCGCTCGACTGCGCTGGAGGAGCCGACGGCGCGGGGCTGGCGCTGCCCGGCTTCTCGCTGGAGCACGCGGCCAGTACCAGGGCGGCCGCGGCGAGCGGCAGCACACAGAGTTTCTTCATCGTCCCTCAAGGCCTGATCTTCTTGGTGGCGTCGATCGCGCGGTCTTCGACGCCCTTGTACAGCCCGGCGGCCCTGGCCAGCGCCTCGTCGGCGTCCTTGACCACCTGCTCGAACTGCCCGATGATCGCGTTCGCGGAGTTGGCGGACTGAGCGGCGCCCTTGTGGTCGTGGGCGGCGACCGCCTTGCCGTACGGGTGACCGCCCAGCTGCGGGGCCTCGTTCAGCGCCATGGTCTTGATCTTCAGCGCGCTGAGCTCTTCGGACATGTTCGCGAGCGCCTCACGCAGGGGCTTGACGCCTTCCTCGGTGATCTTGAAGCCGCCGCTCTTGGCGGCCGCGACCAGCTTCTGGGTCTCCGCGCTCACCTTGGCGATCGCGGCCTGGTTCAGCCCACCCGCCGCCACGTAGCCGGCGGCCGCCGCCCCCAAGGCGCCGATCGCGTAGCTCGGTGCCGCCTGTCCGCTGTCCGCTTCGAAAGCCATCGCCCGCCCCACTGCATCGTCTGCTCGCCCGTGCGTATCGCCCGGCAGTCTACTAGCCGGGCACTCGGCGCGACGGTGATTCCCCGATCGCCGAAGATCTCCGGAACTGTGACGAAACGGGCGTCACCCCGGTTCCCCGTGGTTCAGAACTGCCCTTCGAGCTGGGCATACAGCTGTTGCGCGATCCTCGCGTTGTCAGCGGGAGCGTAGGTGAGCCAGCTTTGCCCGTCGGTGGCCTGGCGCGAGGTCATCATGAAGCGGCCGGCTTCGGTGTCGAACCACGCCAGCGGCGGGAACACCTGACCGCCGCGGATGAACACGCTGAACTGGCCCACGCGCGTCTTCGGCTTCTCGAAGATCCGCTCCACCTGCCGCAGCTGCGGGTTCGACCCGTGCGACCGTGGTCCGCTGACCTTGGCGAAGGGGTCGTACGCGTCGTCGTTGCGAGGTCGCTTCGGCGCGCTCGCCGGCTTCGCGATGGTGACCGACTGACCGGGACCCGCCGGAGTGAGCGGCAGCAGGTCGACGATCGACGCCACGATCGCGGTCGGCCTGGTCTCCTCGAACACGAGCAGGTTCTCTTCCTGGCGCACGACGACCGCGAACTGCCCGTCCGTCGCCGCCCGCGCGAACAGCTGCTTGTCCTTGTCCATCTGCGCGACCGCCCAGACGGCGAGCTGCGGATTGGCGAAGGTGGCGATCGCGAGTTCGACGTCGGCGTCGAGCCTGCCGCCGCGCATCAGGCCGCGGCCTTCGAGGTCGCGGAAGACGGCCTCGCGCACCATCGCGCGCTGATCGGTCGTCGTGCCGATGTGCGGGATCTCGAACGGGACGGGCGCCGGCCCGAACCGGCCGTGCTCGAGCAGGATGTCCACCGCCGCCAGCGACAGCGAGAACGAATGCGGCATCGCCATTTCCCCCCGCGGGTGTCTTGTCCGTCGGGATGAAGGTAGTCCACGCGCCCGATACGCCCGCAGCGAACCCGCTTGCCCGGCCGTGATCAAGGCTGGTGCCATGGATTCATGGCAGACCAGAAACCCGCGCTCGTCCTCCATCTCGCCACCGGCGGGGAGCCGCTGCTCTTCGCGCTCACGACGGAAGAAACCGAACGGCTGACCAAGGATCTCTCGCATTTCGTCCGCACCGGTTCGGTACAGACGATCCAGACGAGGGACGACTCGGAGGTGGCGATCAATTTCTCCCACGTCGCCGCCGCCTACATCGACGACCTGAACCGTAAAACGAGAGTGTTCGGCCTCCACTGAGAACTCGGGCGCGGCTCTAACGCGGCGAAAGGGCCCTTCACCGCATGAGACGCGGTGAAGGGCCCTTTCAGCTCACGTGCCTACAGCTCGTAAAGCCGCTTCCAGTTGTCTCGCGAGGTCAGCTCGGGCATGGAGCGCTTGTACTGCTCCTGCACCGCCGCGCCTTCCTTGCGGAGCCGCTGGATGACCTTGGCGCCGCGGCGCGCCAGGTCGAACATCTTCGCGCGGTCGTACGAGCGGACCCGCACGCCTTCCTGCGAAGCGTCGGTGACGACGGCGGTGTCGAAGGTCGCGACGTGCCACCAGTGGGCCTCGTCGATCGGGATCGCGCCGAGCGAGTGACGGCTGCGGCCGAGCACCCGGTCGAGGATCCGCTTGATCAGCACCAGGCGCTGCATGCTGGGCCGCGGCGCGCTGTTGATGATGCCGATGTCGTTCGACGCGATGCCCGGGACGTCGGTGGCCTTGTGCCGCTTGGTCTCGGGGTACTCGTCGCGGATCCGGCGGATCTCCTTCATCGCGGCGACGCCGCCGTCACGCAGGACCTCGGGCCCCTCGAGGAAGTCCTCGACGGCCTTGATCAGCGTGGCGGACAGGCCGTACTGCATGCCGAGCAGGTACCGGACCAGCTGCGCGATGAGCACGCGCGAGAGCAGGTTCAGGTTGAACGGCGAGTGCAGCGCGGCGGTGATGATCGAGTTCCGCAGGTTGAAGTAGCGGTGCCACTCGTCCCAGTCCTTCCAGTGGAAGTCGGCGTGCCAGACGCCGGCGCCCGGAAGGGTGACGGTGGGGAAGCCGTGCGCGCGGGCGCGGTAGCTGTACTCCGCGTCGTCCCACTGGAAGAAGAACGGCAGCGGGTAGCCCGTGGCCTTGACGACCTCGTACGGGATCAGGCACGACCACCAGCCGTTGTACCCGGCGTCGAGGCGGCGTTCCTGGCGGTTCGGCTTGAGGGTCTCCTCGTCGACGCCGAGCAGGTCGGCGGTCGAGAGCGAGTGCTGCACCGGCTGGCCGGGCTCCAGCGTGTTCAGCCGGGCGTATTCGGCGCCGACGTGCAGCTGGTTCGGGTGCAGCAGGTTCAGCATCTGCCCGCCGACGATGACCGGGTTGACCGTGCGGTTGGAGAACGCGGTCATCCGGATCACCAGATCCGGCTCGAGCAGCACGTCGTCGTCCATGAACAGGACGTTCGCGTGCTCGGTCTCGGTGTGCCCGGCGACCTCGTAGAGGCCGCGGGTGAACCCGCCGGCGCCGCCGAGGTTCGGCTGCTTGATGTAGTGCAGCTTGTCGCCGAGGTCCTTCGCGACCTGCTCGAAGCCGTCGCGCGATTCGACGAGGTCGGTGCCCTGGTCGGCGACGTAGATCGCGTCGAGCGTCTCCAGCGAGGAGACGTCGGCGGCGAGCGCCTGCAGGTTCGACAGGCAGTCGTCGGCGCGGTTCATCGTGCAGATGGTCACCGCGGTCGGGCGGATCTTCTCCGGCGCTTCGACCGTCCAGCGGACCTTCTCGACACGCAGCGACTGGCCGCCCTCGGTCTCGATGTCGAGCCAGAGCGCGCCGCCGTCGTAGAACTTGTCGAGCTTCGCGCTGAGCGTCACCTTCTGCTGCTTCGCGCCCTTGACGATCTCGGCGGCGACCACGCGCGTGTCGCCCTCGATGTCGGAGGCACCGACGGACAGCTGGCCGTCACCGGTGACGACGGCCTCGACCTGGACCTCGGTCACGTCGGTCCAGCGCTGCCAGTAGCTGGCGGGGAAACGGCCGAAATACGTGTTGCCGGACACCTTCGACGCGGGCTCGATGGAGATGCCCGCGCGCTCGCGCACGGCGGTGCCCCATTCGAGCTCGGCGTAGAGGTCCTTGCTGACGATGGGGGCCGGGCCGGCGTAGAGCCCACGCTGCGCGGTGAGACGGCCCTGCGGGGTGCGTTCCGCGAAGCGGGTGTCGTCGACAGTGCTCACCATGGCGCTCGGGGCCTCTCCGGTGACGGCGGCTTTACCGGGCATGAATCCTCAGTTCTCCTCTGTGCTGGTGGCGGTGGCGCGGGGCTCACGGAAGACGACCCACTTGAGCATGACGAAATTGATCATGGTCGCGGTTGCCTGCGAGACGACCCAGCCGAAGGTGGCCTTCCAGGCCGACTCCGGCAGGACGTGCAGCATCGTGCGGTTGACGCCGACGGCCACGAGGAACGTGACGGCGTACAGGAGCACGAAGCTACCGATCTGACGCGCGCCCTCCTGGCGTCCACCGGCGAAGGTGAACTTGCGGTTCAGGAAGAAGGCGGTCGTGGTGCCCACGATGAAGCTGAGCGCGCGGGCGATGTCGACCCACGGCGTCGCGTCCATTCCGAGGGCACGGAGCCCCTGGTAGACGCCGAAATCGACCAGGGCGCAGAAGCCGCCGATGAGGCCGAAGCGGATGAGCTGCCCGAGCAGCCCAGGGGAGGACGGCGCTGCTGCCGTCACGCCGGCTTTCGGGTCGGTCGCCACCACTGCTCTACCTCATAAACTGCTGGGGCTGATGCGCAAAGTGTAGAAGCGAGCACTTCAGGGTCACGTTCCGGGCATTGTTCGGCGTGGTTACCCTGGTCGGCGTGACCCAAGCACCCAAGACACAGCGGCAGTCGCTCATGGGCTGGGCAAGGACGGCGCCGAGTATCGCGGACGTCCTGAGCACCCCCGACGTGGAAGCCATCGCCCGCGCGGTGACACAGGCCGGGGAACGCGGGGTCATAGCGCGCGGTCTCGGCCGGTCCTACGGCGACCCGGCGCAGAACGCGGGCGGCCTGGTCGTCGACATGACCGCGCTGGACCGCATCCACTCGATCGACCCGGATTCCGGCATCGTCGACCTCGACGCCGGGGTCAGCCTCGACAAGCTGATGCGCGAGGGCCTGCCGTACGGCCTGTGGGTGCCGGTGCTGCCGGGCACGCGCCAGGTCACCATCGGCGGCGCGATCGCCAACGACATCCACGGCAAGAACCACCACTCGGCGGGCAGCTTCGGCAACCACGTGGTGTCGCTGGACCTGATCACCGCCGACGGCCAGGTGCGCACGCTGACTCCGGAGGGCCCCGACGCGGAGCTGTTCTGGGCGACCGTCGCGGGCATCGGCCTGACCGGCATCATCGTCCGCGCCAAGATCCGGATGACGAAGACGGAGACGGCCTACTTCAAGGCCGACATCCAGCGCACGGCGAACCTCGACGAGACCCTGGCGCTGGTCACCGACGGCTCCGAGGACAACTACACGTACTCGTCGGGCTGGTTCGACTCGATCTCCCGGGGCGCGAAGCTCGGCCGCGCCGCGTTCCAGCGCGGCTCGCTCGCGAAGCTGGACGAACTGCCGCCCAAGCTGCGGGCCGATCCGCTCAAGTTCAACCCGGGAACCCTGGCCACCCTGCCGGACGTGTTCCCGAACGGGCTGGCGAACAAGCTGTCGTTCACGGCGATCGGCGAGCTGTACTACCGCAAGACCGCGAAGAACGCGCGCGACCAGATCCAGAGCCTGACCGCGTTTTATCACCCGCTCGACCTCTTCGGCGAGTGGAACCGCGCGTACGGCTCCAAGGGTTTCCTGCAGTACCAGTTCAGCACGCCGCTGAACGCGCACGAGCCGCTGCGCCGCATCATCCAGAAGGTCGCCGACTCCGGGCACGTGTCGTTCCTCAACGTGTTCAAGCAGATGGGCGAGGGCAACCCGGCGCCGCTGTCGTTCCCGCACCCCGGCTGGATGGTCTGCCTCGACTTCCCGATCAAGGACGGCCTGAGCCGGTTCTGCCAGGAACTCGACGAGGACGTGCTCGCGCTCGGCGGCCGTCTGTACACGGCGAAGGACTCGCGCACCTCCGCGGAGAACTTCGCGAAGATGTACCCGCGGCTCGAGGAATGGCGCAAGGTCCGCGCTTCCGTTGACCCCGAAGGCGTTTTCGCCTCTGACATGTCCCGAAGGTTGGAACTGTGATCGACGCTGTGGGCAACCCCCAGTCCCTGCTGCTGCTCGGCGGCACCTCCGACATCGCGCTCGCGATCGCGGAGAAGTACCTGGCCGAAAAGCCCCTCCGGGTCGTGCTGGCCGGACGCCAGTCGCCGCGCCTCGACGCGGCCGCTCAGCGCCTGAAGGACAAGGGCGCCGAAGTGGCCACTGTCGACTTCGACGCCAAGGCCCTGGACACCCACCCCGCCGTGCTGGACAAGGCCTTCGAGGGTGGCGACATCGACGTCACCGTCGTCGCGTTCGGCCTGCTCGGCGACCAGGAAGAGCTGTGGCAGGACCACGCGAAGGCCGTCGAGGCGGCGACCGTGAACTACACGTCCGCGGTGTCTGTCGGGGTCGCGCTGTCGAACAAGCTCAAGAAGCAGGGACACGGCAAGGTCATCGCGCTGTCCTCGGTGGCCGGTGAGCGGGTCCGCCGCTCGAACTTCGTCTACGGCTCCTCCAAGGCCGGTTTCGACGGCTTCTACCTGGGCCTCGGCGAGGCGCTGGCCGAGTTCGGCGTGCAGATCACCGTCGTCCGCTCCGGCCAGGTGCGCACCAAGATGACCGAAGGCCTCAAGGACGCCCCGCTGACGGTGGACGTCGAGCAGGTCGCCGAGACCGCGGTCGCCGCCTCGCGCGCCGGCAAGGAACTGGTGTGGTCGCCCGCGCCGTTCCGGCTGGTCATGTCGGCCCTGCGGCATATCCCCCGGCCGATCTTCCGGAAACTGCCGATCTAGGGAACGAGCGCGCTGGTCCATTCGTCTCACCCGGGCACGGACGTCTCCGTCCCCGGGTTGAGAGGAATCGATGGCTGACCAGGAAGCCAAGCTCGACGCGGCCATCCGGTCGTTTCAGGAGCAGGCCGCCAAAGCCGCGGAACTGAAGGACAAGATCGCCGGGCTGCGCGGATCCGCGCGCAACGCCGACGGCTCGGTGACGGTGACCGTCGCCCCGTCCGGCGCCCTGCTGGGCCTCCAGCTGTCCCCCAAGGCGATGAACCGCACGCATACCGCGCTGCAGCAAGAGATCCTCACCGCGATCAGAGAAGCGACGCAGCAGGCGGCGGCCGCCATGCAGCAGACCGTCCAGCCGATCCTCGGCGACCGCGCCGAGCAGTTCAAAGAGGCGTTCAACGCCCACGTCGAACCGCTCGGGCCGAGCGCTCCCCCGCCCGCGGAAACCCTCGCCGGACCGGCCATGCAGCAACCCGTCCGCACGTCTCGTCCGACGCGGCCCGCTCCCACCGATGACGAAGACTTCGGCGGCCCGATCCTGCGGAGGGACGCATGACCGGCTTCGGCGTACAGACCGACGCGCTCACAGCGCACGCGACGGGGTCCAAAGAGGCCTCAGGGAACTTCGCCAGCCTCGCGAGCCTGCTGGAGCAGGCCAGGGTCTCGGACGACTGCTTCGGCCCGCTCGGCGAGCTGATGGCCTTCAAGTACTTCGAGGGCCTGCAAGAATGCCAGGACCTCGCCGAGCAGGCGAAGTCCTTCCTGGACCAGATCGCCGACAAGACCACCACCGCGGCGAAGACCTATCTCGAGCACAACCAGGGCACCGCCGAGGTCATCACCGGGCTCGGCGCCGGGTTGGACGACGGCGGCAGCGGCCCCGGCAGCCTGAGCGACCTCAACAGCGCCGGCGACTCGGGCCGCAAGGGCTACTGGGAGCAGAACGGCGGCTACGGCAGCTCGTGGATCAGCACGTCGTCCGAGGTCGCGAGGGCGAGCAGCCCGCCGGACGTCGCGATCGCGGCCGTGCACGCGCGGATGGAACAGCTGCAGCTCGTGATGAGCCCCGGTCAGTCCTTTTTGGACAACGGGCTCGGCTTCCTGATCGGGATCGTGATCAGCCCGCTGGTGGAGCTCGTCCTGGAGCCCGCGATCGGTGACCCCGAGCAGATGCGCAGTACCGCCAAGGGCTGGGAACAGACGGCCAAGTGGCTCGACGGCGTCGCCGAACACGAGCAGAAGCGCGCCGACGCGACCAAGGAGCCCTGGAAGGGGCAGGCGGGCGACGCGTTCCGCGGCCAGATGACCGAGTTCTCGGGCGGCGCCAAGGCGTTCGCGAACGACGTCCGCGGGCTGCAGCAGATCCTGGAGATCGCCGCCGACCTGTTCGACGCGTTCGTCGAGATCGTCATCGACATCATCCAAGAACTGGTGATGGGCCTGATCATCGAGTGGCTGGCCGCGCTGGCCGCCTCGTGGATCACGGCGGGCGCCTCGGTCGGCGCGGCGGGCGCGGCCACGGCGGGCCAGGTCGCGGTGACCGGCGGACGGCTCGGGATGAAGGTCAAGCAGCTGCTCGGCAAGCTCAAGCCGCTGATCGAGAAGCTCGAAGACATCCTGAAGATGCTCCGCAACGGGCCGCTGAAGAAGGTCGTCGAACGCACCGAAGGGCTGCGTGACGGTAACTGGCTGCAGAAGCGGCTCGCCGACCAGATCGACAAGAACCCCCTCGCCAAGATCGTCACGAAGGCCAATCCGACGACCGGGGCCTCCAAGACGGCCAACAAGTTCGCGGACCGCTTCGGCGTCGGCGGCGAGGGCTCGGACGCGCTCACCACCAACCTCACCGAGGCCGGGCTGCGGGCGATGGGCATGAGCGGGACGACCAGCTTCGGCAAGGCCGCCTTCCGCGGCAGTGCCGGTAACCTGACGGAGCTGGGCGTCGAGCAAGGCGTCAAGGCGGGCTACAACGAGTCGCAGGATTCGTCGTCCGAGGAAGAGCGCCGCGCGGCGACCGACAGAGGGTTCACGATCGAAGAATGAATCTCGGCTACCCGCTCGGGGCGGCGTCGCAGGCCCTGCCTTCGCTGCACCCGGGCGAACGGTTGCTGTGGGCCGCGTACGGCCGGACGCTGAACTACGACGTACGCGGCCTGGATCCCTGGGGCGTGCCGAAGAAGAGCGTGCTGGGCAAATTCGGCTCCGGCGCGGCGAACTTCGCCGGGGATATGGTGAGCGCCGCGCTGGGCGGGAGCGACGACGGTGGCGCGTCGAATCCGCCGTCACCGCAGGTCGTCGTGCTCGGTGAGCAGGGCGGCCTCGCGCACACCGCGGTGCGGGAGCTGTCCACCAGTGGTTCGCTTGCGCGGCTGTGGGCGTTGACCAGCGCGCGGCTGCTGGTGCTGGAGAAGGCCGCCCAGCCGCCGGAGCCGGAGAAGTCGTTCATGTCCAAGGCGTTCGGGTTCGGCAAGGAGATCGCCTCGATCATCACCACGAAGACCTACGGCGAGAACGCGGCGGGCGTCCCGATCGCGCGGCACGAGATGGAGCCGCGCGCCGAGATCCCGCGCGAGCGGATCGCCGGCTTCGCGGTGGCCGAGCACGGCAAGAAGCGGCTTCCATGCCTCCGCGCGTCCTTTGTGGACGGATCGGGGATGGATTTCCTGTTCGACTGCGACGATCCGCGGCAGTTCGCCTGGCTCCACTCGGTGACGGTGAGCTGATGGAGAACACGCTTCCGATGGCGAAGTCCGTCGACGAGATCGTCGAACGGGAACTGCACCAGTTCTGGCTCGCGCCGGGCGAACGCCTGATCATCGGCTGCCCGCCCGCGCACGGCTACGTGGGCTTCCTGCTCGACGGCAAGCTCACGCTGCCCTACTCGCCGTCACGGGAAATCCCTGCGGTGACAGGGAAAACGCGGTGGCCGCTGCCCGCGTCCGATGTGCTCGAAGCCGACTGGACCGACGACCCGACGATCGCCTACTGGGCCGTCGCGCGGACCGCGGACCAGACCGCCGCGCGGCTCGCGGACCACCTCGCCGGCGGCAAGGGCGAGGCGCGGCTGACGCTGTCCGACCGGCGGCTGGCCGTCGTGTACCCGGCGCGGATGCTGGAGGGCGAGGATCCCGCGCAGCCGTTCCGGACCTTCGAGGAGATGCCGTCGGGCGTGGTGCGCTCGGTGTCCGCGCTGTACCTGGGGCGGAGTTTCCCGCCGCGGCCGGTGCTTCAGTTCGCCTTCGCGGACGGGTCCGTGGTCTACCAGCGGGACATGCTGGCGGTCACGAAGGCCGACCGCGCCCACTCGCGCCGCTGACCCCCCGCGTTTCGTCCTCTGAATGCGGTAGTTCGCGATGCCGACTACCGCATTCAGAGGACGAAACGCGGGGAAGGTCAACGGGCGGGCAGCAGGTAGAGCAGTTGCGTGCCCATCCAGGGCGAGTGGATCGTCCAGGTCGCCAGCGCGTTCGCGGGTGGCGCCTTCCGGGTGGTGGCCAGCACCAGATCCGGGGTCGCGGGCGGGACGCTGTGATCGAAGAACCGGAAGTTCGCTTCCAGCAGTGCCTTCCCCAGATCGCTGCTGCGGTTCTTCGTCTCGATGATCGCCGGGTCGACGGAGCCGCGGTCGGAGAACTGGTCGACGATGTCGCAGTCGCAGGAGTAGGCGAGCGCGCCGACCTCGCCCGCGCTCTCCACCTTGCGCCCCTTGGTCAATTCGCCCAGCTGCGAGCCGATGGCGCGGTATTCGTCGGACGCGGCGTGGTTGCTGGTGATGGGCGCGAACCGGCGCGGCAGTTCAGGAGCCGCATAAGCGACGGCGCTCGTGAGGAGGAACGCGCCTGCCAGGATTCCCGCGCCGAGCCGGGCCCGGCCGGGCACCGCGCAGGCCGCGGCGGCGAGGAAGACCGTCGCGCCGACGATGCTGGGCGCGTAATACCAGTGGTACGGCGGGACGTTCAGCCAGCAGTAGGCCAGATAGTGCGCCGCGCCGGCGATGGCGAGGGTCGCGAACGGCAGCAGCCGCTTCGCCCGCTCCGAGCCGCGCCGGAAGTGGAACGTCCACAGTAGACCGGCGAGAGCGCCGATCACGAGGGGCAGAAAGGAAAGTGTCGCCGCCACCGGGAAGTTGCGCCAGTACAGCAGCGGGCCGTTGGTGAAGCTGAACGGCCCCCATGACCGCTGCATGATCTTGATGACCAGGGTGTCCGGCACCGCCGAACCCAGCACCAGCCAGCTGAACACGAACCACGGCAGCATCACCGCGAGCGCGGCGAACGTCATCCGCCAGATGCCCACCCAGAATTCGCGGCGCCCGAGGAACAGGACGAACGCGATCAGCAGCAGATCGATCCGGATCAGCGCGATCAGGCCGATCACCGCACCCGCGGCGGCGGGATTGCGTTCGTGCAGGAACACCATCAGCCAGACGACCGCCGTCGCGCCGAGGGCGACTTCGAGACCGACCGACGACAGCAGCAGCGGGTTCACCAGCAGCAGGCCCAGTGCCAGCGGGGCGAACCAGCCCGAGAGACCGGTCGCGGCGCCGATGCGGCGCAGCCCGAGGACGAGCGCCACCTGACTCGCGACGAACACGATCCCGGCGGCGAAGACGGCGTCTCGCACGATGAAGGTGACGAGCGCCAGCACGAGGACGTTCAACGGCGACGTCGCGGTGTTGGCGGTGCCTTCTTCGATCAGGCCCCAATGGCCGTGGAAGGCGAGGTTCTTCGCATACGAGAGCGTGATGTAGGTGTCGTCGATCAAATGCCCGCTGACCAGCACGAACACCAAGGCCGACGCCACCGCCGCCCCGGCCGGGAGCACCCAGGGGCGGGTAAGGACGGCGGCTCCCGGCAGCGCACCGGAAGCCTGGGGCAGTTCGGCGGAGGCGCTTCGCATCACGAACACCGTACACGGCCTCGTGATGATTCCGTTACTTACCCACCGTGGGACTGGTCACGCCGGCCGGGACCGTCACGGAAGTCGCGATGCATGCCATGACCACCCGGACCACGGTGTTCGCGGGCGATACCGGGCCGGCGGTCACCGTCGCGGGAGGCCAGGCCGACGGCGGTGCCGATGATCCCGCCGCCGAGGATGAAGCCGAGGGCGCCGACCGCGACCAGTTGCGTCGCGCGGTGCCCGGCGAACCGGCGGAAACCGCCCTTCTTCGGCGGCGCCTGCTGCGCGGGCACCCAACCGGGCGGCGGTCCGGCGGGGGCGGCGGCCGGGGTCTCGGCGGGTTTCTCAGTACCGGCGACGGGCTGCTCGACCGTCTTGTCTTCGTCGTCGGACGGCCGCTGCGGGTCGCTCATCTTTCGCTCCTAGGTCGATGGGGGCGGGCGCGGTGCCCGCCCCCATCACCGAGGATGCGCGCGCATCCTGTGGATGCGCTGTGTACCGGCTGTCGAATCAGAGATAGAACGACAGGAACAGCGTGACCACCCAGCTCGCGCCGAGCACCTGGAGCACGCGGTCCTTGAGCGCGATCTCCTCCGGCTCACCCGCGTTGCCGCCGTCGACGTCGACGGCGTAGCGCAGGACGGCCACCACGAACGGGACCATCGAGACGACCGCCCAGACCGAGTCGTGCTCGACCTGGCGGATCTCGAACGCCCACAGGCAGTAGGACATGATCAGGATCGCCGCGGACGTCGCCCAGACGAACCGCAGGTAGCTCGCCGAGTACTTCTTGAGCGAAGACCGGATCTTCGCCCCCGTGCGCTCGAAGAGCATGATCTCGGCGTAGCGCTTGCCCGCCACCATGAACAGCGAGCCGAACGCGGTGACCAGCAGGAACCACTGCGAAAGCGCGATACCCGCGGCCACGCCACCGGCGATCGACCGCATCAGGAAGCCCGAGCCGACGATGGCCAGATCGACCACCGGCTGGTGCTTGAGCCCGAAGCAGTAGCCGAGCTGGACGGCCTCGTAGACCGCCAGCACGACCGCGAGCTGCCAGCTGGCGAAGAACGAGATGCCGAGGCCGGCGGCGAAGAACACGCCCGCCGCGACGAAGGCCACCGGCACCGGCACGATCCCGGCCGCGATCGGCCGGTTCCGCTTGGTCGGGTGGGCCTTGTCCGCCTCGACGTCGATCGCGTCGTTGATGAGATAGACCGAGGAGGCCACCAGCGAGAACGCCGCGAAGGCGATCAGCGCGGCGACCAGCAGGCCGGTCCGGTCCGTCGACTTCGAAAAGGCGAAGAACGGTGCGGCGAACACCAGCACGTTCTTCACCCACTGGCGCGGGCGTGCCGTCTTGATGATGCCGCCGACGAGACCGCCGGCGACCTTCTTCGGTTCAGCGGCCTCGGCCACGGGTTCTACGTCGTCAGGCTTGGAATCGGCCTTCTCGGTCGTTTCACTCATCGTCGCTTCAGCTTCCTACGTATCAAGCCGCCGACTACGCCCCCAAGGGCCGCTCCGGCCAGAACGTCGGTCGGGTAGTGGACGCCGAGCACGAGCCGGGAGGCCAGCATCGGCGGTACCAGGGCCGGGACCAGGTTACGCCCGGTCAATCCGGAGTAGAGCACCGCCGCCGCCGTAGTGGAGGTCGCGTGCGAGGACGGGAAGCTCAGCTTGCTCGGCGTGGAGACCAGGACCTCGACGCTCGGGTGGTCCGGCCGCGGCCGCCTGACCACGCGTTTCACCGCGATGGACGCGGCGTGGGCGCCGACAACACCCGCGGCCGCGATCAGCCAGTCCTTGCGGCGCTTCTTGTCCACCGCGGCCCCGACGAGGCCCAACGCGAACCAGCCTGCGCTGTGCTCGCCGAAGTGCGAAAGACCCCGGGCCGCCTTCACCGTGACGTCGCTCTTAAGGACGCCCTGAGCCTTCGCGAGTACAGCCACCTCGCCGGTGGGAGCGCCCTTCTCAAGCATCGAGGGACCCGTCGAGAGGCGCGCCATCGGTCAGGTGCGGCGCGATCTTGTTGTCGAACACGGACAGCGCCGAACCGATGGCCATGTGCATGTCGAGGTACTTGTAGGTACCGAGACGGCCGCCGAACAGCACGTTCTTGTCCTTGGCCTCGGCCTTCGCCAGCTCGCGGTAGGCCTCGAGCTTCTCGCGGTTCTCCGGGGTGTTGATCGGGTAGTACGGCTCGTCGGCCTCACCGGCGAACCGGGAGTACTCGCGGAACACGACCGTCTTGTCGTTCGGGTAGTGCTTGCGCTCCGGGTGGAAGTGCCGGAACTCGATGATCCGGGTGTAGGGCACTTCTTCGTCGTTGTAGTTGACGACCGAGGCGCCCTGGAAGTCGCCGGTCTCGACGACCTCGGATTCGAAGTCCACCGTGCGCCAGGTGAACCGGCCCGCGGAGTAGTCGAAGTAGCGGTCCAGCGGACCCGTGTAGACGGTCGGGGTGCCGGCGGGGATGTGCTCGCGGACGTCGAAGTAGTCGACGTTCAGCCGGACCTCGATGTTCTCGTGCTCGGCCATCTTCTCGAGCCACGCGGTGTAGCCGTTGACCGGCAGGCCCTCGTAGGTGTCGTTGAAGTAGCGGTTGTCGAAGGTGTAGCGGACCGGGAGCCGGGTGATGATGTCGGCGCCGAGGTTCTTCGGGTCGTTCTCCCACTGCTTGGCCGTGTAGCCGCGGATGAACGCCTCGTACAGCGGGCGGCCGATCAGCGAGATGGCCTTCTCTTCGAGGTTCTGCGCGTTCGCGGTCTCGAACTCCGACGCCTGCTTGGCGATCAGCTCGCGGGCCTCGTCCGGCGTGTGCGACTTGCCGAAGAACTGGTTGATCAGCGCCAGGTTCATCGGCAGCGGGTAGACCTGACCCTGGTACTTGCCGAACACCCGGTGCTGGTAGTTCGTGAACTCGGTGAAACGGTTGACGTACTCCCACACACGTTTGTTCGAGGTGTGGAACAGGTGCGCACCGTAACGGTGCACCTCGATTCCGGTCTCCGGCTCGGCCTCGGAGTAGGCGTTACCACCGATGTGGTGGCGCCGCTCCAGCACGAGGACCTTCTTGCCGAGCTCGGCCGCGGCCCGTTCGGCGACGGTCAGCCCGAAGAATCCGGACCCGACCACGATGAGGTCGTAGCCGGTGAAATCGGCTTCAGTAATCTTGTCGGGGTTCGTGTGCGCGCTCACGGGCGTCGAGGGTACGCACGTCGACTCCGTGCCCTGCAGCGAGCACCGGTTTTCACCTTCGACACACACACTTAGGAAGCAGTGCCTACTCCGGACACCTTCTGGTCGTATTTCGGTGCGACCCTGACCTACCTGGCCGTTCTGGCGGTCCCTGGCGGGCTCGTCGGCCGGGCCGCCGGCCTGCGCGGCTGGGCCCTCGCGGGGCTGGCCCCGCTGTTGTCCTACACGGTAACCGGACTGGCCGGTCCGTGGCTGGCACTCGCCGGTGTGTCGTACAACCCCCTGACCGTGGCGGCCGTCACGGCCGTGCTGGCCGGGATCGGTTTCGGCCTGCGCAGGCTGGGGCAGGCGCGCGGGTGGATCAAGCCGGGCGCCGAGGAGCCGCCGACGAAGTGGCACCCGCGCGCGCATTACGCCGTCGCGGCCTGCGTCGCGCTGGCCGTCGGCATCTCGATCCTCGTGGTGCTCTCGGCCCGCGGCGGGACGACGGCGGTGTTCCAGCGCTGGGACACCGTGTTCCACGCGAACGGCATCCGCTACATCGCCGAGACCGGTGACGGCTCGCTGACCGGCATGGGCACCGTCAACTGGTACCCGGACGGCTCGTTCTACCCGAACGCGTATCACCTGGTCGGCTCGCTCGTGTACTCGATCTCGGGCACGACCATCCCGGTCACGCTGAACGCCATCACCATGCCGGTCGCCGGAATCTTCGCGCTGTCGATGGTCGCCCTGATCCGCCAGCTCGGCGGGCGGGCGGTGTTCGCGGGCTGCACGGCCCTGGTGGCCGCCGCGGCCACCACCGGCGCGTACGAGTCGGTGTCCAGCGGGCTGCTGCCGTTCGCGCTGGGGATCGTGCTGACGCCGCTGGCCGTGGTCGCGCTGGCCCGCTTCCTCGCGCGGCCTGGCCTCGACACCGGTTACGTGCTCGCGCTGACCGCGGTCGGCCTGCTGGCGGCGCATTCGTCGGCGCTGTTCGGCGCGCTGCTGTTCGCCTTCCCGCTGGTGGTACAGCGCTGGTACCGCGCGCTGCGGCACAAACCGCTCGACGGCGTGCCCGAGGGCCGCGGCGGGCTGCGGGTCATCGGCGGTGACGTCGTCAAGATGGTGCCGGTGATGGCGGGGAGCGCGCTGCTCGCGGCGCCGCACATCCTCGGCGCCCTGAAATTCACTTCGGGTTCCTACCCTTACTACGCGTGGGGCTCGGACCTGCCGGTGCTGAAGTCGCTCGGGCTGCTGGTGACCTTCCGGCAGGTGCTGAGCGCCCCGCAGGTGTGGCTGACGGTGCTGCTGGTGATCGGCGTGCTGAGCCTGTTCCGGCTCGGCCGGATGCGCTGGGTGGGGCTTTCGGCGATCGGCTTCTCGGCGCTGTTCGTGCTGGTCGCCTCGTTCGGCGCCGAACCGTGGGTGATCTCGCTGTCGCGGCCCTGGTGGAACGACCGGTACCGGCTGATGGCGCTCGCCGCGATCCCGCTGTGCCTGCTCGCCGGGCACGGGATGGCGGAACTGCAGCGCTGGTTCGCGAAGTGGGCGAGCGGCCGATCCTGGGTGAAGAGCCGTCCCGCGCTGCCCGCCCGGCTGGGGCTGGCGACCGCCGTGTTCGTCGTGGCCGCGTCGGCCGTGCTGACCAAGGGCTTCTACACCGAGTCGAACGCGCACGCGGTGTCGTTCCTGTACTACAACGGGCCCGAGGGCGAGGTCACGCCGCCGGTCAGCGCCGACGAGCTGGCCGCGATGGACCAGCTGACCAAGATGAACATCGGACCGGACGAGAAGGTGCTCAACGAGCGCTTCGACGGGACGGCCTGGCTGTACGCGATCACCGGTATCCACCCGGTCGCCGGGCACTACGACCCGGGCGTGCCGCCGCCGGACGCGAAATACCTGGCGCTGCACTTCCGGGACTACGACACGGATCCCGAGGTGCAGGCCGCGGTGAAACGGCTGAACATCAAGCACGTGCTGATCGGGAGCACGCCGATCAAGATCGGCGAGCCGCCGGCGCCGGGACTGCGGGATCTGGACGGGCTGAACTTCCTGCGGAAGGACTTCTCCAACGCGGGGGCTTCGATCTACACCCTGACCCGCTGACGGCCTTCCCCGCGATCACGTGCGCCGGGACGCAAGACACGTGTCTGAAGCCGGATCACGCGTGTTTGAAGCCGTAAGACGCGTGTCTCCGGGCGCATCACATGAGTTACGCCTTCAATCACGCGAGTTACGCGCCCGAGCACGCGTGTTCCGGGCCTGGACACGCGAATCGCGGCCCAAAGATAAAGGCTCGCGTGGTCGCGGACTGCCCCTGCCGCGACCACGCGAGCCTCAGTCCCCCATTCACCCCCGGGGTGACCCGTGAGGGGCAGCCGTCGCTGGCCACACCCACTCGCTGTACTTGTCTTTCAGACGATCACTGGGCGGAACGGGTTTACCCGGCCCGCCAACGTCACCCGATCGGCCTAAGAGCTTCTTCCCTGGAGTACCGGGAGTACGTCGCTCACGACCTCTTCGAGCGTCGACTCACGGCCGACGTAGTAGTCGCCGGACCTCGGCCAATGCGTGACGATGTCGGTGAACCCGAGCTCACCGGCCCGCCCGGCGGCGTCGGTGAACGCGCCCACGCTGGCGAGGGAGAAGACCGGCGCCGCGTCGAGGCTCAGGAACCGCTGCACGCTCGCCTTGTCCCGGCCCACGGCGTCGAGGCGCTCGTCGAAGGTCTTCACGAGTTCCGCGACGCCCTTCCACCACTCGTCCTGGGTCTCCGCCTTGACGCCGGTGGTGGCCCAGCCCGCGCCGAACCGCGCGGCGAGCGTCATCGTGCGGGGGCCGTTCGCGGCCACCAGGAACGGCAGCCGCGGCCGCTGCACGCAGCCCGGCTGGTTCCGAGCGCCCTTGGCCCGGTAGTACTCGCCCTCGAAGTCGAAACCGTCGGTCATCAGCAGCCCGTCGAGTGCCTCGACGAACTCGGCGAACCGGTCCGTGCGCTGCTTGACCGACAGCTCGGGGCCGTCGAGCACGGTGGCGTCGTAGTTGGTGTTCGGCACGCCGGCGCCCACGCCGAGGATGAAACGGCCGTCGGAGATGTCGTCGAGGGTGGTCAGCTCGCGGGTGAACGGCACGGGATGCCGCGCGACCGGCGAAGCCACGAAGGTGCCCAGTCTGATCCGCGACGTCACCATCGCGGCCGCCGTCAACGTTGGCATCGCACTGAACCACGGGCCGTCGACGAGAGTCCGCCAGCCGAGGTGGTCGTACGTCCAAGCGTGGTCGAAGCCGTATTCCTCGGCGGCCCGCCATTTCGGCTCGGCCGCCCACCAACGATCTTCCGGAAGGATCACGATGCCTACGCGCACACCCGGGAAGGTACCGCGAAGCGAAGCTTCTCCTTTGAGGGCGGTGGCGGGGGCATGGATGGAGTATCGGTCCGGACCGACACTTCGCCCGATGGGCGGATCTTCGGGGACAATGTGCCGGTGGAAAAGCCCCTCTTGATCGCATCCGACGTCGACGGCACCTTGCTCGCCCCGATGGAGGTCCTGACCGAACGCACGATCGACATCGTCCGGCGTGTCGCCGAGGCCGGAGTCCCGTTCGTGCTGGCCAGCGGCCGTCCGCCGCGCTGGATCGCCCCGATCGCGAACCCGCTCGGCCTCACCGGATACGCGGTCTGCGCGAACGGAGCGGTGCTGTACGAGATCGGGACCGACCGGATCGTGGCGGTCCACGGCCTGCTGGAACCGACCCTGCTGCACGACACCGTGAGTGCGCTTGATCACGCCCTGCCCGGCTGCCGGTTCGCCGCGGAACGGGTCGGCGAGTCCGCGCAGGACCCACGCGTCCGCAGTTTCGTGATCGAGCCCGACTACCACAATCCGTGGGGCAACCACGAGGGCGCGGAGGCACCGCGGGCCGAGGTGCTCGGGCATCCGGCGATCAAACTGCTGATCAGCAGGCGCGGGATGAGCTCGGACGAGATGGCGCGGGCGGCGCGTGAGGTGCTCGACGGCTCCGTCGACATCACCTACTCGACCGACACCGGCCTGATCGAGGTCGCCGCGCACGGCATCACGAAGGCGACCGGGCTGGCCGAGGTCGCGGAGCGCCTGGACGTCCCGGCCGAGCGGGTGATCGCGTTCGGGGACATGCCCAACGACGTCGAGATGCTCGGCTGGGCCGGGCACGGCGTCGCGATGGCCAACGGGCACCGCTACGTGCTGGACGTCGCCGACGAGGTGACGGCGCCGAATTCCGAGGACGGTGTCGCGCAGGTGCTCGAACGCTGGTTCTAGGGAGCGATCGGTCACCGTGGTGGGGGGGGGGGGGGGGGGGGGGGGGGGGCGACCCCCCCCACCCCCCCCCCCCCCCCCCCCCCCCCCCCACCAACCGGTCCCGCTAGCGGCCTTCGCGGTCGAGCTTCGCGGCCTCTTCCGGCGTCGGCGCGGTGCCGCCGAGGTGCGCGGGCAGCCACCAGCGTTCGTCGTCGGAGGCCGGCTTCTCCGGATAGCCGGCCTGGACGCGGTCCACAAGTGCGGACATCCGCACGCGAAGGTCCTTCGAAAGGACCTCGGCGTCGTCGTCGGCCTTCGGGTGCATCGGCTCGCCGACGAGGATCGAGATCGGGACGTGGCGTTTGGTGAGATCCTTCGGGTGACCCTTGGTCCACAGCCGCTGAGTGCCCCACAGTGCCATCGGCACGACCGGGACACCCGCCTCGGCGGCCATCCGGACGGCGCCGGACTTGATGTCCTTCACGGTGAACGACCGGCTGATCGTGGCTTCGGGGAACACGCCGACGACCTCTCCGGCCTTCAGGCGCTCGACGGCTTCCCGGTACGAAGCGAGACCCGCGCCGCGATCGACGGAGATGTGATGCATGCCGCGCATGAGCGGCCCGGCGATGCGGTTGCTGAAGATCTCCTTCTTCGCCATGAACCTGACCAGGCGTTTCGCCGGTTGCGCGCCGAGCCCGCAGAAAATGAAGTCGAGATAGCTCACGTGGTTGCAGGCGATGACCGCCCCGCCCGTCGACGGGATGTGCTCGGTCCCCTCCACCCGGATGCGGTTGTCCAGCACCCGGAACATCAACTTCGCCGCCATGATGACGGGCGGGTAAACGAGCTCAGCCATTCGTTCAGGTTACGCTACCGTAGGGTAACCAACCTACGGTCGCGTAGGTCACATCACTCCGAGCGCGCGAAGGTCACCAGCGCCAGCACGACGCCGAGCAACGTGCAGTACAGCGCGATCACCTGGTGCTTGACGTTCTCCAGCCCGTCGCCTAGCGCCGCGAGCGCGAACTGCCCGGCGGCCACGGCGAGCAGGAAGCCCAGCGTGACGCCGATCGCGGCACGACGGGTCTTCCAGCCACGCCAGGCGATCAGCGCCCATATCGGCAGCAGGGCGAAGAAACCCAGTGGCGCCAGCAGTTTCGTCACGGTCGAAACGATCGGGACGCGGTATTCCTGCGCTTCCGGGGCGAAACCCGCCGACCGGTCGAAGCTGCCGAGGTAGGGCGGGCGCGCGGTGAGCAGATCGCCCGCGGCGCGGTCCAGGATTTCGACGGTGCGGAAGGGATGGGTCGCGAAATACTCGACGACGTTGCGCCTGCTGATCTGTTCGCGGTACTTCGGGTACTCGGGATCCTGCGTCGCGGGCTTCGGATGCCACCAGCCGTTGCCCGCGTACTGGCCGAACGACGCGGGCAGCCCCAAGGCGGCGAGATCGGCCCCGGTGTCGTGCCGACCGTCCACAATGGTCAAGAAGATCGTGTTGAACATGTTGATCTCACGCGAATCGTCGCCCGGCCGCGCGGCGAGGGAGCCGTCGGGCAGCTTCGCCGGTTCGACGGTCTGCTGCGCATAGGCCGTGCCTCCGGCGAGCGCTCCGATGACGAACACCGCGGGAAGCCAGCGCTTCAGGCCGCTGACGCCCGCCGGGCGGACGAGCAGCACGGCGAGCGCGAGCAACGGCAGGATCATCAACGTCTGGACCTTGGCGTTGACCGCGATCACGCCGCCGAAGAGCACGACGGCCAGGCCCGCGTAGCGCCACCAGCCGGGCCTCGCGGCCACCAGGAGACCGCCGACGGCGAGCAGGAGACCGAGGAACGCGGCACCTTCGCCGAGCACCGAGGCGAAGTAGCCGAAGAACGCGGAGTCCGCGACGACGAGCAGCAGCCCCACGGTCGCGAAACCGCGGACGCGGCGCGAGTACGGCAGCCCGACGACGATCAGCGCGATTGCCGCGGCGGCGAGGACGCTGGTGAGCACGCCGAGCACGACCAGGCTGAGCGTCGCTTCGAGGCCGAGCAGCCCGCCGATCGACCGCGCGATCCGCGCGAACCAGCTCTGGGTCAGGAGATACGTGGCGTCGCATTCGCCTGCCGGGGCGGTGTAGGCGAGCTGGACGAAGCCCTCCGGTTTGCCCTTCCACGGGATGCCCGCGCCGCACAGCACGCGGAAACCGTCACCGTTGTCGGACATCGCGATCGGCCTCGGCACGAGGAAACGCACCAGCAGCACGGTGAGCGCGACGGCGAACACAGAGAGGCCGAAGAGGCGCGAAGGTGCCTCAAGCGCTGCCTGCCTGCTGGGGGAAACGCGTTCGTCGACACTCACGAAGGGCACGGTACGTGGCGGAAATCCGGTGAGCGGTCGAGGGCCGACCTGACCGCCCGCTCGACGTCCGCCCGCAGGAACACCGAGATCCACGACGAGCTTCCTTCACGCGCGAAGGTCGCGACGCGGTATCTCGCCGCGTACTCCGGGTCGATCACGCAGGATTGCGTCGCCGAATAGCCGCTGTCGGTGATGACGGCGATCGTCGGATGCCGCCGGGAGACGACGGCCTCGTCCACTTCCTCCGTCTGCCCCCGGACGCCGACGATCTGCAGCTGCGTCCCGGCGTGGTACGACAGCACACCGGGCGCCGACGTGCTCACGACCGAGCCGGGCGGCAGGTAGGCGTCGAGCCAGCGGCCGATCTCCTCCATCTGCGCGCCGTGGTCGTGCCAGGCGCGCACCCGGCCCAGCATCTCCGGGCTGAACACCGACACCAGCACCGCGAGCCCGGACAACGTCACCGCCACGGCGGGCATCAGCCGTTGGACCGGCGGCCGCGGGCGAGGGCTCGGCGCCGCGAGGAGCACGCCGTAGACCGACACCGCCGCCACCGACAGCAGCGGCGGGATCGGCGCCAGCAAGCGCCAGGCGGGCCCGGCGTCACCGCCGAAGAAGACCACGAAACCGGTGAGCCCGACGGCGGTGACGAGCATCAGCCAGATCAGTGACCTGGCCTCGGCCTCGTGCGGGGTCCGGCCGGTGCGGCGCAGCGAGAGCGCCACCACCGAGATCAGGCCGAGCAGCAGGAATCCTTGGTGGACCACCGAGAAACCCGACAGATACTGCCAGCCGCGGTCCATCCGGGACTGGACGTCGAGGTCGAAGGGGATGACGACCGAGGTCGGCAGGACATGGTCGTAGTACGTCACCCGCCAGGCCGTCCACGGCGCGGCGAAGACGAGCCCGCCGAGCAGCCAGCCCACCGGCGCCCACCAGGTGTGACGGCCGCGCAGGGCGGCGACGACCAGCCAGCACCCCACCAGCACCGCGAACGCGATCCCCGCCGGGCGGGTCATCATCGCGAAGGCCACGAGCACACCCGCGACCACCGGGCGCCGGGCCGCGAGCGCGGCGAAGACACCGAACACGAGCAGCATGAACAAGGGCGTCTCGGTGCCGGATCCGCCGTACGCGGCGAGACCCCCGGCTCCGGCGACGAGCACCGCGGCGGCCACCCCGTAGGCGGGGCGCGACTCGCCTGCGGCCCGCGCGACCACCCGGTTCACCGTCACGTACGCGAGCAGGACGGCGCCGAGCGTGGCGAGAATGCCGAGCACGACCGCGGAGGTCTCGATATCGGCCCCGAACGCCGCCTTCGGCAACGCGATCACGATCATCCAGAGGAAATTCGTGTACCCCTCGATCCGCTCGCCGGTGTTGAACACCGGCCCATTGCCGTCGGCGATGTTCTGGGCGTAACGGAAGGTGATGTACGCGTCTTCCGCGATGGTCGAAAACACCAGCTGGTGCACCAGCGAGAAACCGAGGGCCAGCATCAGCGCGACGGCGCGCCACCCCTTGTCGGCGCTGATCTTGGGCCAGGCCACCAGTACGAAGATCGCTACCACGGACCAGGCGACGACAAGCGCGATCACCACCTGATCCCCACCCTCCCGGGCCGAGCCGCTCCCCTGTCGAAAGACTACGGTCAAGTATCGATCACCGCGCCAAGGTGTTTCTTTCGGCGCAGTCAATTGACACGAATGGGCGAGCGGTATGTGCGCGGAGTAGACATGGTCGTGCGGTTTTCCCCGGCGGGATGTGACTCCTTCGGGTAACGGGCCGGGGCGGTTAATCTGACTTCCCATTCCGTTCCGCACCTCGGGGGTTCTGTGCGGACTCCGCACCCCGAGGAAAGCCCGTGCCCACCCAGACCTCCCTGCTCGCCGACATCGTCACGGTGTGCGTCGCGCTGCTCGTCATCGGCCTTCCCGGTCTGCTCACCGGTTTCGCCGCCGGCCTGCGCGGCTGGGTGCTCGCGGGAATGACGCCCTTGCTGAGCTACGCCATCGGCGGGCTCGCGGGACCGTGGGCGGCCGCGCTCGGGCTCCCGTTCACTCCGGTGACGTACGCGGTCGCGACGGCGTTGTTCGCCGGTGTCGCCTTCGGCCTGCGGCGGCTCACCCTGCGCCGGTGGCCGCCTACGCCCGAGGAGCCGCTGTGGGGCCGGTCCGGGCACCTCGCCGTCGGGGCGTGCCTGCTGCTCGCGGCCGCCGTCGGGATGTACGCGGTGGTGCGCGGGATGGGCAGGCTGGACGCCATTCCGCAGGGGTTCGACGCGGTGTATCACGCGAACGGTGTCCGGCAGATCGCCGAAACCGGCGACGGCAGCCTGTTCGGCACCGGCGAGGTCAACTGGTACGGCGACGCGGCGCCGGTGTTCTATCCGAACGCCTACCACCTGCTCGCGTCCGTGGTGTACCTGCTGAGCCCGGCGAGCATCCCGCTCGCGCTGGACGTGAACACCGCGCTGTTGCCCGCGCTGCTGGCGTTGTCGCTGGCCACGATGGTGCGCGTGTTCCGGGGACGCGCGGTGTTCGCGGGCGCCGTCGCCCTCGTCTCGATCGCGCCGGTGATGGGCCTGTACGAATCGATGAGCAGGGGACCTTTGCTCCCGTTCCTGCTCGGCCTCGCGCTGACGCCGCTGGCCGCCGTCGCGGTGAAGCGCTACCTCGACCGGCCCGCGCCCGACACCGGCTTCGTGCTGCTGGTGAGCGCAGTCGGACTGCTGTGTGTGCACTCGTCGGCATTGTTCGGCGCGATCCTGTTCGCCGGTCCCCTCCTGCTGCAACGCTGGATCGCGCCAGGGGAACGGTGGCGGCGGATCGGCCGGGACCTGCGCGCGCTGGCGATCGTCGGTGTCGTCGCGATCCTGGTGGCGTCGCTGCAACTGTTCGGCGCGATCGGCCTCGCGAGCGGCGAGGTGCCCTACCGCAGCTGGCCGGTCGAATGGCGGGCGACGACGGCGCTCGGCGCGCTGCTGGGCTTCCAGCATCACGAGCCGTATCCGCAGATCTGGCTTTCCGTGGCCTTGTTCCTGGGCTTCATCTTCTTCTCGCGCGCGGGTGCGCTGCGCTGGATCGGTGTCACGGCGTTGATCACCGGGCTCGCCTACATCGCGGTGACGTCGTCCGAGCAGCCGCTGGTGCTGGCGCTGTCCCGGCCGTGGTGGAACGACCCGTACCGGTTCATGGCGATGGCGGCGATCCCGCTGTCGGTCATCGCGGCGCACGGCGTCGCCGAGACTCAGGCGTGGCTGCGGGACAACGTGGCGCACCGGAAGGTGCCCGCGTTCGCCGTCGCGGTGGTGGTGTTCGGCGGGTTCGCCTTCCTCAGCAACGGTTTCTACGCGCCGTCCAACGCGGCGAAGGTCGCGCCCGGCTACGCGAACACCCCCGGCGTCGACCCGCACAAACTGCCGGTGAGCCCGGACGAGGTCGTCGCGATGGAGAAGCTCGCCGCGCTCGCGAAGCCCGGCGAGCGCGCGCTGAACGATCGGCTGGACGGGACGGTGTGGAACTACGCGCTCTCCGGCGTCCGCACGACTTCCGGGCATTTCGACGAGACGTTGTCGCCGTCGGACGCGCGGTTGCTGGAATGGCACTTCCGCGAGTACCCGTCGAACCCGCAGGTGCGGGCGGCGGTGGCGCGCCTGAACGTGCGGTGGGTGATCCTCGGGCAGTACGGCTACCCGACGGGTGCCCCGCGTCAGGCCGGGCTGCGCGACCTGGACGGCCTGAACTTCGTGACCGAGGTGTACCGCAACTCCGACGCCGTCATCTACCGGCTGAACCGCATTTAGAGGACTAAACGCGGGAGGTCACGAGGCGGGCGGAGAGGGCGGCGGCACCGGCGGTGATCAGGTCGGCGACGGTGAACATCACCCGCGAAGCGATGGCGAAGGCCGTCGCCTGGACGACGGTGAGGCCCGACGCGGTGAGCACGGCGACCTGCGCGACCTCGCGGACGCCGACCCCGCTGGGCAGGATGAACGCGAACGTCCCGACGGTCATCGCGACGGCCATCGCGCCGACGCACAGCACGAAGCCGCTGAATCCCGGCGTACCGACGGAGTTCGCCAGCAGCCACAGGTGCACGCCCTGCAGCGCCCACGCGGCCGTCGACGAGCCGAAGACCTTCCCGACGACCGACCAGCTCAGCCGGTGGTCCAGCGGCGGGCGGCGCAGGATCCGCAGCACCAGCGACGTGCCCCAGGTGAGCACGCGCGGGTGCAGCATCGCGAGCCCGACCGGGATGAGCACGAACAGCCACAGCGCCCGCGGGCTGTTGCTGAACACGGCGGGGGCCGCGAGCAGCGAGACGACCAGCGCGGACACCACGCCGACGCCGAGCTGGATCAGCGAGCCGGTGAAGATCCGGGCCCTGGCGAGCCCGGCCTTGCGCCCCAGCTCCATCTGCAGCAGGTACGCCCACACCGAACCCGGCACGTATTTGCCGAGCGAGCCGACGAGGCAGATCTGCGCGCCTCGGGCGTAGCCGATCGGCTTGCCGAGGTCGTCGACCATGACCTGCCAGCCGTAGGTCGACACCATGATCGCGGCGATGAGCGCGAGCAGGCTCAACGTGGAGGATTCCCACGCGACCTCGGACAAGGTCCGCCAGAATTCACCCCAATTGGTGACGAGTGTCTTCGCGGCGAAAGCGACGACCAGCAGGATCGCGACCCAGCGGACGACGTCGAGGATCTTCGCCTTGGTGGATTTCGGTTGCTTTACGGAAACCGAAGTGTCCTCTTCGGGCGTTTCGACGGTCGTCACTGAACCTCCTCTGCTGCTACCTCGTCACCGCAGGTCAGGCCTGTACGGTCACCAAGCGGCTGAACTCGGTCAGCAGATCGTAGCCGTCCCAAATCGCGGAGAACGTCAGGGCCGAGCCGAACGGAACGACACGGTCGACGCCACGGCCCGCCAATTCCGTCACGAATTGCGTCAATTCTTCTTGGGTGAAGCCGAATTGACCGACGGTTTGATCTTTGCGCAGCACGATCGGGACGAGGTCGGAAAGCGTGTCGACCCGCGCGTTGGCGAAAGTGCCCGCGCCGAGCCACTCGCGCGGCAAGATCGCGGGGTCGGCCAGCTCCAGCGTCGCGATGCCGTTGCCCTGGAATTCGATACCGTCGACGAGCCCGTCGACGGCCGCGCCGTACGCGGAAACCCGCTTCTGCACGGCCATGGCGGGCTCGGTGACGTGCTGTTTCGTCGCCAGCACCTCGGCGAGCAGCTTCCGGAACTCCTGCCCGGCTTCGCGGGCGCCGTCTTCGTCGCCGACCCAGAACACCGCGCGCGGCGACGAGCAGGCGGCCTGATCGAACCAGTACGAGTCGTTGTAGAAGCTTTCGGCGGCACCGCGACGCTCGGCCTCGGAGGCGTTCTGCCAGCCGCGCACCGACGCGACCGCGAACGACGACCGGTCCGGGAAGGTCAGGTCGCGCGCGTGCGGCGCCAGCGGGTACTTGCGCAGCGCGGCGACCGAGGCGTCGCCGCCCCAGATCACCCGCAGGTCCGCGGCGACCGACAGCGCGCCGCTGATCGCGTCGCTGCGGTCGTAAGTGACCATGCGCTGCGTCGCGGTGATCGCGGCGGCGGTGTCGGCGTCCACTTCGGACAGTGCGGCGTTCAGCGCCTCCAGCACCGTCTCGGCGGCACCGGCCGAACGCGACGACACGCGGACGACGTTGTGGTTGCCCGCCAGCGCCGAAAGCGCCCACGAGTACACGAAGATCGTGTCGACGTTGGCGGGCGGCACGTGGAAGACCAGCCCGCGCGGGAAGCGCAGCGCGTCGCCGGAAGTCTCCAAAGTGGACAGTGCTTTGGCGATCTCTCCCTTGCGCAGGAAGAAACCGAGCGACGCCAGCTCCGGGAAGCGGCGGGCCGTCGCGGGCGCGAGCAGCTTGCGCGCGAACTTCGTCAGGAACTCGACGACGCGCGGGTCGCCGACGCGAAGCCGTCCGCCGACGGGCTCGGCCCGCAGCTCTTCGACCAGCTTGTCGGCCTCGATCGTGTCGCCGAGCGGAAAACGCTGATTGAGACTCATGCCGCCGCTCCCTGGAAGGTGTCCGAGCAACCGCGGGCCTCGGCCTTGGGCAGCCTGCCCATCACCGAGAAGTGCTTGCCCGGCCAGTCACCGTCGTCGATCCCGTTGTAGACACCGAGATCCTCGGTGAGCAGGACGTGCCCCGGGTACGAACGCGGCAGCGTGCTGACGACCTCGATCACGCCGGGCTCGCCGACCGGCTGCTCTTCCCAGGTCTCCGGGTTCCGGATCACGACGTCGGCGAAATCGGGGCAGTACAACGAGTTCCCGGAAGGTCCTTCGAGGAACACGGTGCCGATCTGCTCGATCATCCCGTAGTAGTTGTGGATCCGGGTGAGCCCGGTGTCCTCTTTGAACCGGCGGCGGAACTCGGTGTTGTCCACCGCGCGGTCGATCAGCTTCTTCCAGCCGCCGGAGTGGATCAGGATCCCGTTGGAAAGATCGAGCTTGTGCTCACGCGCGACTTCGTAGAGGTACTGCCACACCATGAAGGTGAAGCCGAAGATCAGGAACGGCTTGTCGCCGTAGGTCGCGAGGAACGTCTTCACCGCCTCGACGTCCGGCTGGTCGTTCTCGTCGAGCACGTAGGTGTGCTTGCGGCCGAAGTTGGCCATGCCGAGCACGCCCGCGCCGCGCGCGGAGAACGAGCGGCGGTTCTTGATGATGCCGATGGTGTCGACCATCAGCATCGGCAGCCGCTCGCCGCCGAGGACCTCCTGCAGCGTCGCGCCGAGCTGCTTGGTCTGCGCGCCGGCGGCGGCCTTGTCCAGGTAGATCCGCGACGCGCCCGCGCCGGTGGTGCCCGAGGAGGTCAGCGTCTTGAAGATCTCGGACTCGGGGATGCTGCGCAGGTCGTGCGTCTTGAACAGCCGCACCGGCAGCCACGGCAGGTCCGCGATCGAGGCGAACTCCGCGTCCCGCGCGATGCCGAGCGACGACAGGATGCGTTCGTACCCCTCGGAGTTCTCGCGGTGGTGCGCGGTGAGCTCGGCGAGCTGCGGAAGCAAGTGCTTCTCGCGCTCCGCCTGAGACAACGTAAAGACGCTCATACCTGGGCCTCCAGCGACCGGTAGTCGATCTTGCCGCTGGCCAGCAGCGGCACGGTGTCGATGGGGCGGACGTCGAACCCGCTGGTGTGCAGGTGCAGCCGCTCGGACAGCGCCTTCGACGCGTCCTTGCAGATGTCCTTGTCGGCACCTTCGGCGAACAGGACGACCTTGTCCCCGGCCGGGACGGCGGCCACGACGTCGATCCCCACGGAGGCGGAACGCACGGCGTGCTCGAGATCATCCAGGCTGACGCGGTTGCCGAAGACCTTGCCGATCCGCTTGAGGCGGCCGGTGATGTAGAGGAAGCCGTCCTCGTCGAGGTAACCGAGGTCGCCGGTGGCCAGCACGCCACCGTATTCGTCGCCCGCGGCGAGCCCGGCCTCGTCCTCGGCGTAGCCCATCATCACGTTGGGCCCGCGGTAGACGACCTCGCCGACGATCTTCGGATGCGTGGTCTCGGAACCGTCCTCGCGCCGGACGGCGAACGAGCCGCCGGGCAGCGCGGGCCCGGCCGAGCCCAGCTTCTCCGCGAGCCGTTCCGCCGGGACGGTGGTCATCCGCGGGGCGGCCTCGGTCTGCCCGTACATCACGAACATCCGCCCGCCGACCGCGCGGATCTTGTCGTTGAACTGGGCGACGAGGTCGTCGCGGAGCTTGCCGCCCGCCTGCGTCAGCGTGCGCAGCGTCGGGTACTTCGCCGGGTCGAACTTGAGGCGCCGCAACATCTCGTAGTGGTACGGAACGCCGGCGAGCGAGGTGACCTTGTGCTCGTTGACCGCGTCCCAGAACCCGCGCCCCAGCACGCCGGAGGGCTCGATGACCACGGTCGCGCCGCGGACGAGGTGCGAGTTCAGCACGGACAGGCCGTAGCTGTAGTGCAGCGGGAGACTGGTCGGCGCGACCTCGGCGCCGTCGATGCCGAGGACCTCGGCGATCGCGTCGGCGTTGGCGAAGATCGCGCCGCGCGAGAGCCGGACCAGCTTCGGGTTGCCGGTGGAACCGCTGGTCGGGAGCAGGACCGCCAGGTGCGGATGCGGCTCGACGCCCTCGGCGGACTTCCGGACCCAGTGGCCGTCGGAAACGCCGTAACCCTCGGGCGCGGGCGCGTCCGGCGCGGACAGCACGGCGGCCGGGCGGAAACGCTCGATGAGCCCCGCCAGGACGTCGGCGTCCAGCGCCGGGTCGATCAGCGCGATCGCGCGGCCGGCCTCGAACGCACCGAGGTAGTTCAGGACGCTGGGGAGGTCCACCGACATGCGCGCGAACAGCGCGCCCGGCGGCAGCAGCGACAACGCGGCACCCACGCGGGTGACCTCGGTGTCGAGTTCCTCGCCCGCGAGCGTCTTGCCGCTCGTGACGTCGATCAGTCGCGCACCCACACCCAAAAGGGTCATCAGAGAACTAATCCTCCATCGATGCCCAGCACCTGCCCGGTGATGAACGAAGCGTCATCACTGACGAGGAACCGGATCGCGTTCGCCACGTCTTCGGGCGTACCGAGCCGCCCGAGCGGGGTCTTGCCGATGTTCTCGGCCTTGGCGTCCTCGGTCAGGCCCGAGGTCAGGTCGGTGTCGATGACGCCGGGCGCCACCGCGTTGACCCGGATACCGGACCGGCCGAGCTCCTTCGCGGCCGAACGCGCGATGTTCGCCACCGCCGCCTTCGAGGCCGCGTACACCGTCTGACCGGCGCTTCCGTGCTCGCCGACGATCGAAGCCAGCACCACGATGGCACCGGTTTTCTTGCGCATCATCGCCCTGGCCGCGGCCTGGACGGTGTGCAGCGTGCCGGCGACGTTCGTGCTCAGCGTGGTGTCGACCAGTTCCTCGCGGATCATGCCGAGGAGCGCGTCCTCCATGATCCCGGCGTTGGCGACCACGATGTCGAGCTTGCCGTGCTCCTTCGCCACCCCGCGGACCAGCGTCGACACGGCCTTGGCGTCGGTGACGTCCAGCGCGAGCCCGCTCGCGGCCCCCGCCGCGGCCGCCGCTTCCTTCGCCTTGGCCTCGTCGCGGCCGGTCAGCACGACGGTGGCGCCCGCCTCGGCGAGCGCCCGCGCGGTGGCCAGCCCGATGCCCCGGGTACCCCCGGTGACCAGGGCGACTCGACCTTCCAGCATCACTTGGACTGGAGGTCGGTCACCATGTCGACGGCGACCTTGAAGCTGGACATGTCGATCACCTGGTCGGTGTCGAATTCCACGTCGAACTCGTCCTCGATGGCCGCGACGAGCGCCATGTGACCGACCGAGTCCCAGGCCTCGATGTCGCGGTACTTCAGGTTCTCGACATCGACCTCGCCATCGAGGTCCAGCGCCTCGACGAAGACCTCACGCAGCTTGCCGGCGACTTCCGCCATCGTTGAACTCCTAGTACTCACTCGCGCGGACGGGCGTCCCACGCCTTCACCAAGGTAGAGAGGTCGCCGGGCAGCCGGTCGGCCAGCCCGTCCTCAGGGAGACCGGCCTTACCCTTCAGCCACGGTCCCAGCGCCTCGATGGCGGCCTCGTCCAGCCCGCGGCGGGACAGGCCCACGGTGTTGACGCCGGTCACCCGCGCGGGGTTGCCCACGGCGATGGTGAACGCGCCCACCTCCTTGCGGACCGCGGAGCTCATCCCGACCATCGCGCCGGGGCCGATGACGACCCGCTGGTGCAGGATCGCGCCCATGCCCAGGTTCGCCCCGGACCAGATGTGGCAGTGGCCGCCGGTGATGACGTTCGAAGCGACCGTGACGGCGTCCTCGACCAGGCAGTCGTGGGCGATGTGGGAGCCGCGGAGGAAGTAGCCGCCGTCGCCGATGGTGGTGGTGCGCCAGGTGCCCTGGTGGACGCTGACGTACTCACGGATCCGGTTCCGGCTGCCGATGACGACACCGTGCCCGTCGTGATCGGGATCACCGTTCGGCGCGGCTTCCCAGGCGGCCGGGTGCTCGCGGCCGCGGTCCTCACCAGGGGTCCCGATGGTCACGTGCGGGCCGATCCAGTTGCCGTCCCCGACGCGCGTGGGGCCCACGATGACCGTGAACGGTCCGATGACGTTGTCGTCGCCGAGCTCGACACCCTCGCCGATGACTGCTGTCGGGTGGATGCGGTTCACCACGTGAGATCCGTTCGTTGTGGCTGGGAGGCAGCCTGGGGTAATGGGCGCTTCGGCGGTCCCGGTAACGTGTGGCCCGCGCCAGAGGGGGCGGCCGGGCGCAGAACCGGCGGCTCACTGTACCGGACGCACCAGAACGCCCAGTCGAGAGAGACTTGCAGATGATCCCCATTACCGTGGTCGACGTCCGTGACGCGGAGGACCTCGTCGTCGAGGTGCTGCGATCCGGCGCCATCGCACAGGGACCGATGGTCAAGCGCTTCGAGGACGCGTTCGCGAGCGTTTCCGGCACGAAGCACGCGATCGCCGTCAACAACGGCACCACCGCGCTGGTCGCCGCCATCCAGGCGCTCGACCTGAAGCCGGGCGACGAGGTCGTCACCTCGCCGTTCACCTTCGTGGCGACGCTGAACGCGATCCTGGAAGCCGGCGCGACCGTCCGCTTCGCCGACATCCGGCGCGACGACTTCGCGATCGACCCCGACGCCGTCGCCGCCGCGATCACCGACCGCACCAAGGTCCTGATGCCCGTGCACCTCTACGGGCAGACCGCGGACATGGGCAAGCTCGCGCCGCTGGCCGCCGAGCACGGTCTCAAGGTCATCGAGGACTCCGCGCAGGCCGTCGGCGCGTCGTTCCAGGGCAAGCCGTCGGGCTCCTTCGGGATCGGCTGCTTCTCCTTGTACGCCACCAAGAACGTGACCACCGCCGAGGGCGGCGTGATCACCACGGACGACGACAAGCTGGCCGACAGCCTGCGTGTGCTGCGCAACCAGGGCATGCGCGCCCGCTACCAGTACGAGGTCGCCGGGCACAACTACCGGATGACCGACCTGCACGCCGCCGTCGGCATCCCGCAGCTGGAGAAGCTGGACCAGCTCACCGCCGCGCGCCAGGCCAACGCGAAGCGCCTCACCGAAGGCCTCGCCGGCACCCCGGGTCTCGATCTCCCGCAGGTCCTGCCGGGCCGCGAGCACGTGTGGCACCAGTACACCGTGCTGGTAGGCCCGCACGCCTTCCTCTCTCGTGACGAGCTCGCCGCCGCCCTCACCGAACGCGGCATCGGCAACGGGATCTACTACCCGAAGATCGTTTTCGACTACGACTGCTACCGGAACAACCCGCTGATCCCCGACGCGAAGGTCGAGGACTTCCCGGTGGCCGCTTCCGTCGCCGCGCAGGCGCTTTCCCTGCCGGTGCACCCGCACCTTTCCGAGTCCGATCTGGACACCATCATCGAAACGGTTCGCGAGGTACTCGGCGCATGACCACGCACAAGATCGCCCTCATCGGCACCGGGAACATGGGTTCGCTGCACGCCCGTGTCCTCGCCGCGAACGAGCGCGTGGACCTCGTCCGCGTGATCGACCCGCGCGAAGAGGCCGGCCGCAAGGTCGCCGAACGCTACGAAACCCAGTGGACGCCCGAAATCGGCTCACTGTCCGATGTGGACGCCGTCGTGCTCGCTTCGGCCACCGAGGCGCATTACGAGCTGGCGCAGGAGATCCTGGGCCAGGGCAAGCCGATGCTGGTCGAGAAGCCGGTGTGCAACAGCTTCGAATTCTCCCAGGAGATCGTCGGGCTTTCGGCGAAGAAGGACGTCCCGCTGATGTGCGGGCTCCTGGAGCGCTACAACCCGGCCGTGATGACCGCGCGGGCGCTGGTCAACGAGCCGATCCACCTGATGGCCCGCCGCCACGGCCCGTACGCGCCGCGGATCAAGACCGGTGTCGCGTGGGACCTGCTGGTGCACGACGTCGACCTGGCGATCCAGTTCTTCGGCGGCGCGACCCCGCAGCGGGTCGCCTCTGGCGCCGGCTACTTCCACCCGAGCTCGGTCGAAGGCGCCGAGGACACCATCGAGACGGTGCTGTCGTTCGAGTCCGGGCTCGCCACGGTTTCGGCGTCCCGCCTCGGCCAGCGCAAGGTCCGCTCGCTCTGGGTGTCCGAACTGGACCGCATGATCGAGATCGACCTGCTCCGCCGCGACGTCACCATCTACCGGCACGTCTCGCACGACTCGGTCACCGAGGACGGCCTCGGCTACCGGCAGCAGACCGTCATCGAGATCCCGGAACTGGTCACCGCGCGCGAGCCGCTCGCGACGCAGCTGGACCGGTTCGTCGACCTGCTCGAAGGCAAGGTCGACGCCGACACCGAGCGGGACCTGATCCTGCCGTCGCACGCCGTCGTCGACCAGGTGCTGACGCAGGCCGCGGCCTGATCTCTCGCATTCAGAGGACTAAATGCGTCACTTGGTGAGGCGCTGGCCCTTCGCGTCGTAAGCGGCGAGGGGGGTCAGCACTCCGGCCGACTCCACCTGGGCACCGTCGAACCAGAAGATGGCGACCGACGGGTCCTCGCTCCAGGGAACGACCTTGGCCTCGACCGGCTTCCCGCGAACGGTGCTGGTGATCCGCACCGCCGGCCCGGAGAAGTAGCCGAAAACGGGCACGAACGTGCCCCGGACCAGGTCGCCGCCGTCCACGGCGTGGAAGCCGAACGACCGATCGGATCCCTTGAACTCGTTGCTGGCCATGAGCGCGTCGTAGTCGCCGGCCTGGTTCCGGTACCCGACCTGGAGGCCGAATCTGACGTCCGGCATCTGCGGCTCGTCGATCGCGACGGCGTAGAGCACCAGCTCACGGCCGCCTTCTCCCTTGAGCCCGAGCGGGATCGCCTCGCCGAACGGCTGTTCCGACGGGGCCTCGGTGATGGTCGGCGCCGGTGCCGGTATCGGCGGCGATGCCGACGGCGGCGCGGGCGCGCTCGCGGCGGGCGGAAGCGGTTGCTGCGCCGGTTCCTTGAGCGCGACGGCGCCGACGATGACCAGCACCGTCACCACGGCCGCGGCGACCCCGCCCGCGCCGGTCGCGAGACGGCGACGACGGCGGATCCGCCTGCCCTTGGCCATGATCGCGCCGAGGTCGGGCTCGGCGAACCCCTCGCCGGGCGGTTCCCGCAGAGCCGAGCGCAGCGTCTCGAGGTCGGTCATCGTCCCAGCCCCCCGATCAGTTCCGTTCCGTCCTCAGCGGTGATCCGCAGCTTGGTCAGGGCGCGGGAATTGGTGCTCTTCACGGTGCCGATCGAGACACCCAGTTCGCCGGCCACATCGGATTCCTTCAAGTCGAAGAAGTGCCTGAGCACCACGACGGCTCTCTCCCGGTCTGTGAGCGTACGCAACGCGTCAAGCAGCCATTTCCGCTGGACAACGGCCCCGGCGACGTCCAAGCCGCTCGGCTGCTCGGGGACGTCCTCCGTGGCGTTCTCGCGGATCGGCCGCCGCCAACCGTCGATGACGTGGTTGACGAGGACCTGCCGCGCGTACGCGTAGGCGTCCTTGCGGCGTACCCGCGACCAGGCCGCGTACGTCTTGGCGAGCGCCGTCTGGGTGGCGTCCTCGGCCTGATGGCGGTCGCTGGTGAGCAGGTAGGCCGCATGCTGAAGACGGGTCGTCGAGTTCCGCACGAACTCGACGAACTCGTCATCGCCGCGAGCCACCCTGGTCCTCATCTCCGTTCGACGGTTGACCACCTGAAAGGTTGCTTTTGACCGCTTAGTCCTTCCGGCGAGTGAACCGGAGCGCGACGACGAGACCGGCGACGACCACGGCGACCGCGAGGACGATCCACACCCAGGACGGCACCAGGCCTTCGGGAGTCTGCGGCGCCGGGGCGGCACTGCTCGGCGGAGCCTGGGCTTGGCTGCTCGACGGGACTTGGCTGCTCGGAGCGGCTGCCGGGGCACTGAGGTTGAACTTCACCGAGCCGCTCGCGGCGTGCGAGTCCTCGAAGGTCACCTTGTAGCGGAGCGTGTACTCGCCCGCGGGCCCGACGGCCTGGACCGGCGCCGTGACGACCGTTCCGGCGACCTGCGCCCGGCCGACCGTCCACGACGCGTTCTCGGGGCCGGTGATCTGGATCGGGTGGTCGTCGGCGAGGGTGACCGGGCCGGTGAAGGTCAGCTTGATCTGCGTCGGGGGCGTCGCCAGCGAAGCGCCCCTCTCCGGGTCACTGCTCTTCAGCTCCGAGTGGGCCAGAGCCGGGGACGCGGCGCCCAGCAGGGCCAACCCGGTGACCAGCAACGACGCACCGAACCGCCTGAACCTCATCTGACACCCTTCTCGCCCGGGGAACTCCCCGTCCGAGCCTAGTAGTCGGACGCGAGGGCGCGGTGGTTCCGGCTCCCCGTGCCCCGCGTCAGGGGCGCTGCGCGTGGCGGGTGGTCAGGGCGTCGAGATCGAGGGTGAGCGGGGTGCCGTCGAAGTCGAGGCTGACCTTGCCGGTGTGCTCGCCGAAGTTCTCGTATTCGCCGTCGATCAGGCGGTAGGTGGTCATGCTCGCCGGGTCTTCGAGGTCGACGATCCAGTAGTGCTCGATGCCGACTTCGGCGTATTCGGAGAACTTGGTGACCCGGTCGGTGCGGACGGTGCCCTCGGACAGCACCTCGATGACGAGCCGCACGTCCTCGGCGGAGACCCTTGCCGGGTTTTCGTCGGCCACGAGAGCGAGGGTGACCAGCACATCGGGAACTCGGACCGTCAGCGGAGCGGTGGCGACGATCATTTCAGCCTCGCCCATCGCGCTGTATTCCGGCGACGTCTGTTCATCGAGCCAGTACGTCAGGCGATTGACCGCACGCTGATGGAAGAACAACGGACGGGGTGACACGACCAGCACTCCTTCGACGACTTCCGCGCGGTGTTCCGGGTCTTCCGGCAACGCGGCCCAGTCGTCGAGCGTCAGAAATCGGTGAGGCCATTCCACGACACTCATCGAACTCCTCCTTCGCCGGTGATCACCAGACCATCTTCCCACGGTTTCCCGGAGAACGTATCACCACGGAAAGTAGTGAATCATTACGGTGAGGAGTTGCGAAGAAGCAAGGTTTCACCATCGTGATCCGCGCGTTTCCGCAGGTCGTCTACATTTCGAGAATGAAGACAACCTGGGGGCTCTTGACCGTCTGCACACCGTTTTTGGTCACCGCCTGTAGCGGCGATCCCGCAGCGGCGACACCACCGCCACCCGCCTCGCCCGCCAAGGTCACAGCCGCTTTGCCGCGTATCGGCGAACGGCCTGGTTCTGCGAAGGCAAGGACGACTTCTCGTCGTTGCTCGTCTGCAAACGCGGGCACGGCCAGGTCAGGATCGCGTTGTTCTACACGATCGGCAAAGCCCGGCCCGACGATCGCCGAACGTCTCTGACCGCACGGAAAGAATTGCCTGGTCGCGCCGAAGCCCCGTCGGCTACGTTGCCGACGTGCACAGATCGAGGGGAATCCTCACCACCGTATGCCTGCTGCTCGCCGTCACGGCTTGCTCAAGCGGCACCCCGACCGAGCCCGCGCCGATGCCGTCGACACCGTCGTCGAGCAAACCGGCCAGTCGAACGTCACCCAGCCCGACCACGCCGCCACCGGCGCCGATCGCCAAGATCACCGCGGCCTGCCCCGTACTGGGTGCGACCGAAATCCTTCAAGTGATCGGGAAATCAGACGATCTGGTCGCCAACGAAGGCGAGTCCGAACGGGTCGGCGCGGGCAAGGCCTACCGGTGCGCCTACGAAGACCCGAAAGGAAAGTACAGGCAATCGGCGGAGCTCTTCGTCGCGGCCATTCCCGGAAACCAGCCGCCCCGCGCGACGATCGACAAGCTCGCGAAGGAATGCAAACAACCGGTCACCCAGCTACCCGGTATCGGCGAGCAGGCCCTGTGGTGCGATATTCCCACCGACGGCCCGGACCTCAACATCCTGGTGACCGTCGGGAAACGCAGCCATGGCGAGACACGGGTGGCGACGCTGTACCTGTACCAGACCAGGCCCGACGTCTACGCCACGCTGGCGAAACTGTTCGCCGACAGGCTCTAGCTACTCCGTGAAGTCGCCCGCCGGGGCGCCCCAAGACCCAGGGGTGTCCCCGCGTTCCTCCGCCAGCGCCCGTCGCCGCGCGTTCTCGCCGCGCACACGCTCCACTTCGGACTGGATGTACTCGTCGTCGTACTTCTGGAACACGCGCGCGGGGTTGCCCGCGACCAGGCTGCGCGGCGGGACGTCCTTGGCGACCACGGAATTCGGCTGCACGGTGGCGAAATCGCCGATCGTGACGCCTGCCATGATCACCACGAGGCCGCCGATGAAGCAGCCTTTGCCGATCTTCACGGGTTTGCGTTCGATGAGGTCGCTGCCGGAGTGGTTCTGCAACGTCATGTTCGCGAGCCAGCTGGAATGCGTGAAGATCAGCGTGTTCAGGCCGATGCTGGTGTGCTCGCCGATCTCCAGCCCGCCGCTCGCGTCGAGCGCCGCGCCTTCGCCGATCCAGCAGTGTTCGCCGATCTTCAGGTTCTCCGGGCTGATGATCTTGACGCGCTCGCGGACCCGCGTCGATTCCGGCAGTCCGTAGAAACGAGCGCGCTCGGCGTCGTTCATATACTGCGAAACGAGTTCGGTCAGGATCTGCGGGCGCAGCCGGTTGCTGCGCTCGTCATCGAAGAACATCGGCCTCGGTCACCAGTTTCTCGAAGGTACGCAGGTGTTCTTCGGCGACGACGTCGAGGCCGAAGTTGGCCCGCACCATCGCGCTTTCCCGCTGTGCCACCAAAGCCCGCTTCTCCGGGTCGTCGAGCAGTTCGATGACGGTGTTCGCCACCGCCTCGCTGTCGTCCGGACGCACCAGCAGGATGTTCTCGCCGTTGCGCAGTTCGATGCCCGGGTAGTTGTCCTCGGTGACCGACGCGATGGTCGCGGTGCCCGAAAGCATCGCCTCCAGCGACGCGGTGCCGCAGCCACCGTTGAGGTCGTGCGTGACGATGTCGGCCGCCGCGAAGTACGCGGGCACGTCGGCCTTCGGCACGGCGCCGGTGACGATGATGGCGTCCGCGACACCGAGTTCTTCGGCCCGCTTCAGGAAAACGTCGTGATAGACGCGACCGACCACGACCACCTTCACACCGGGGTGCTTGTCCAAAATGGACGGAAGCGCCTCGACGAGCGGGAGCCGGTTGCGCAGCGGGATCACGTGCCCGAGCGAGACGATCACCGGGCCGTCGCCCAACCCATGCTCCGCCCGGACATCCTTCGTCAACGGCTTCTCGAAGTTCCCGGTGTCGACGGCGATCGGGAAGTAGTCCGAGTTCGCGTCGCTGGTGCCGTAGCGCTCGACGCAGTAGTCGACCCCGAGCTTGTCGAGGATGACGTAGCGCGGCTTGAGGTAGCGCAGGATCGGGTTCACCAGCACGGTGTCCAGGAACCGGAAGACGCCGCCGTACAGCTTGTTGTCGCTGATCAGCAGCGTGTGGATGGTCAGCAGCATCGGCAGCTTGTGCCGCCGCGCGTAGCGACCGGCCAGCCACGACAGGTCGAAGAACTGCCCGTGCAGATGGATCGCGTCGGGCTTGAACTCGTCCAGCAGCTTCCGCAGCCGGCGCCAGTTCCCCGGCCGCAGCGAGGCGAAGCTCATGTCGAAGTCGATCGACAGGCCCAGCTGCGGCATCTTCACCGCGGGCAGGCGGACGACGCGGTAGCCGTCCTTCGTCTCGTCGGCCGGGGCGTCGGCGTAGGCGGCGGTGATCGCGAGCACCTCGTGCCCGCGCGCCGCGTACTGCTCGGCCAGGGACGCCGCCATGTGCGCGCTTCCGCCCACCCTCGGCGGGAAGAAGTTGTTCACCACGGCGATACGCATGGGGCGGCTCTCCCCTGGCCCGGCGGTCATCCCTCCGAAGCCTTCACCAGTTCGTACATGCCCTCTTCCACCGAGATCTTCGGCTCCCAGCCGAGGACTTCGCGGGCACGGGTGATGTCCGCGGCACGCCGCGAGACCAGCACGTCGCGCTCGTTGAACAGCGGCTCGACGTTCACGCCGACGGCGTCGATGAGGATCTTCGCCAGCGTCGCGATGGACGTGTCGATCCCGGTGCCGATGTTGATCGGCAGGTTCGCCTGCTCCGACTCGAGCGCCGCGACGACGGCGCGGGCCAGGTCCGTGACGTGCACGAAGTCCATCGACTGGTCGCCGCGGCCGTCGATGATCGGCGGCTGGCCGGCGCGCAGGCGCTGGATGAAGTGGTTGATCACCGACGTGTAGTAGGCCTCGATCTTCTGGCCCGGGCCGTACACGTTGAAGAACCGCAGCGCGTTCCAGGACAGACCCTTGGTGCGCTCGTAGAAGCCGAGCATGTCCTCGCCCGCGCGCTTCGAGATGCAGTACGGCGTGAGCGGCTTGAGCTCGTCGTCTTCGTGCATCGGCAGCCGCTTCGGGTCGCCGTAGACGGACGCGGTCGACGCGAACACGAGCCGCTCCACACCCTCGTCCGCCGCGGCGGCGAAGACGTTGTGGTTGCCGACCATGTTGATGTCGATGGACTCGTGCGGGTCCGCGACCGACTTGTTGATCGACACGGTGGCGAAGTGGATGACGTGCGTGCAGCCGCGCATGGCCTCACGCACGGCGCCGCCGTAACGGACGTCCTTCTCGACCAGTTCGACCTTGCCGGTGGCGACGAACTCGTTGATGCGGGCGCGGTCGCCGCGCGTCATGTTGTCGAAGACGCGGACGATGTAACCGCCCTCGATCAGCATCGGGATGACGTGCGCGGCGATGAAACCGCCGCCCCCGGTGAAGAGGACCTTCTTGTCGGGCATTTCTCTCCTAGCTCGGCAGTGCGGCGCTGACGGTCCCGATGACCCGGTCGACCTGGGCATCGGTGAGGTTGGCGTGCATCGGGATGGCGAGATGACGGGCGAAGAGGTCCGCCGATACCGGCAAGGTCTGCTTCTTGCCGTAGATGGGCTGCAGGTGCGAGGCGTAGGTGCCGAAGTTGCACTGCACGCCTTGCTCCCGGATCCGCAGCGCGAGCGCGTCGCGGTCGATCTCCGGGGCCACGGTGAGGATGTAGGCCTGCCACGGGTGCTCGCGGTCCGGCAGCTCCACCGGGACGTCGAGACCGGGCAGGTTCTCGAACGCCTCGTGGTAGCGCTTGGCCACCGAGCGGCGGGCCGAGAGCAGGTCCGGGAGGCGGTCGAGCTGGACGTTCATGATCGCGGCCTGCACGTCCGAGAGCCGGAAGTTGTACCCCAGCTCGTGGAACTCCGGGATCGGCAGCGCGCCGGAACCCTCGCGGGTGATGGCGGGCTCGATGCCGTAGGTGTGCAGCTTGCGGGCGTGCGCGATGAGGTCTTCGCGGTCCGAGACCAGCGCGCCGCCTTCGCCCGCGGTGATGCCCTTGCGGCCGTGGAAGGAGAACGCGGCCAGGTCGGCGAGGCTGCCGGCCGGGCGGGTCTTGTACGTCGCGCCCGCGGCGCAGGCGGCGTCCTCGAAGAGCCACAGGCCGTGCTTGTCGGCGATGGCGCGGTACGCGTCGAAGTCACCGGGCTGCCCGGCGACGTCGACGGCGAGGATGCCGACCGTGCGCGAGGTGATCAGCGCTTCGATCGACGCCGGGTCGGCGCTCCAGACGTCGGGACGGATGTCCGCGAACACCGGTGTCGCGCCCGCCTGGAGCACGGCGTGGCCGGTGGCGGGGAACGTGTAGTCGCCGACGATGACCTCGTCGCCCGGCTTCACGCCGAGCACACGCAGCCCGAGGAAGAGTGCCGAGCCACAGTTGCTGGTGGTCAGGGCGTGCGCGGTGCCGACGGTCTTCGCGAAGCGTTCCTCGAAACGGCGGCAAGCGGGGCCGGCGCCGGCCAGCCAGCCGGACCGGAACACCTCCGCCACCGCGGCGAGCTCTTCGTCGCCGACGGTCGGCTGACCGAGGACCACGGGTTCGTGCTCAGACATACCTCTCCCATTGCGTGGGGACCCGGCGAAGTGTATAGACGCCGATCGGCGTAGTTCGGGCGGGCTGGATCCACCCAGGTCAACGACGCCCTAATCTCTGACTCATGCGATTCGGCGTTCTGGGGGCGACGGAGGTGCGCCGCGAGGACGGCACCGCCGTCCCGATCGGCGGGCCCAGGGTCCGGACGCTGTTCGCGTTGCTCGCGCTGGAGGCGGGCCGGGTGGTCCCGGCGGAGCGGCTCATCGACGGCCTGTACGGCGAGCAGCCGCCCGAAGGCGTGGCGAACGCGCTGCAATCGCAGGTCTCGCGGCTGCGCGGCGCGCTGAAGGAGCTCGCGCCCGTCGAGTTCAGCCCGGCGGGCTACCGCCTCGTCGTGGACCCCGACGACGTTGACGTCCATCGGTTCGAGCGGCTCGCCGCCGAAGGGCGACGCACTCTCGCGGCGGGAGACGCCGCGAAGGCGGCCGAACTGCTTCGTGACGCTCTCGGGCTTTGGCGCGGCCCGGCGTTCGCGGACATCACCGACGCGCCGTTCCGCGATCCGCAGGTCACCAGGCTGAACGAGCTGAAGACGTCGGCGATCGAAGACCGCGTCGAGGCCGAACTCAAGCTGGGAAGGCACGAAGACGTCCTCGCCGAGCTTCGCGAGGTCATCGACGAGCTGCCGCTGCGGGAACGACCCCGCGCCCTGCTGATCCGCGCCCTGCACGCCGCGGGACGCCAGGCCGACGCGCTCACCGCGTTCGAAGACGCTCGCCGCGTCCTCGCCGACGAACTCGGCGCCGACCCCGGACCGGACCTCGCCGCCGCGCATCTGGCCGTGCTGCGGGGCGAGACGCCGCCGGTCAAGACCACCACCGTGCCGCTCCCCGCCCAGCTCACCAGCTTCGTCGGCCGCGAGGGCGACCTCCGGCACGTGCTCGCCCAGCTGGACCGCTCGCGGTTGGTGACGCTGACCGGCCCCGGCGGGGCGGGCAAGACCCGGCTGGCCATCGAGACCGCGGCCGCCATGGACCTCCCGGCGGTCTTCGTCGAACTGGCGCCGTACACCGAGGACGCCGACGTAGCGCACGCCGTGCTGACCGCCCTCGGCCTGCGGACGGTCCCGCTCGGGACGGTCACCGCGCCGGTGGAGAGCGCGCCGCTGGAGCGGCTGATCGACGCGCTGGCCGATCGGGCGGTGGTGCTGGTGCTCGACAACTGCGAGCATCTGGTCGAGGCCGCCGCGAAGCTGGTCGCCCGGCTGCTCGGCGCGGCCCCCGCCCTGCGGGTGCTCGCCACCAGCCGCGAACCGCTGGGCATCACCGGCGAGGTCGTCTCCCCCGTGCCGCGGCTCGCCGTGCCGCCGCCGGGCACGCCGCCCGCCCGGTCGCTGGAATTCGCCGCGGTCCGGCTGTTCGCCGAACGCGCTCGGGCGGGCGATCCGGGCTTCGCCGTCGACGACACCACCGCGGGCGACGTCCAGCGGGTCTGCGCCGCGCTCGACGGGCTGCCGCTGGCCATCGAACTCGCCGCCGCGCGCGTGCGGACGCTGCCGATCGGCGAGATCGCCTCCCGCCTGGACGACCGGTTCGGGTTGCTTTCGCGGGGCAGCCGGACCGCCGAGAGCAGGCATCGCACCCTGCGCGGCGTCGTCGAGTGGAGCTGGGATCTGCTCGACGAGGACGAACGCCTGCTGGGCAGGCGGCTGACGGTCTTCGCGGGCGGCACGACGCTGGCCGATGCCGAAGCGGTCTGTGCCGTGCCGGACATCGCGGAGCTGCTTCCGTCCCTTGTGGACAGATCACTCGTCGAACGCGGCGGGAACCGGTATCGGATGCTCGAAACGATCCGGGCCTTCTTCGCCGAAAAGCTCGCCGAGGCGGGGGAAACCGAGCAGATGCGGCGCGCGCACGCGGAGCATTTCCTCGCCCTCGCGGAGAAGGCGGACCCGCTCCTGCGCACCGGCGACCAGCTCGTCTGGCTCGACCGGCTCGACGCCGCCTACGACGACCTCCTGGCCGCGTTGCGCTGGGCTTCCGAGACCGATGTGCGGCTGGCGCTGCGGCTTTCGGCTTCGCTGGTGACGTACTGGTGGATGCGCGGCCGCCGGTTCGAAGGCTCGACCCTGTGCCTCGAGGTGATCAAACACCTCGGCTCGGGGCCGTCGGCGGATCTCGAGGAGGAGTACCAGCTCTGCGTGCTCACCGCCGCCGCGGGGCTCCGCGATCACGAAGCCCTCGACCGGCATTTGCCCGCGGTTGAGGCTCTCGTACGGGATCTGGCCAAGGCGCCGCGGAATCCGGCGCTGCTGCTGTTGATGGGGGTCGTGACCGGCCCGCCCGATGACGGCGAGGAGCTGCTGAAACGCGGTCAGGCCCTGCTGGCGCACAGTGACGCCTGGAGCCTCGCGCTCGCACCGACCGGCTACGGCCTCCGCGCGCTGCTGCGGGGCGAGCTCGATACGGCGGAAGGATTCCTGCGCGCGGGGGCGCAGGCGTTCCGGACGATCGGTGAGCGCTGGGGCCTCTCGATGGCCCTCGACCACCTGTCACAGATCCTGGTCTGGACGAACCGTCAGGCCGAAGCCCTCGAAACGATGAACGAAGCGCTCCGCCTGATGCGGGAGCTCGGCGCGTCCGACGACAACGCGGATCTGCTGTGCCGTCGCGGCGGCAGCAAGCTCCTTCACGGTGACGTCGCGGGTGCCAGGGCCGATTTCGAACTCGCCGTCGAGATGGCCCGCCGCGCCGGGATGCCGGAAAGCCGGGCCGCCGGCCACATCGGGCTCGCGTTCCTCGCCCGGCACGAGGGTGATCTGCGCACGGCCCGCGCGCTGAGCGAACGCGCGCTCGCGGAATGCGGTGGCGGCTCGTTCGCGGCCTCCGGTGTCCAGGCGGGAGCGAAGATCTCGCTCGGCTGGGTCTCGGCCGCCGAGGGCGACCTCGACCGGGCCGAGGAGCTGCATCTGCTGGCGCTCGCGTCGGCGGACAGCTGGAACGACAGCACCACGGTGGCCCTCGCCGTCGAAGGCCTCGCCGGGGTCGCGCTGCTGCGCGACGACGCGGAGCGGGCGGCGTTCCTGATCGGGGCGGCGGTGACCATCCGGGGCACCGCGTTCGCCGTCGATCTGGACGCCGCCCAGCTCCGGACGACCGTGCGGGAGCGGCTCGGCGACGACTTCGAGCGGGCTTACCGCCGGGGGCTCGGCGTACGCGGCGCCGCTCAACTGGCCGGGAAACTCTGACCGCTTGCCAGCTGGATCCCCTGCGGCGCGAAGCGGCCGACGGCGTCGGCGAGGAGGCGCTGATCGAGTTCGCTGTCCTGGACCGCGACGTACAGCGGCGCCGCGTTGTTCGGGAGCGCGCCGAGGCGGGTCATCCCGGGGCCGACCGGGTCGATGGTGAGCCGGGCGACGTCCCGCCACGGCACGACGGTCCGCTCGATCCGGACGCCCACCGCGTCCAGCTCGAAGAGCACCCACTGCTGGTCGTGCAGCGACTTGACGTAGGCGATGGTGCCGACGCCACCGGCGATCAGGACGATGCGCAGCGCACCCGGCGCCTCGATCGAACCGAGCAGGGCGGCGATCCCGAAGAAGGCCACCAGGAGGCCGGTCAGCTTCGCGGCGCCGACCAGGCCCGCGTTCGGTTTGTGCACGCGGAACCGCACGGCGCGCATCAGGTGCTGGGTGAGCACGCCACCACCGACCGCGGCGGCCAGCGCGAGCATCGTCACCACCAGCGAAACCGGCGAGAAGTCCACGAAGACGTTGTAGCCGGCGACCAGTGCGACGAACCCGCCGACGACGGTCAGCATCAGCGCGAGCTTTGCCTTGCGCACGTCCTGCTCGCGGCGCTGGAGGGAGGCCTGGTCGGGTGCGGCGAGGAAGCCGCCGTCGATGTTCCTCATCGGGCGTCACGCCGCGCTGCGTCGTTGGCGGCAGCCGCGCGGCGCTCACGCTGACGGCGGTCGAGGACGTACAGCAGCGTGCCGGCACCGGCGCTCACCACGGCGTAGAGGAGGTCCTGCAGGCCGTCGTCCGGGTAGCCGGTGGAGAACTCGACCATCGCGAGCGCGACGAACAGGACGCTGATGACGCCCCCGGCGATGATGTACACCTTGTTGCTGAGCATGGCTTCCCTCGCTTGTCGTTGCCTTGGTGAAACCACCTTCGCGCGGGGCACATGACATTCGGATGACACGCACTGGCAAGCACTGACAGCGTTCGGTGCGTGGACGGTCAGCGGCGCCGGAGACCCTCCGGACATGACTTACGCAGCGGGATCTCCCGAAGACTTCCTCGCCGTGCGGCATCTGACGTTGCGCGGCTCCCAGACCGAGATCGGCCATGCCCTCGGCGCCGAGGTGAAGGCGCGCTCGGACTGGTCGCCGTCGTCGATCGACCCGATCGTGGCCAGGGCGCGGCGCGTCTGGTTCACGCGGAACTGGCCGCAGTACGCCGGACGCCTGGCCGGGTTCGCCGAGGCCTACGGGCTCCCGGCCGACGCGGCGGTCTCCTTGGACGACGCGAGCGCGCTGCCTGCCGGATCGGGCTGTTCCGCGCTGTGGACGGGGAGCGCGCTCGGCCGGAACTACGACTTCTTCACCATGAGCTGGACCCAGCTGGGCGCGGTACTGGCGGGCGAGGAACCCGTCGACGACGGGACCGTGCCGATGGCGTCCCGGCCCTACGTACTGACGACGATCCCCGACGACGGCATCGCCTCCACCACCCTGACGATGTCCACAATGGACGGTGCGACCGAGGGGGTCAACGAGGCCGGGCTGGTCGTCGCGCTGCTGATGGCCGACATCGAAGCGGCCGCGCCGCTGGAGAACGATCCAGGTCCGCAGGCCGGGCTCTCGGTCATGCAGGTGTCCCGGTATCTGCTCGACACCTGTGAAAACGTCGACGAGGCCAAGGAAGCGCTGATGCTCGCCAAGCAGTACACGCACGGCGCGCCCTGCCACTACATCGTCGCCGACGCCTCCGGCCACGGCTTCGTCTACGAGCGCGGGGCCCACGACATCGAGTACTTCGTCGAGGTCGCCGACGGGCCCCTGTGCGTCACCAACCACCTGCTGCACCGCCATCCGGACCTCGACGCGCTGCCCGAGGACACACCGGACACCATGCGCACCTACGAGCGTCTGCGCACCGTCACCAAGGAAGCCGGCGCCGGGCCGCGCGAGGCGCTCGACGCGGTGTCCTTCGCCGTCGAACCCGGCTCGCCATGGCGGACGTTGTGGCGCAGCGTCCTCGACCCGGCGGCCCGCACCCTGAGCACCCGGTTCTACCTGGGTGACGCCGAGAGCGGCACCGCGCGGCACACGCCGGAACTCACCTTCGGGGTGTCGAGGTGACCATCGGCAAGGGCCGCAAGATCGGCACCGTCGCGGTCTGCGTGCTGGCACAGCTGCTGATCGCGATCGATCTGACCGTGCTGCATCTGGTGCTGCCGTCGCTTTCGGAGCAGATGCACCCGTCGACGACGGAACTGCTGTGGATCGCCGACGCGTACGGCTTCGCGCTCGCCGGGCTGCTGATCACGATGGGGAACATCGGCGACCGCGTCGGGCGGAAGAAGCTGCTGCTGATCGGGGCGTCGCTGTTCGGGGCCGCTTCGGTGATCACGGCGTACGCGCCGACGGCGGAACTCCTGATCGCCGCCCGTGTGCTGCTCGGGATCGCCGCCGCGACACTGATGCCGTCGACCCTGTCGATCGTGCGGAACGTGTTCACCGGCAAGGAACGCGCGGCCGTGATCGGGGTTTCCAGCGGGCTGACGATCCTCGGTTTCGGCATGGGGCCGCTCGTCGGCGGGTTCCTGCTCGACCATTTCTGGTGGGGTTCGGTGTTCCTGGTCAACGTGCCCGTGGTGGTGGTCATGGTGATCGCGGGCGCGCTGATCCTGCCCGAATCGAAGAACCCCGTCCCGGGCCGGATCGACGTCCTCAGCGTGCTGCTGTCGATCGCCGGCATGGTCGGGATCGTCTACACGATCAAGGAAGTCGCCTACAAAGGCTGGGGACACTGGGACATCGCGGTCGCCGCGGTGCTCGGCCTCGGCTGCCTGCTGGCCTTCATCCTGCGGCAGCCACGGCTGACCGAACCGCTGATGGATCTGAAGCTGTTCGCGCAACGGGCGTTTTCGGCGACCGTAGGTACCACGATCCTGGCGATGTTCGCGCAGCTCGCGGTGTCGCTGATGTTCGCGCAGTACCTGCAGCTGGTGGCGGGCTGGTCGCCGCTGAAGTCCGGGCTCGCCGGGCTGCCCGGGATGGGCGGCGCGATCCTCGGCGGGATGCTCGCGCCGCTGGGGATCAAGCTCTTCGGCCGCGCGGTCACCATCGGGCTGGGCTGCGCGCTGTCGGCGGCGGGCTTCGCGTTGTACTCGGGCGTGGGCGTGACGATCGTCTACACCGACCTGCTCGCGGCGATGATCGTCTTCGGTGTCGGGCTGGCGCTGATCCTCACCGTCGCGACGGACACGGTGCTCGGCGTCGTGCCGAAGGCCAGGGCGGGGGCGGCGTCGGCGATCTCCGAGACGGCGACCGAACTCGGCGGCGCGCTGGGGATCGCCATCCTGGGCAGTGCGCTCGGCGCGCTGTACCGGAGCGAACTCGTCATCCCGCCGGGCGTGCCGCCGGAGGCCGTTTCGGACACCCTCGGCGGCGCCGTCCAGGTCGCGGCGCAGCTTCCGCCCGAGCAGGGAGCCTTGATATTGACCAACGCGAAACTGGCGTTCGTCGACGGGTTGCAGGTGACGATGCTGTGCTCGGCGGGGTTGATGGCGGTACTGGCGGTGAGCGCGCTGTTCACTTTGCGCGGGATACCGAAGGTCCTCGAAGACCCCGAAGAAGCTTCACCTGCTCCGGTTCCGACCCCGGTGGGCTGAAGGGGCCCTTCACCGCATAAGACGCGGTGAAGGGCGCTTTCCTCGCATGAGATGCGGGGAAAGCGTCCTTCAGCCCCTCGGTCCGGCCAACGGGACCGCGCGTTTGTCGCCCGACCGGACCATGGCCAGCAAGGGTTTCGCGGCCACCGCGAGCAGCCGCGCCGCGAAGGTGCGGCCGTTGCGGCGGGCGATGTCCGGGCCGAAGGCGTCCATCAGCGCGACGAGCCCGGGCAACGGCCGCACGAACAGCGTCACTTCGGTGATCAGCCCGTCTTCGCCGAGTTTCAGCACCGCCGCCTCTTCGATCTCCTCGTCGCCGATGCGCGCGGTGTAGACGACGACCCGCGTCGGCCCGTCGCCCGTGTCGGTGTGGAACCGGACGTCGCGGAGATGCACGTACGCGACTTCCAGCAGCGGCCTGAGTTCGGCGTGCCCGCTGAACCGGACCCGGCTGGTCAGCGGCGAACGCACCACGGCGTCCGGCGCGAAGATACTCAGCGCGAGTTCCACGTCCCGGGTTTCGAGGGCGCGGCGGTACCGCTCGGTGGTTTCGATGCTCATCGGTCCTCCTGGATCAGGTTCCCCAGCCCGCGCCACAACAGATCCGTCGTGAGCGCGACGACTTGTTCCCGCGGGATGTCGCGGTTGTCCCACCACCAGGTGGCGATGGCGTTCAGCGCGCTCTTCGCCGCTTCGGCGAGCACTTCGTTCGCGCGGTCGCGCGGCAGGTCCGCGGTCAGCGCCAGGCCGGGCACGCGCGCGAACACCTCGGTCAGCTGCCCGGTGGCCCTGGCCTGACCGCGCCGGTGCACCTCGGCGACACCCTCGTCGGACGGCGTCTCGGCGAAGATCATCCGCCAGCCGCGTTCGTTCGCCTCCATCCAGGCGAAGATCGCCGCCACCCTGGCGCGCAGCAGCTCCTCGGCGGTGTCCGTCGGCGGCAGCTCCGCCCATCCGGCCAGCAGACTGTCCACTTCGGACTCCAGAAGGCCGGCGTACAGCGCCGCCTTGGCCGGGAAATGGTCGTAGAGCACGGGCGTGCTGATCCCGGCCGCCGTCGCGACCTCGCGCATCCCCGCCGCGTCGTACCCGGACGCGGCGAACACCCGCGCCGCCGCGGCCAGGATCCGTTCCCGGCGCTCTTCCCTGCTCAACCGCTTACCTGACATCGGTCAGGTACGCTACCACCAAACCTAACGGCTGTCAGGTAGCGCTCCGGGTAACCTGGTCGATCGTGCGCACTGTCGTAGTCATCGGGGGCGGGATCGTCGGTCTCGCCACGGCCTGGGAACTGACCAAACGGGGCCTGGACGTCACGGTCCTCGAAAAGGAGGACCGCTGGGCCGCCCACCAGACCGGGCACAACTCGAACGTCGTGCACGCGGGGCTCTACTACAAGCCCGGTTCCTTCAAGGCCAGGATGTCCACCGCCGGCAATCGGTCCATTGTGGACTTCGCGCGGCAGTACGGGGTGCCGGTCGAGGTGTGCGGCAAGCTGGTCGTCGCCACCTCCGAAGCGGAGCTCCCGGCGCTCAAGGTGCTCGCCGAACGCGCGGAGGCCAACGGCGTCCCGGCCAAGCTGATCACCCCGATCGAGGCCCGCGAGTACGAACCCGAGGTCTCGTGCGTCGCCGCGTTGCGCGTCGAGTCCACCGGCATCATCGACTTCCCGGCCGTCTGCGCGGCGTTGGTGCGGCTGCTCGACGAATCCGACGCCGACCTGCGCCTCGGCACGCCCGCGCTGGGGATCCGCCCCGGCCGCACCGGCGGCGTCGAGGTGGCGACCGGCGACGACGTGATCCACGCGGACGCCCTGGTCAACTGCGCGGGCCTGCACGCCGACCGCGTCGCCCGGCTCGCCGGGCTCACCCCGAGCGCGCGGATCGTGCCGTTCCGCGGCGAGTACTACGAACTGAAACCCGAGCGCCGCCATCTGGTGCGAGGCCTGATCTACCCGGTCCCCGACGCGTCGCTGCCGTTCCTCGGCGTGCACCTGACCCGCATGCTCGACGGCAGTGTGCACGCCGGCCCCAACGCCGTCCTGGCGCTGCGGCGCGAGGGCTACACGTGGCGCGACGTCTCCGCGAAGGACCTCGCCGAAGTCGCCCGCTTCCCCGGCGTCTGGCGGCTCGCGCGCAAGTACGCGTACCCGACCGGGCTCGACGAGGTCCGCCGGTCGTTCTCGAAACGCCGCTTCGCCGAAAGCCTCGCGCGGCTCGTGCCCGCGGTCACCGAGGACGACATCGTGCGGCACGGCTCCGGTGTCCGGGCACAGGCGCTGCGCCCGGACGGCGCCCTCGTCGACGACTTCCTGATCGAGACCGCGCGGAACCAGGTGCACGTCCTCAACGCGCCCTCACCGGCGGCGACCAGCGCGCTGGAGATCGCGAAGCACATCGCCGACGAGGTGAGCGCTTAGGTGGTGTCCTGCAAGTCGTGTTGGCGGTCTCCGCAAGCGAGCTTGCCGAAGAGGGTCGGCACGCTTTGCGCATCTTCGCGCGGAGGTCGTGAGTGGCAAGTGGCGTTCTATTTGAGCCGAAGGTCAAACGTGGCGTGTTCTCGGGCGGGCCGATGGTGGGCTGAAGGCTCCCTTCGTCGCGTCTAATGCGGTGAAAGAA